>NZ_JBQFLY010000008.1:0-166951 GCF_056531545.1 Ruegeria sp. N10 | reverse complement strand
GCGCCTGAAAATGCAGGCCGCGCAATGTCCCCACCGCGGACGACAGCGAATGGTTGTCCTGCACAAATTCCGGCAACACAACCCCAGCCTCCTCCAGCCGCGCCTTGTTCCAGCTCTCAGAAAAAAACCCGCGCAAATCCCCATGCCGCTGCGGGCGAATAACCAACACACCCGACAACCCCGTCTGCTCAATCTCCATAACACCTAACCTCAACCACCTGTTGCCTGTGTTTTGGCTTTGCCACACGTGTATGAAATGTGACTTCGATTCGAAATTTTCAGAGCGTAGTTAACTGACTGCGCGAACAAATTGAATGGGCAAGCTCTTTTGTCGAGTTATGCGTCTGATGGTTTCGGCGACCTTCTTGATTGGGCTCTTTGCTAAATTTCTGGTTGTCCAGTCCTTGCCGGTGGCCATAAATATAATCACACAAATAGTAAACCGCTTTGCTTGGAACGAAAGAGCGGATGAAAGAAACGCAGAAAAGCGGCAGTATCGGATCCGAGCTGCTACAAAACGTAACGGCTCAAATCTGCTGATTTGGTCAATTCACCCAGATTGTCGTCCACGAATTGTGCGTCGACAGTTATTTCTGTTCCGGCCCTGTCTGGTGCAGTGAATGACAGCTCTTCAAAGACCCGTTCCATGACTGTGTAAAGTCGCCGCGCACCAATGTTTTCAATGCTCTGGTTCACGTCGGCTGCGATCCGCGCCAGGGCGGCAATACCATCCTCGGTAAACCCAACCGTAACCTCTTCGGTGGCCATGAGGGCCGTGTACTGACGGGTCAATGCGTTGTCGGTTTCGGTCAGGATACGCACGAAGTCTTCCTCGGTCAGCGCGCGCAGCTCTACCCGGATGGGCAGACGACCCTGCAATTCGGGCAGAAGGTCTGATGGTTTGGCGATATGGAACGCACCGGATGCGATGAACAGGATGTGGTCGGTTTTAACCGGACCGTGCTTTGTCGAGACGGTTGTGCCTTCGATCAGAGGCAGCAGGTCGCGCTGCACCCCTTCACGACTTACATCACCACCACGCGATTCTGTGCGGGCACAGACCTTGTCAATCTCGTCCAGAAAAACGATGCCGTTCTGCTCCACCGATTCCAATGCGGTGCGGGTGACCGTCTCATCGTCCAGCAGCTTGTCTGCCTCTTCTCCGATCAGCACGTCATAGCTTTCGGCGACAGTCAGACGTTTTCTAACAGTGCGCCCGGCAAACGCCTTACCGAAGATATCGCCCAGATTCATCATCCCCATCTGACCGCCAGGCTGTCCCGGAATATCGAACATCGGCATTGGGTTTGAACTGTCCGCGACGTCCAGTTCAATGACCGTCTCATCCAGCTCACCCGACTTGAGCTTTTTGCGGAACATCTCTCGTGTGCCTTCACGGGCATCCGTACCAGCGATGGCGTCAATCACGCGGTCTTCGGCGGCCTGATAGGCTTTGGCCTTGACATCTTCGCGCATGAATTCCCGAGTTTGCAGAATGGCGGCATCGGCCAGATCGCGGATGATCTGTTCCACGTCGCGACCGACATAGCCAACCTCGGTGAACTTCGTGGCTTCGACCTTGATAAAGGGTGCGCGCGCAAGCTTGGCCAGACGGCGGCTGATCTCGGTTTTGCCGACACCGGTGGGGCCGATCATCAGGATGTTCTTTGGATACACCTCTTCGCGAATATCGTCCGGCAACTGCTTGCGGCGCCAGCGGTTGCGCAGTGCAACGGCCACGGCGCGCTTGGCATCCTTTTGCCCGATAATGAAACGATCCAGTTCCGAGACAATCTCGCGCGGGGTCAGGTCGGTCATATGTGTTCTATCCGTTTGTTTCGCACCGGAACCTAATCATAAGCTGCGAAAACACAAGCTGATCACAAAAAACTCACGCCAACACACGAACCGAACACGGAAATTCGAGGTGATGTTAATCGCCACACAGATATTTGCTGCGCATAGTCTGCGTCAACGGGCAAAGTCGCCCGCACTTATCTAATGGAGAACGTAAAATGATGACTCGTCGTTCACTTTTTCTGAACGCGGCTGCCACTGGCGCGGCTCTGACTCTGGTCGGCACCAATGCGGCTTTGGCCGGGGGTGACAAGAAAAAGGGTCATTTCGAGGGGCGCTCGAAGCACGAAACCAGCGGCTCGGTCAAAGTAAAAAAGGATGGCGATCGTTATATCGTTGAATTAGGCAACGACTTTTCGTTGGACGGTGGCCCCGACCCGCGTGTGGCATTCGGTAAGGATGGCGAATACGACCCGTCATCTAAGCTGGGTGCACTGCTGAATTTGAAAGGCAAGCAATCTTATGCGGTGCCTCCAACTATGGACATCTCGGGCTACAACGAAGTTTACATCTGGTGTGAGGTCGCTGGCGTCCCGCTGGGTGTTGCGTCGCTAAAATAATCTGAACGACAGAGGCCGGATCATCCGGCCTCTAATCCGTCGTTAGCTGACACGGCGCATATCTGCTACACTCGCCCCAAAGCATTTGAGCACGGGGCGAGTGTATGACGAAAATTGCCAAGATCACCCTGCTGTTCGTGGTGTTCGTGGACCTGATCGGACAAGGTCTGGTCTTTCCCATCATCAACTCGCTGATCATGGAAACGAGCTCCGGTTTCCTGCCGGAAAGCACGCCTGTCGGCCGCAGGCATTTTTATTATGGTCTGGTGATCGGATGCTTTTTCCTGTCGTGGTTTCTGGGCGTTGTTTATGTCTCGAAAGTGTCTGACTCGATTGGGCGAAAGAATGCATTGCTGGTCTGCCTTGGGGGGGCGCTGGCCGGATATGCGTTGACCATTGTGGCGCTTTATCTCAATAACCTGCTTCTGCTGATCGTTGGCCGTTCGATTACCGGGTTCACTGCGGGTAATCAGCCCATCGCGCAGGCGGCGATGATCGATGGCAGCACCGACGCGTCTGACCGGGACCGAAACATGGGCTACATCGTGACAGGTGTTAGCTTTGGCCTTGTCGGCGGGCCGATCATAGGCGCGGTTTTGTCGGATTCGGCGTTATTCGGCGGCTTTGCCACGTTGAAAACCCCGTTCTATGGCGCGTTCGTGTTGGTTCTGGTGGCGATATTTCTGGTGCTGCTCTTTTTCAAGGACACCCGAACCAAGCGCGAGCCCTTTGTGTTTCGCCCCCGTGATATTACCGACAGCCTGATCGCAGTTGGCGAACACCCACTGGTTCTGAAAATCCTGCCGGTTTATTCGTTTTTCATGATCGCCAATGTCACATTCTACGTGTTTGTCGACAATTTCCTAACCAGCGCATTCGGGTATGGGGTCATCGGGGGCAGCGTGGCGATGGTGGTCATCGGTGTGGCGCTGGCCTTTTCCAGCACGTTCCTGGTGAAGCCTGCCCAGGAAAGGTTTAGCAAACACGCGATCATTTACACGTCGCTTGTGGTGATGGTCATTTGCGGGTTTGCCTTTGCCTTCAGCCCAAGCGGTGTATTCAGCTATGTCCCGGTGTTTTTCTTCTATTTCCTGTTCGGGGTCGCCTATCCAACGCTGTTGGGCCTGTTCTCCTCAAGCGTCAGCGAGGCGGATCAGGGCTGGGCCATGGGCGTGGCCACTGCCGTGTTCTGCCTTGCGGGCGGGATCATGTCACTGATCGGTGGCGGATTGATGAGCATCGATATCCGCGTGCCCTATTACATCGTGATCGTAGCGGCGGTCCTGGGGTTGATCGGCATGCACCGTCGATGGAAAGGCAAAGAGATCAAAGCGCTTTTAGCCTGAGATCGTCTCAACCGTCAGGTTGCCATTGGTATAGACGCAGATATCTGCTGCGATGGCCATGGATTGCCGGGCGATGTCCTCTGCGGATCTGTCGCTGTCCATCATGGCACGCGCGGCGGCCAGAGCGAAGTTGCCTCCCGACCCGATGGCAGCCACATTGTGTTCGGGTTCCAGAACATCCCCTGCCCCGGTGATGACAAGCAGATCCTTGCCGTCTGTCACGATCAGCATCGCCTCAAGCTTTTGCAGATACTTGTCTGTGCGCCAGTCCTTGGCGAGTTCAACTGAGGCGCGGGCCAGTTGGCCGGGCGTAGCCTCAAGCTTGGCTTCCAGCCGTTCCAGCAACGTGAAGGCATCCGCTGTCGATCCGGCAAAACCTGCCACGATCTCGAACCCTCCGGGAGACAGGCGACGCACCTTGCGCGCGGTGCCCTTGATCACGGTCTGACCCAGACTCACCTGACCGTCGCCGGCAATGACGACATGACCGTCCTTCTTGACGCCGATAATCGTTGTGCCGTGCCAACCGGGAAAGTCGTTATCTGCCATGATCGTCTCCGCTTTTGCTGGCGGTATATATGGGCCGGACCTGTTGTTGGCGCAACCCATTGCCAAACTGCCCAAAAGATATGCAAAAAATGCAATTCGGGGTTACCGGACCAGCAATTGTGAGTCCGGCCAAGCGGTACTAGATGAGGCTCACAACCGACGACGGGTCGGCTGTTTCTTCAATAAGGACTGCGCACATGGCAACTACAGCTAATATTCATGCGCCGCTCGGAGCAGCTACCATCCTGCACGTGGCGGACGTTTTCATCAATGCATTCGACAATGTTGTCGCATGGAATGAAGCCCGTAAAACACGGAACCTTCTGTCGGAACTCAGCGACACGCAGCTGGACGATATCGGTCTGAGCCGCGCGGATATCGCTAAAATCTGATCCAACCGACAGATCGTCAAACCGAACCAGCCGCCCGGATTTCCGAGCGGCTTTTTCGTTGCTCAGCCCTGGGCGTATTTCCCGGCAAGATCGGGCAAAAAGGCCTCGACCGCAGCAGTTGCAATGACGTGCAGAGTGCCAGTCTCTTCATCGGCGACATCCAGACCACCTTTGACCGCGCGAACCTCGGCCCGGCCCCGTGGCAAGTCGGCAGCAACCAGCTCGCAGTTCACCTGTTCCGGATTCTGAACGCCGATTGTCACACGCACGCGCATTTCGTTGTGATCGATCCCCAGCTTTGAAAACAGCGTGATGGATGAATGATGCAGCGCGTCCTGAACCGCGCGGCGGGCTGCTTTGGTATAATCCTGACCATAAAGGTCATTGCCGGTGCCCATTTCCAGGATGATCCGCTTTTCACTCATTGCGCAGGGTCCATGTCGCAAGAAACGATCAGTGCGGCGTTGGCGATGACCGTGTGGCCGTCGCCATGCGGTTTTTCGATGTCCAGCCCACCCTTTGTGACAGTAATGTTGGGCTGGCCATAAGGGAAAACGGCTTTGAGGGCGTCTGTATCCACTTGATCCGGCTGCTGCACGCCGATCTCGGCATCGATGATCATCACCTCTTTCGGGAAACCAAACAGCTCGGCCATATTGACCGAGTTGTGCCACAGCGCGTCTCTGATCGCCCGCAGCGACGCCTCGGTATAGTCCATCCGGCGCAGGGATGTGCCCATCCCGAACTCTACAAGAACGCGCGTTTTCGCCATTGGTTTCCCCGCCGATTCAACAAAAAAGGCGCCCCGATCAGAGGCGCCTTTCGAACAATTCGTTATCGCCAGATTAGATGGATTCGTCGATCCAGCTTTGCAGCGCGGCTTTGGGGGCAGCGCCTGCGCGATTCGATACAACCTGACCGTTCTTGAAGATGAACAGCGCCGGAATGCCGCGCACGCCCATGGCGGCGGCAGAGTTCGGGTTGTTGTCCACGTCCACCTTGGCGATCTTGACCTTGCCGCCATATTCGGCGGCCAGCTCTTCCAGTGCCGGACCGATCTGCTTACAGGGTCCGCACCATTCGGCCCAGAAATCCACTACAACTGGAACGTCCGAGTTCTTGACTTCGGCGTCAAAGGTTTCGTCGGTGACGGCTACGGTCGACATATTATGTCTCCTGAATGAAATGCGCTTGGGTTGTGAAGGTAGGGGCGGCAGTAGGCAAGGTCAAGATATCTGGGTGCAGGCCAGGGCATCCGTCACAAGATCGTGTGGCAGCCACATAAGATTTGCCGTTCTTGTCCAGAGGATTGCGGTGCGTATCTTATGGTTTGGATAGATCTGCGACAGGGCCTGCGCATACGCGCCCATTTGGCGAAGCAACCCTTCGGGGCAATCTTCGACCCGGTTCGGAACGGTGGCATTTGATTTGAAATCAATCACATGGACTTCGGTGTCTGTCACGATCAGGCGGTCGATAATCCCATACATTCGCTGCCCGTTCAGGTCGGCAGTAACAGGTATTTCGGCCAATGTGTCCTGCGTGAAAATGTGTCGCAGGCTTTCGGATGCCAGTACGCCTGTGACTTCGGTCAGCAATGCGCCCTGATCCTCTTGCCTCACCTCGGGCAGCAGGCGGGCACAAAGCTCTGGCCAGTGGTTCTGCGTGACTTTGGGCAGATGCTCAAGCAGCAGGTGCACGCGGGTTCCGCGCAGTTTGGCAGCGTCTTCATCCAGACCAGCGTCACCCGGCAACGCCTTGGCCCCACCCAGATCCGAAGGGCTGATAGAGGCCGCCGGTACAACTGGTTCTGGTGCGGGGTGCAGGAACATGTCGGGCAGTTCTGCATGTTTGGCCAATGCAACTGACTGCTCGACCAATGGCAACCCATCCCAGTCGCCATGGGACAGCCGACGTGTATCTGAACCAGGCAGTTGCGTTGCCCCGGCCTTTTCCATCGCCGCTTCTACCATCTGGTACCAGTTGTTGCCATCTTTACCCAAATCACCCGCCGCCGCCACGATCAGCCACTTTTCGGCCCGTGTTAGAGCCACATATAGCAGGCGAAGCCGTTCGTTTTCCTCGCGGGTGCGCGCCTCTGACCGGGCGTGAGTGATCAGGTTTGGCGATTGGTCTGCCGAAACCTTCCACAGCGGTGTCCCGTCTGCCACCATGATTTCGGCGTCGCGTGGCGGCTGACGTTTGCCGGTATCCGGCAGAATGACGATCGGAGCCTCCAGACCTTTCGAGCCGTGCACCGTCATCACCCGGATCATATTGCCGACCCCGCTCATCTGTCGTTTGATTTCCAGATCGTCGGTCTGCATCCAGACCAGAAATCCCGTCAGGCTGGGGATATCCGTCCGCTCGTAGGCCAACGCCTGCGACAGCAGGGCATTGATACCGTCTTCAGCCTCGGGACCCAGTCGGCCCAACAGGTTTCGCCGCCCGTTATGTCGGGTCAGAATGCGTTCGATCAGGTCATAGGGGCGCAGAAAGTCGATCTGACTGCGCAGATCGTTCAGCACGCCCAGGGTTTCGGGGAATTCGTCAGCGCGTTTGCGCAAAGCAGCCCACAGGAATTGCTCCTCCCGCCGATGGGCCAGATCGAAAAGCTGCTGCTCGGACCATCCGAACAGCGGGGATTTCAGAACTGTCGCCAGCGACAGGCTGTCTTCGGGCGTCGCCAGAAAGCCAAGCAGCGCAGCCAGATCCTTGACCGCTAGTTCGGCCCCCACCTTAAGCCGGTCCGCCCCGGCGATGGGTAGCCCGGCAACCTTGCAGGCGCGAATGATTTCGGCAAACAGGTCGGACCGGCGTTGCACAAGGATCAGAAAATCACCGGGTTGCACTTTGCGTCGAACAAACTGGCCCTGTGTGTCCCCGTCTTCAGGGATCGTTTCGCCGCCATCGATCATTTTTTTGATCGACGCAGCCACCCGTTCGGCCAGAATAACGGTATGATGCCGTGATCCGGGTCGGTCCACCGGATCAGTCCAGTCCCCCTCCTCCGCGTCTTCGACTTTTTCGACAACGGGCCAAAGATCAACCCGACCGGGCAAATCGGATTTGAAGGCGCGGTGCTGGCTTTCCTTCTGAAATCCTGCATCGGTTCGGTTATCAAAAAGCGTGTCGACCAGAGACAAGATCGCGCTGGAGGATCGGAAGGAATATTCCAGCGTCGAACCCCACAGTTTAGAGCCTGATTCCGTGAGTTTTCGGTCAAACTCCTCCTGCATCCGGTCAAAAGCCTGCGGGTCGGCGCCCTGAAAGGAATAGATCGATTGTTTTTTGTCGCCGACCACAAAAATCGTGCGCTCGACCCCTGATCGGGCCCCTTCCCCACTGGTGAACTCCTGAGCCAGTTTTTCGACCACATCCCATTGATCGGGGCTGGTGTCTTGCGCTTCGTCGACAAGAATGTGGTCGATACCCCCATCCAGACGGTATAGCACCCATTCGGCCACTGCCGGGTCATTCAGAACCTGACGTGCGCGCAGGATCAGATCGTCGAAATCCAGCCACCCCCGCAACTGCTTGCGGCGTTCATATTCCGGTAGGAATGCAGCGGCAAAGCGGTGCAATACAGCGGTTTTCTGGGCTGCAACCAGCGCCAGCCGGCGTTCGCGTGCAGCTTCGACCCGCAGCATGAGAGCTTCGAGTTGAGGCATCCGGTCCGCCAGCGCACCTTCGCGAAGGGGTTTGGTGGGAAAGCCGTTGATCTTGGCGGTGAACGGTTCTTTTGCGCCTTTTCCTGTCAGCAGCACGTCTTCCAGCATGGGCAAGTGAGCCAATCGTGCTTCGGTGAACCCTGCCAGCTTTGCCGCTGCCTTGGCATTATTGCCGCCACTTTCGAGCAACAGGGGCAAAATTGACTGGATCAGCTCAACCTCACCACCCAGGAAAACGCTTTGAAACAACGCATTATCGTCGAAATGCGAGGGCAGTTCGAAGCGTTGCAACAGATCAGGCCAATCCAGTTGCTGCGCGAATAGGTTGCGCTTTTGGGCGATCGCCGCAGTCAGCTTGTCAAAGCCTGTATCGGTGACAAACCGGGCCACGTCTTCGATCAGCCCGGCCTGCGGGCCTTCTGCAAAATCTTCAACAATTTCTTCCCTTAGCAAAGCTGCCGCACGGTCTTCCATTTCCGAAAACTGCGGGCTGACCCCGGCCTCGAGCGGGAAACGACGCAGCAACGAGGCGCAGAAAGAGTGAATTGTCTGAATCTTCAAGCCACCCGGCGTCTCAATGGCGCGGGCAAACAGGGTGCGCGCTTGGGCCAATCGATCTGAATCGATGGTGCCAGTCACGCCCAATTCGGCCAGGTCCTTTTGCAGCCTGGCATCTTCCAGCATGGCCCATTTGCCAAGACGGTCAAACAACCGGTTCTGCATCTCGCTGGCAGCGGCTTTGGTATAGGTCAGGCAAAGAATGTGTTGTGGCTGGACGCCACCCAACAGCAGGCGCGCCACCCGATCGGTCAGAACCCGTGTCTTTCCTGACCCCGCATTGGCGGCCAGCCAGGTCGAGGCATCGGGTCGCGCGGCTTGCACCTGCCGTTCGGTGGCTTCGTTGCGCGCGCTCATACCAGGTCCTCGGGGCGCGTTTCGGCTGTCCGGTCCCACTCGCCGAACCGGGCCAGATGATCATAGTCACCGATATCCGTATCCTTGTGCAGCATTCGGCGGGATGAATATCCCTGATCAGGCTCTAAATAGGCTGAAATCAGCTCTTTTAGTTCGGCCAGAACCTTCTCGGCGGGTTCTTTCAGCAGCGGCGCGGGCACCTCTTTATAGGCACCACCCATCCCGATGAAGATCGCCTCTGCCACCGCCATCGGGTCAAGCCCTTCGATACCGCCCTGCTCGGCCATTGCGGCCTCGATCAGCAATTGCTTGTCGAATTTGGACTGCTGGCTTTCTGTCGGAGGCGCGCCGGTTTTATAGTCGATGATCCGCAAGGCCCCCCGGCTGTTGTGATCGATCCGGTCGGCGCGCCCTGTTATGGTGAAATCCAGCGGGTTCAGCACCAGCTTCATCGCCGCTTCAAAGGCCACTGGCCCGCCATCACCCCGGCGCGAAAGTTCGGCGCTGATAAAGTCGTCTGCGATCCGTTCCAGTCGCGCAAGCCACAGGTGCCGCGCCGTGGGCCAGGCGACATGCTGCTCCAGCAATGCGTGCGCGCGCTTCAGGAAATTCTCACGCGTCAGCAAGGCGTTGTCGAGCACGCTATCCTTGACGAAATGTTCGAGGATTTCGTGGATTACGATCCCCCGCAGCAACGCGTCGGGTGCCTGGACAAGCGGGTCGAGAGGTTTCAAACGCAGCACATGCTTGGCATAGATGGCATAAGGATCGCGAATTAGCCGCTTGATTTCCGTTACTGACAGGTGACGTGGACGCGCGGCAACTGGCGGGCGCGGGGATGGGCGTTGCGCGGGGTCAATGCGCGGCGCGTCTTCCAGAGCGTCGGACCAATTCAGCCAGTTTTGGCCACGGGCGCGCATTTCGGCCAGCGCTTGGGGGCCACCCTGCTCAGGCAGGCCTTGCAACAGGTTTGTCAGCCGGTTCACCCAACGGGACGGCACCGTTTCCGCATCGTCCGAGCGGGTTGCGCGGGTTAGCCAGACCTCGGGCGCGCCGATGGCCTGTTGAAAATCATGCGCCGACAGGCCAATCCGCCGTTCGGGCAGCAACAACCCCGCTTTGTCACGCATCTGCCGGTTCAGCCAGGGGTCAGGAGCCGGAGCTTCTGGCCAACTGCCTTCGTTCAATCCGCCAAGGATCAACAGGTCCGCACCTTGTACCCGCGCTTCGAGTGTGCCCCAGATCATGATATGCGGATGTGGCGCGTCGCGGTCGCGGACCTCTTCCCCTGCAAGCAACGCGCCCAGAAGATCGGCAAAATCATGGGCTGTCATCGGCCCGCCATGTTGCGCCTCATCCCTGAGGGAATTCAGCACTGCCAGCGCTTTTTGACCCGCGTTCTTGTCCCAAAGCGTGCCGGTTTCACCTGCACTGCCGGCCGAGATCGCCTCGGCAAGTGTTGTGAGCCGATCTACCCAGTCGGAAAGCGCCAACTCGCCACAGATCTGTTGATCGCAGAAGTGGTGAACAACCCAGTGGGCCCAGCTTTCGGGGGCTTCTTTGCGTACTGCAAATGCTGCGAGGCTGGTGCCATCCGGAAATGGCGGGCCATTGCGGCGCAGGTCCAGTTCCAGATCACGCGTGTGCAGCAAATGGTTACCGCGTTCACTGCCGTCATGGCACAAAGGGTGTTTTAGCAAGGTAAGCAGCGCCTCGCCCTCCAGACGGCGCGTGAACAGACCAGCCACATGTCGCAGAAACCGGCCCGGAGGCGAGAGTTGCAGCGGCAGGCCGGCGCTGTCATCCGCCAGAATGTTCCACCGGTCCAGCGCGGCGCTGACCTGACGGGTCAACATGCGATCGGGCGTGATCAGGGCGGCGGTCTGACCGGTTTCAGCAGCCTGTCGCAGGCGCAGGGCAATGGCCAAAGCCTCGTCCCGCGGTGATTGCGCCTCGACCAGTGTCAGGTCTTTGGTTGCGCCGAGTAGATCAGCCAGTTTCGGGCCTTCGCTCATCCAGGCATCGGTGATCGGGGCCGGGCGCAAAGCCAGGGAAACCAGACGGTTACGGGCAGGCGAGGGGGCGTTCAGGTCTGTCCAGGGGGTGATCTGGCCGGGTGACAGGCCCAGCCCGCGCATCAACTTGCGAAACCGGTATTGCGGATGATCTTCCGAAGTCAACGCATCATCCAACCCTTCCCAAACGTGATCCGGCTGGTCGAAATCGTATCCGGGCAGTACCAGCGCCCCTTGCGGCAAGCGCGCGACGGCGTCCATCAGCATCAGCGTGGTGCCGCGCGAACCGGTTGACCCGGCCAGAATAACCGGATGCAGGGGGGGATCGGTTTGCCAGCGGGCGATCAGGTTTTCGACCACGCGACGTTGGCGGGCCTGCGCGTCCATCACCTGCGAGCCCGTGTCAATGAAATGATCTGCGATACCGATAAAGCTCTGAGCCCGCGCCCAATGGCCGGACATGTCGCTGACATCCAGCCCCCGGATCGTGTCCGGTGACACACCTTCGCCCTGCATTTCGTCGATCAGCGCCGCCAGACTGTCGGACAGGTCAAAAATCGACGACCGGGCGGCCAGATCCGGTTGTTGTTCCAACAATTTGGCCACCAGCTGAGACAATTCCAGACGCCGCCGAAGGGGCGGGATGGCAGGTGGAATATGCGCCAGATCAGCGTTGTCCCCCAGATCGGTTAGCAGCGATATGCGGGGCAGCAGGCATGGTGGCCCCTGATTGAACAGATCACGTACGCGCCGTTCCATACGCCGCGTGTTCAACACCAGCCCCACCCGCGCCAAAGCCTCGGGCGGGCCTGAACAACGCCGCCTCAGGCCGTCGACCAACGCCTTGGGGAAATCCGTACCGGGCGGGACGGCGAAGACGCGGGGCAGGGGTCCGGGGTCAAACATCTGCCAGCAAATCCTCGGCCAGAGCGATCCCATCTGGGTGGCCCACATCACACCAGCGACCGGGGTACTCAATGCCGAACAAACGCCCTTGATCGTGCATCTGGTTCCAAAGCAGGTTCAACGAAAACGCCGGTTGCGAAATGGCGTGCAACCCTTGTGTCTTGAGGATCTGCGCGCCCCCGTAAACCAAGCCGGGCCCACGCGTGATCCGCCCCACCTGATCGGCGGTAAAATCACCCGGCCTGTCGTGACCAATGGCCTGCGCAGTCGGAACACACATCAAAAGCGCATCCATGCGGGACGGGTCCCATGCGTTTTGCAGCAGCATCAATGGATTTGGGCCGGACCAGATTGCGTCGGTATTCAGTGTGAACACAGGGTCGGTGCCCAGCAATGGCAGGGCTGCGCGCAACCCGCCGCCGGTTTCCAAAATCTCCGGCTCTTCCGGCGATATCAGAATGCCTTTGGGCCTGAGATGCGCGTCGAGCTGATCGGCGTGGTAATGCACGTTTGCCACTGTGCGAACAGGGCCAAGGTTGTCGACAAGATCCAGCGCGTGGTCGATCAGGGCGCGCCCGGACACTTCGATCAGCGGTTTGGGTCGGTCCTTGGTCAACGCGCCCATACGGGTGCCAAACCCGGCGGCAAACAACATTACGGCAAAGGGTGATCCGGTCATTGGGGCCTCAGCCTGGCCAAATTCTGAGGTGTTGGTCGGGGCAGAGCGTCGTGCAGCAGCGAGGCCACCGAAACAAGGGCAGGGTGTTCCAGATCCCGCATGAGGTGCGACCAGACCGCCGGGATCATGTCCAGATATTGCGGCTTGCCGTAATCGGTTGCCAGCCGCGAAAAACCGCCAAGGATGCGAAGATTTCGCTGCGCGCCCAATACGCTGTACGCGGTCCGAAACTCGTGATCATCCATACCTGACCCTGCAATATAACGGTTGATCATCTGCATTTCTGTCCCGACCGAAACATCGCGGCGAATGTCCTGAAGCAAGGACACCAGATCATAGGCGGGGTGCCC
Source organism: Ruegeria sp. N10 (assembly GCF_056531545.1). Taxonomy (NCBI): domain Bacteria; kingdom Pseudomonadati; phylum Pseudomonadota; class Alphaproteobacteria; order Rhodobacterales; family Roseobacteraceae; genus Ruegeria; species Ruegeria sp. N10. The sequence goes on along the minus strand of NZ_JBQFLY010000008.1, from coordinate 153,711 downwards.
CAGCATGGCCAATTGGAAATCCAGCAATCCGACGCGCCTTATGCCGTCGCGCTCGGGCAGCCAAAGAAGGTTTTCCGCGTGATAGTCCCTTTGAATGACAACTTTGCCCCCAGAGGTTTCACGGTGCAGAATATCGGCAAACCGAAGTTCGAACCGGTCCAGAACGTCCTGATCAACATTGCCCTGAATTCCAGCGGCATATTTCGTAAGCGCCAGCGCCGCCAGGTCCGTCATCAGGGCCGGGTCGTAGGACGGTAGCGACAATAATGGGGCCTGATGCAGGTGAAGCAACACGTCTGTTGCGGCCTCGTACAAAAGGCGTTCTTTGGACGGGTCTTTTTTCAGAACACGTGCAAACAGATCATCACCCAGATCTTCCAGCAGCAGAAATCCATATTCAGCGTCTTCTGCGTAAATCTCGGGCGCACTCAGTCCAATCGAACGCAGATACTCGGCAATGCGCACAAACGATTCGACGCTTTCGCCCTTGTCAGGTGGCGCATCCATCAGGACAGCCGTTCGCCCACTGACCGGATCGGTCACACGTTCGTACCGGCGGTTCGATGCGTCGCCGGCCAGTGGTGCACGCGTTGCCCCGGCCCAAGGAGTTTGTGCAATAAGGGCTTCTGCCAGGACTGTCCTGTTTGTCATCCGGCATTCTCCAGCTTTTTTACCCATTTCGGATCGGCCCATGACAAGGACACGTGGCGGGTATCTTCTGTGTCAGGGTCTGTTTCGAAGGCCAGCTTTAACGCAGCGGCAGGGGCTAGTGCGCCCAGCTTTTCCGGCCATTCCACAAGGCAGATTGCTGTGTCAAAGGCATCGACCAAACCCAGTTCATCCACTTCCTCTAACGCGTTCAGCCGATAAATATCGCAGTGCCAGATCTCACCGGCCGGGGTGTCGTAGGTCTGAACCAAAGTGAATGTGGGTGACGGCACATCTTCCGGTTCAGGCATGAGTGATTGAATGAGGCTGCGTGCGAAATGCGTCTTGCCGCTGCCGATTGCACCACTAAGCAACAGGACATCCCCGGCATCAAGCGAAGACCCGACACGGGTCGCAAAATCTGCGGTTTCATCGGGCGATCTGAAGGTCAGGGTTTGGGGGGGCGTCGTCATGGCGCCACAATGACGTTCTGCCCAATCGGCTGCAACCCCGGTTCAGGCGCTGATCTGTTTCAACGGGGCGGTTTTTGTCAGAAGATCCACGGGTGCAAACCGCACGATCGTCGCACCGTTATGAACCGGTGAAACCGTGCAGTCCAAAGTGATGCCCGACCGCATCCGGATTTCAGCCGTCCACTCCGCCCTGTTATCCCGCATTTCGACGAAATCCCGGATCTCTCCCAGAATCGGCGTAGCAACACAATGGTCCTGCCACCGCCGCGTGACATCGGTGACCGTGTCTGTCTGAAAGCCGATTTCCTGTGCGTCGCCCCAAAGCTTTTCGTAGGCGTAGTTGGTAAGGGCCAGGGTGCCATCATCGGCAAATACAGCGATTGCATCGGCCAGCTTGTCCAATATGGATTGCATCAAGTCCATCTCGGACCGGAAGCGGCGCGTTAACGTGATTTCGGCCGTAATATCTTCGAACAGAAACGCAACAGCCCCGTCGGGGTGCGGCCTGCCGCTTACAGAATAAACCGAGCCAGAGGGCAGCGACCATGTTTCGTGGTAATTGCCGCCCTCGGCTGCTTCGAGCAGGTCGTTCATCTGACGCCGCCATGTACGGTAGTTCTTGGGCTCTGGCATCATGTGCTGATCCCTTAGCCGGTCGAAGAAACTGCTGATATTCGGGCGGCAGCTGAGGAAATCCGGCGGCAACGTGGTCAGATCGATCAGGGCCGGGTTGAACAGCGCCAGTTGCCGGTTGCGATCGAAAATGGCCAGGCCGATCGAAAGTTGAGCAAACGTCTTGGTCATGGTCTGCACGAACTTGCGTTGCGCGGTTTCCGCTTCGACAATGGCGTTGATGTCTGTGGCGTAACATAACCGCCCGTCTTCCTGTTCGATCTGCGTCAGATCGAACCACAACTTGCTGTTGGACCCAGTCACATCTACCGAAACCCTTGATTTTCCAAGCGACGGCGCATCAGAGGAGCCCGGAAACAGCGGGGCAGTCAGATCGGCATCCTGACCACGCGCCCGGCGAACAAGCGTGACATAAGCCGCATTGCACCATTGCACCTGGCTGTTGTGATCCAGCAACCATACCGGATAGGGGGCCTGTTCCATGGCCAGACGGCTCGGTTCACTCAGCGTGTTTGACCCAGTCGGAGAAATTCTGGCCGGTTCGTGCAGACGCACGCGGACAATCCCGTCGATCCATTCACACACGACTTCGCGTTCGACTGTGCAATCAATGGCCGAGATTACCAGTACATTTTGATCACGAACCTTTTCGGGTGTTTCGGGGAAGGTGGGGAAATCCCTTTGCAGCAGGCGGCGCAAGTCCTGCCAGCTTCCAACATGTTCGAACCCGGCAAGCGCGATATCGGAGTGGCTGATCAGGTGATCACCATCAAACAGGAATACCGCATCGAACAGGGATGTTGTCGAAAACAAACCAAAGACATCGTCGCGTCGCGTCTGGCGTGGCAATAACCACTGCACAGCAAAGCATCCCGATACCAGGCTGATCGCGGCCAGAATGATCCAGTCGGCCATGAATATCCCCAAGGTAGAACAAACCCCGGCTGACTATGGGCAGGATAGGTTAACGGCTCCTTAACTCATACTTGAATGCGTTTGTTGGAACCGGATGGAACCGGCGTGTCACCCTTTTGCGCGTCAATCAGGTTGCGTGGCCACGAGACTTTGACGATCGCGCCTGTCCGGTCCTTGTGATCAGTCAGATGCTGATACGGGTCCGTGCCATTTGCGAATTTCAGCTCGGCACCGCTGCGTTCCAGCAACGTTTTTGCGATGAACAGTCCCAGTCCCATGCCTTCGTATTCCGGCCGGGTCCGCAGGTCGGCTTCGGCCCGTCTGCGGCGCATGAAGGGATCACCGATGCGTCCAATCATGTGCGACGGGTAGCCGCGCCCGTCATCCATGATGCTGACGGTGATCCTGCTGTCTGTCCATTCGGCTTCGACCCAGACATTCGCGCGGGCGAAATCCACGGCATTCTGGATCAGGTTGCGGAGCCCGTGTATGATCTCGGGCTTTCGCAGGATCGAGGGTTGCAGCACGTCTCCGCCCTGCGTCGGGCCTTCGGAAAAATGAACGACCTTGCCGCGGTCAACATGCGGTTCGGCGGCTTCGTTCACCACCGTCGAAAGCGGAGCCTGCCGCAAATGCAGGTCATCTTTACCGGCACGACCCATATCGCGCAAAATGTCGCGGCACCGATCAGCCTGCTCGCGGATCAAGGCGGCGTCTTCCTTGAGGTCGGGACGGTCGTCCAGCTCTTCGATCAGTTCCGCACTTGTCAGTTTGATCGTGGCCAAGGGGGTGCCCAACTCGTGCGCGGCAGCGGCTACCACGCCACCCAAATCGGTCAATTTTTGCTCGCGGGCCAGCGCCATATGGGTGGCAGCCAGCGCTTCGGACATGGATTGAACCTCGGAACTGACGCGGTGAGAATAAGCACCGATAAAGACGATGGCGATAATGATAGCCGCCCAGTTGCCAAACAGCAGGATTTCCGGAATGTCCAGAAACACTCCGATGTTGGTCCGCAGCGGCAGGTGGAATTCCGCCAGCAAAGTGGTCAGAACAATTGCAACAGCCCCGACAATCAAGGTCGACCGTGTGCTCATCACATTGGCAGAAATCGTGACCGGCCCCAGAAGCAGAAGGGCAAAGGGGTTGTTCAGCCCGCCTGTCAGATACAGCAAGATCGACAGTTGCAACAGATCGAACAGAACCATCAGGAAGTTTTCGAACTCGGACATCCGCTTATTCTGTGGAAACAACAGAATGGCGGTCAGGTTACCCATGACCGAGATCCCGATGGCCAGATAGCACAGGCCCAGTTCCAGCTGCACATGATAGTATTGCTGGGCCACGGTGATGGCGGTGATCTGACCAAAGATGGCAACCCATCGCAACAGGATCAGAGTGCGCAGGCGGATCCAGCTGCTGCGTTCCTGGCCGCGCCAAAAAGTCTGATTGGAATCTGCCATTGGTCGCTTATGTCCTGTTGCAAAGGCTGGTCATCTTGTTAGGTGTCCCGGCCGAAACGATCAACAACTCCTTGCGACCGGAAAACCGAAATGACCCGCCTATACGCAATTCTTGCAACTCTCGTTCTGGCTATTGGCCTAGGTGCGATGTGGCTTTTGACGCGTGGGGGCGGATCCGTCGACCAGTTTGCACAGTGCCGATCCGGGCAGATCGCCGGGGGGACCGCTGCAATCGGCGGGCCGTTTGAACTGGTGAATGGCAAAGGTGAGACGGTGACCGACAAAGACGTTATCACCGAACCCACACTTGTCTATTTCGGATACACATTCTGCCCTGATGTCTGCCCGTTTGACATGTCCCGCAATGTTGAGGCCGTGGATATCCTGAACCAGCGCGGGCAGTCGGCAACGGCGCTGTTCATCTCGATCGATCCCGAACGGGACACGCCCGAGGTTGTGGATGATTATGCCTTCAATCTTGGCGGTAAGACGATTGCGCTGACCGGTTCACCCGAACAGGTCAGGGCGGCGAGCAAGGCTTACAAGACCTTTTACAAGGCACAGGATAAAAGCGACGAATTCTATCTTGTTGACCATTCCACCTTCACCTATCTGGTGACGCCCGAACATGGTTTCCTTGAATTCTTCAAGCGCGATGACACGGCCGAACAGATGGCTGACAAGGTCGGGTGCTTTCTGGACCAGGCTGCGCATTAACAAGGTTGTTTGACCTTTGTTTCTGCGCTGCTATTACTCATGTTTAAGCCAAAGGCATGAAATAGCGGAAAGACCTAACATATGGCAGACAGTTCTCAGCTTGATATCGGCCCTGACAAATCCCTGCTTTTGGTGGATGATGACGAGCCGTTCCTGAGACGTTTGGCCAAGGCCATGGAAAAGCGTGGGTTCGAGGTTGAAACCGCAGGATCCGTCGCCGCAGGTCGTGCAATTTCCACCGCCCGCCCACCGGCTTACGCAGTTGTTGACCTGCGACTGGAGGATGGCAATGGTCTGGATGTGGTTGAGGTTCTGCGCGAAAAGCGCCCCGACAGCCGGGTCGTGGTTCTGACCGGGTACGGGGCGATTGCGACCGCAGTCGCCGCGGTAAAAATCGGCGCAACCGATTATCTGTCGAAACCCGCCGACGCCACCGACATCACGAATGCGCTGCTGGCTAAAGGTGACGAACTGCCCCCGCCGCCGGAAAACCCAATGAGCGCGGACCGTGTGCGCTGGGAACATATCCAACGCGTTTATGAGCTGTGCGACCGCAATGTCAGCGAAACGGCGCGGCGGCTGAACATGCACCGCCGGACCTTGCAGCGGATTTTGGCGAAGCGCAGTCCGCGGTGAATTTAAATCGAGCGTTTGTTCGCAGAGTGAGGTTTATCGAATCTCACTCTCGATTTTTGCAATAAACTCTTTACGGGCAACTGGGTTTGAGAACTGAAATAGCCCTTTTGTTTTAAGCGCACTAAGTACAAATTCTGTTCTTAACGTTGTTTCTCCACGTCTTAGTATGAAAACGTTTGTAGATGTATACTGCTCACTGCACACAACCTCGTATTCATGCAGTTTACCAAAGGCTTTTCCGGTTTCGCTGCCAAAGAAATCCAGATAACTCTGGAACTCTTTTGGGGAAAGATGTCTTTGAATTCGGGCTTCTTCATATCCGTGCACTTGTGGAACAATGACAGTTTTTTCTACCCATCCAGCCTTACATTCTTTGTAACTTAGCTTTCTTAGTTTCTGCCAAGTGCCGGTGAGATAAAATTCTTTGACCTTGCTCAACTGCTGTGTGGTGTATGCATCAAGTTGCCATTGCGCAATTTCATCAAGATGCCCGTTGATGGCAATATCCGTAATTTCTTCGGGTACAAGGCTTACAAGGCGCTTAGTGTCTGTTACACGGATGTTGTGTTTACCCAACAGTTCCTTGAGGTATTCAACATAATATATTGAGGCATTTTTCCGCAACGTAAGAATCTGTTCTTCCAGTAGAAATTGACTTGCAATGTACTTTGCATCGTCTTCTGGTGATGCGGAAACCTTGAATGCAGCACAGCATATTAAACTAACTGAAAGAAAAAACTTAATCACTCAAACTGTCCTTAAAACTCTGACAACAAAACTTTATACCGATCAGAGAATGCCCGCCGCACCTTAACCGGTGGCCTAAGCGTGATCTCCAATCCCTCCATCACCGCTTTATCCGGGCGACCAAAGAATTTCGTCGCCTCGGCCTCGGAAAAGCCTGCGATCTGGGTTGCCTCCATCCAGGCGCTGATCTTGTCGGCCTTTTTGATCTGCCGTTTCACCGTTTTCGGCACTTCAGCGGGCAGGCCGAACCGGATGTGGATCGCCGCCGCCAACCGGTCATCCAGCGCGCCGTAACCGGGGCCCACGGCAGATTTGACCGGCGAAATCATGTCGCCGATCACGTATTCCGGCGCATCATGTAACAGGGCTGCCAGCCGCCATTTGACGGGTGTCTTGGGCGCAATTCTTCCGAAGAGTTCCTCAACCAATAGGGAATGCTCGGCCACGGAATAGGCGAAATCGCCGCGTGTCTGCCCGTTCCAACGTGCCACAAAAGCAAGCCCATGCGCGATATCTTCGATCTCGATATCCACCGGGGTCGGGTCCAGCAGATCCAGCCGACGCCCCGATAACATGCGCTGCCATGCCCTGGGTTGTGTTGCCATTTTGCTATGCCTCGCCTGACCGGACGCGATTGCGCCATATTTTTGTGCTATGATGTACCTGTCTGGATCACTTGCTGCCAACAGTTTCTTGAGCATTTGTGCTTTGAAACGGCGCGCCATGATCCCGACATCAAAACCGAGGGGGGCACATGCTTCTCCCGGTGTGCTCCTCTCGACCGTGAAACGCGAAACGATAGGAGTTTGTCATGTTCAAGCGTTTATTCGCCATTGCCCTGACCTTTGGAATGGCTGCGACCGCCCCACCAGCCTTTGCCCGGAGTTGTGCAGAGCGCGGCGACATCGTCACCAAATTGCAGGAAAACTATGCCGAGGAATTGGCCTTTGGCGGCCTGCAAAAGACGCGCGACGCGCAGTCTGTGATGGAGGTGTGGGCCTCGAAGGAAACGGGCAGCTATACCGTTTTGGTAACCAATGCGAACGGAATCAGTTGTATTGTTGCCGTTGGCACCGATTTTTTTGAAGCGATACCAAAGATAAAAATCGAAGGCACGCCAAGCTGAAAGCGGCCACCAAGCTTCCGGTAACAGTCTTCAAAGTTGCCACCTGCCCCAAGGAGTGCTAGGGGCAGCCGGGACTGTGATTTACCGAAAACGGAGCGCCAGATGGCCGTGGACTATATCGTTAAAGACATTTCGCTGGCCGGGTTCGGCCGCAAGGAATTGGACATTGCCGAAACCGAGATGCCGGGCTTGATGTCCCTGCGTGCGGAATATGGGGAAAGCAAACCTCTGACAGGTGCGCGTATCGTTGGATCGCTGCACATGACCATCCAGACAGCTGTTCTGATTGAAACGCTGGTTGCGCTGGGCGCGGATGTGCGCTGGGCGTCGTGCAACATCTTCTCGACCCAGGACCATGCAGCAGCCGCGATTGCCGAGGCAGGCATTCCCGTCTTCGCCATCAAGGGTCAGACGCTGGAAGAGCATTGGGATTACCTGGATAAATCCTTCTTGTTCGAAGACGGCCCGAACATGATCCTCGACGATGGTGGCGACGCGACCCTGTACATCCTGCTGGGTGCACGTGCGGAAGCGGGCGAAGACGTCATCCCTGTTCCGGGTTCGGAAGAGGAAGAGGTGATCAAGAAGCAGATCGCCAAGCGCATGGCGGCAAGCCCCGGCTGGTTCACCAAGATACGTGACCAGATCCAAGGCGTTTCCGAGGAAACCACCACCGGCGTGAACCGCCTGTATCAACTGGTGAAAGACGGCCACCTGCCCTTCCCGGCGATCAACGTGAATGACTCGGTCACAAAGTCGAAATTCGACAATAAATACGGCTGTAAGGAATCGCTGGTTGACGGTATTCGCCGCGCCACCGACACAATGATGGCCGGTAAGGTTGCCGTGGTTTGCGGCTATGGCGACGTCGGCAAGGGTTCAGCCGCCAGCTTGCGTGGCGCGGGTGCGCGCGTGAAGGTGACCGAAGTTGACCCGATCTGCGCGCTGCAGGCTGCGATGGATGGGTTCGAAGTAACCCTGCTGGAAGACGAAGTTGCCAGCGCGGATATCTTCATCACCACCACCGGCAACAAGGACGTGATCCGCATCGAGCATATGCGCGAGATGAAGGACATGGCCATCGTCGGCAATATCGGGCACTTCGACAACGAGATTCAGGTGGCCAGCCTGAAGAACCACAAGTGGACCAATATCAAGGAGCAGGTGGACATGATCGAGATGCCTTCGGGCAACCGTCTGATCCTGCTGTCTGAAGGCCGCCTTCTCAATCTTGGCAACGCCACAGGTCACCCGTCTTTTGTGATGTCGGCCTCGTTCACCAACCAGGTTCTGGCACAGATCGAGCTGTTCACCAAAGGTGATCAGTACGAGAACAAGGTCTACATCCTGCCCAAGCATCTGGACGAAAAAGTAGCCCGCCTGCATCTGGATCGCATCGGCGTGAAGCTGACGAAGATGGATGCGGATCAGGCCGCGTACATCGGTGTCAAACCAGAAGGTCCATACAAGCCGGAACACTACCGCTACTGATTGTCGTCTGACGATGACACAGAATAACGGACGCCGCCGGTTTCTTTACTCGGCGGCGTTCTTTGTTTTCAGGGTTCTGGTTGTGGCGATCGTGCTGGGTGGCGGTGGCTGGGTGCTGCTGGCGCATCCAAAGACACCGGTGCCATCTCACTGGAACCCATTGCATGACCTTAAAGTCAGCGCGCCGGTCACGCCGGTCACCAGGTATCAACTGAACCGGGCCTTGGCGGATGAAACCCAGTGTCGGGCTACATTGACCGAAGCAGGCGTTCATTTCGAGGCGATGGAGGATCTGGTCATTGATCAGAACTGTGGCATTGCCGCACGGGGCCTTCTGACCCGGCTGGCCACTTCGCACATCGAAGCCGTTGAAACCAGTTGCGCCACAACATTGCGGCTGACGATGTGGGAACACCATGTCGTTCAGCCGGCCGCGTACGAACTGCTTGGAACCGGCATTGCCCGATTGCGCCATGTCGGAAGCTACAATTGCAGGCGCATGCGCACCCTACGAGGTGAAAACAACGGATGGAGCAGCCATGCCCGTGCGGACTCGATCGATATCATCGGTGTGGAGACGACCGATGGCCGCGTGCTGACCCTGTTAAATGACTGGCAGGGCTCCGGACCCGAACCCGCATTCCTGCGGCAAATCTGGCGGGGCGCGTGCGATTGGTTTCGTGTGGTTCTGGGCCCGGACTTCAATCGCTTGCACGCGGATCATTTTCACCTGCAAGGTTCGGGCTGGGGGTATTGTAGATAGGTCTTGTAGCCCGTGCATTCCAGCCCTCGTTAAGGGGGAGGAAACGCAATATTTTATCCTTTTGGGCTGACCTGTGACACGTCTAGTCTCGGCTATCGGTGATTGGTGCCGGATTAACGGATAAAGGAGATTGGGACATGGGCAAGCGCGACGAGTTGATCGCCAAATACGCTGAAGATCTGAAAAACAAATGTGGGATGAACCCCGATATGGACCTGCTGACCAAGGTCACAATCGGTTGCGGTCCGGCAATTTATGACGCAGATGCGGCAACTGTTGCAGCCAGCCAGGCGCCCGAGTTGGAAACCGTCAAGAACAACTTCCTGATCAAGAAACTGGGCCTGTCAGATGGTCCCGAGCTGATGGCAGCGATCAACAAAGCCATGGAAACTTATGGCATGTCCGAGCGCAACAAATACCGCGCCGTGGTCTATTACATGCTGACCAAGCATTTCGGGAAAGAAGCCGTTTACGGCTGATCTTACCGCGCAATCCTAAAACGCCTGCCGTCTTTCCGGCAGGCGTTTCGTATTTGAGTTGTTTTTTAAGGACTTGGCGTTTGAAACGCTGCGCGCGGTTGGGCTAAGGTCAATCCGTGACCAGGACGGTCAGAACCAGATATTTCCATACGCGTGTGGTGAGTAGGGAGCACGCGGGGGTAGGGAAGGTTCTGTATCGTCAGAGCCTTCCCTCATTACTCATCGGAACTCTTTAAGAATACGCGCGATGAGGTTTTCTGCGTTGTCAGGTTGAACGGTTGAATTGTCGTCCGCATTTCCGCCGATGCCTTCCAGATAAACCTCGATCCGCCCCGGGCGCGTCTTGCTGCCCGAGCTTGTGAAGTCCCGTGCAATACCCCCCAGTGCATCGGCGGCCATCGCGGCGTTTTCGGCGTCATCGGGGTGATAAAACCGGACCTGGGTTTCTCTGACCCGGTATCCCACCCGAGCTGTTGCCACCACTGTTGCCTGACCTCGGACAAGCAGTTCCAACGCCCGGTTGCTGGTCTCTTGCGAAACTCTCGACGGTACAAAAAGCGAGACCTCAAGATCAATGATCGGCGTCACAAGAAGCGGTTTCACCTCGGCGTAGGGCGGGTTGGCGGGTGTGTCGATCTCTTGCGGAACGGGATCATTGGTTATCTGTGATATCTGCGATAACCCGTCCTTGTTCAGCGGATTGAGATTGCGAAGTCGTGGATCATACCAGGCAGGAATCGCGGCTTGAATGCCTGAGGCGATCGCGGCGGCCAACGTGGGTTCCATCCGGGCAGGAATGAAAATCTTGGGCGGCGTCAAGGAAATCTCCGGCTTCTCCGTTACCGCTTCGGGATTCGGGCCGGTTGCAAACTCGCTTTCCGGCATGACAGTGTTTTCCGGTTCCTGGGAAAGGGTTACACTGGATTGATCCAAAACAACCGGATCGACTGACTCGCTATTTGGCTTGTCCAAGGGTTCGCTGACGTCAGCGGGTATTGAGAGAGGCTCAGGCTCAGGGGGCCCTGAAACCAACAGATCCTCTGGTATAGGGGCGTCTTTCGGGTCCGGCAGGCTGGTGGCTGCGGCCTCAGGCGGTTCTTCGGGGGCCAGAAAGGTTTCAGAAAGCGCATTCAGAACGGCCTGATCTTCTGCGTCTGCGGGTGGCCAGTCATCTAAAAGATTTGCAACGACCCATTGCAAGGCGGCCCCACACAAAAGGGCAACCAGTACTAACGCGACCCGAGTTTTCTGTTTTTTTCTGACGCGTGGCTTGTCCAGATTTAGCGAGCGGACCCGTTCGGAAACGATCTGCTCAGTATCTGTATCGTCCGGTGGGGGCAGAACGTCCGATTGCGCAGAGGTCGAAGCAGGTTCTTTCAGCGCCTCTTCTTGCGCCCCCGCAAGCACCGACGCGCGCTTCTCCCGCGCCTCTTTCAGGCGCGCTTCCCAGGTTCTCGTGCTTTTCGCAGCAACGGTGTTATCGAGTGTCCCGTTGCCGTTTTCAGTGTCAGACACGGGGTTCATACTTTCAAAACATATCGAATTTATCCGAACAACACCAAGCGGTTACGACCAGAGCAATCATAACCTTCAGGTCCCTACCCGGCGTAGCCCTTGGAAACATAACACCTTGCCGGGCGTTTGAGAAGTTTTGCACCTTGTACAGGACGGCAGGTCAATCCGGCTGCGTTTCACCCAAGGCGCATATCGCCTTCCATTGATCGTCAGTTACCGGCTGCACCGATAAACGAGAGTTTTTCACCAACACCATTTCGGCAAGCCGTTCGTCGGCCTTGATCTGGTCCAGTGTCACGGGTTTGGAAAAGGACCGGACGGCCTTGATATCCACGCATTCCCAGCGCTCATCATCGGTGGAATTGTCGGGATGTGCCTCGGCGCATACTTCGACAATACCAACAACTGACTTGTCCTTTTGAGAGTGGTAGAAGAACCCCCAATCCCCAATGGCCATCTGACGCATGAAATTGCGCGCCTGATAGTTGCGCACACCGTCCCATTCCTCGCCCTTATCCCCCTTGGCCATTTGCTGTTCCCAGCTCCAGGTCGAAGGTTCGGACTTGAAAAGCCAATATGCCATCAGCCGATCACCTTTTTCCAGGGAATCAGTTCAACCGACTGGAACAATCCAGCCTTCGCATAGGGGTCATTATCTGCCCAGTTTTGCGCAGCAGCCAGATCTTCGACGTCGAGCACAACCAGCGAACCGATCATGGCGTCGCCATCCAGCAGCGGCCCTGCCTGCGATACAACACCCGTTTCTTCGATATAGGCCAGATGGGCCGCGCGATTGTCCAACCGGGTTTGCAGTGCCCCGGCTTTGTCACGGGCGATGAGTGCGATCAGCATGTTATTCCTCCTTGAGTGGGCGATTGAGCAGGTTTTGGATGGCCTCGGTCACACTGTAGGCACCATGGCTCAGATCCGCCACCGTTGTACTGATGGGCATGTCCAGCCCTTCCTTGACGGCAATCTCTGACATGGCGCGCGCGGTGGCGACGCCTTCGACAGTAGTATGTTGGTCAAATGGTTGGTTCAGGCCCAAACTAAGACCAAAACGGTAGTTTCGGGACAGCTCTGAGGAACAGGTCAACACCAGATCTCCAAGCCCGGACAAGCCCATCAGGGTGTCAGGACGCGCGCCCCGCAGGGCGGCAAAGCGCTGCATTTCCGCAAAACCGCGAGTCATCAACGCGGCTCGGGCGCTGTCCCCCAGCCCCGCGCCGATTGCTGCGCCGCAACCGATGGCCATGATGTTCTTCAGCGCCCCGCCAAGTTCAGCACCTATGGTGTCAGTGGTCCGATAGAGACGCAGGTTCGCAGTGGCCAGTTTGATCTGCAATGCTTTGCCAAGATTCGTATCACCGCAAGCCAGCGTTAACGCAGTGGGCAAACCGCGCGCTATGTCATCAGCAAAGCTGGGCCCTGTCAGCAAAGCGATCGGGGCGTCGGGGACAACATCCCTGATGACCGCAACGGGCCCGAGGCCAGAATCCAACTCTATCCCCTTACAGCAAGCGACCAGTGTCTTGCCGTGCAGCACCGGGGCGCGATCTTGCAAGGCGCTGCGCAATTGCTGCATAGGAACGGCCAAAAGCAGAATGTCAGCCTTCGACGCCTCAGCGATATTTGCGGTTACGGCGATGTTCGTGCGTAAGGAAACACCAGGCAGCCTGGTGGAGTTTTCGCGCGTCTCATGCATCTGCCGCGCCTGATCGGCGTTTCTGGACCACAGCGTTACTGGCCCGTTGCCTGATAGCGAGATTGCCAAAGCGGTACCAAACGCGCCGGATCCCAGGACAGATACGTTCATGCCTTGGCCCCTTTCTTACCGCTGCCCAGCATTGCCGGGCTGCGTTGATCGAGCGGCCAGCGGGGGCGGGCAGTCAGGTCCAGACCGTCGCGCGCGCCGGTGCGAAAGCGTTCAAGGCCCGCATAGGCAATCATCGCGGCATTGTCTGTGCACAAAGCCAGCGGAGGTGCCGTAAACCGGGCACTTTGCTGCGCGCAAACAGACTCTAACGCTGCCCGAATGGCCGAGTTGGCAGCCACCCCACCTGCAACCGCGACAACGGGATCAGCAGGGTTGTGATCAAGATACAGATCAAGCGCGCGGCGGGTTTTCTCGACCAATGTTTCCACTATGGCCTGCTGGAATCCTGCGCACAGATCAGCTCGGTCCTGACGGGTCAGCCCACCCTTGTCGGCCACGAATTGGTCGCGCATCCGCATAAGTGCCGTCTTAAGGCCCGAAAAAGACAAGTCACAGCCGGGCCGGTCCAGCAGTGGCCTGGGAAAACGGAACCGCTGGGGATTGCCATCACGGGCCTCAGCCTCGACAGACGGGCCGCCGGGTTGCGGCAGGCCCAGCAGGCGAGCGGTCTTGTCAAAGGCTTCCCCAGGTGCGTCGTCGATTGTACCGCCCAGGCGGGTAAACTGCTCGGGGCTATGGGCGATCAGGTATTGGCAATGGCCACCCGACACCAGAAGCGTGAGGTAAGGGAAGGCGATGCCGTCCGTCAGGCGGGGTGTCAGGGCGTGACCGGCAAGATGATTGACGCCAATCAGCGGCAGGCCCGTGGCGGCGCTCAGCCCTTTGGCGCACATGACACCGGACATGACCCCTCCGATCAGACCGGGCCCGGCGGTGACGGCAATAGCGTCCATGTCGCGCAGCGACAGACCGGCGGCGTCCAGCGCCTGCACAACGCAGACATCCAGCTTTTCGGCATGCGCACGGGCCGCAATCTCGGGCACGACACCGCCAAAGGCGCTGTGCAGATCGGTTTGACCGTGTACCACAGAAGACAGGATTTCGGCTTTGGCACCTTTGGTCTGGCGCACGACGGCTGCGGCTGTGTCGTCACAGCTGCTTTCCAAACCCAATACGGTAAGTGTTTGCACCATCACCCTGATCCGTTGCATCATGTATATACGGCGGGGTATCACCCTGCGCGGATGCAAACAATCCTGAAGGGTCAAGGCGCCAAACGTTGTTTTTGTTGATGACCCGCCCTCGCTCCGCCTCGGAAAGGTTTGTCGAGCAGCTGCCAACCGGCGTCAGATCCCGGGTTCAGGTCCTCTATTCGCCGATCATGGAAATCCGGCCTCTGCCAGTTGCGGTGGATACCAAAGGTGTAAAGGGGTTGATCTTTACATCGGCCAATGCGGTGAATGCGGCGGTCTCGAAAGGTGTTGATCGCACTCTGCCGGCCTATTGCGTGGGACCCGCAACAACCGGTACCGCGAAAGGGTATGGGTGGCAGGCCAAGATGGTTGGAACCACGGCAGAAGAATTGGTCGGGCATCTGCTCAAGCATCGGCCCAAAAGCCCCCTTTTGCACCTGCGGGGTGAGCATACACGGGGCAATGTCGCTGGCAGCCTGACCGAATCTGGTCTGACCGTTCGGGAACAGCCGGTCTATCAGCAGCGATTGTTGCCGCTAACACCCGAGGCAACCGAGGCCGCCAGAGGAGATCTGCCTATTATTGCTCCGCTTTTCTCGCCGCGTACGGCGCGACATTTTGCCGATATCTGGGCCGGATCAGCCCCCCTTTGGCTGGTTGCGATCAGCCAGGCTACGGCTGATCCCCTTTATTCCTTGGGCTATGAGCACCTGAAGATCGCAAAACATCCGACACCCAAGAAAATGCGTAAAGCTGTTAAAAAGCTTGTGAAACATGTGTTGCGGGTTGAGGGTGGCGAGGTCCCCGATTAACTTAACCTGGGCTGTTATTCATCTGAATTTGGATTCGATAAGGGGAATATTGCGGTGGCTGGTAAGAAGAAATCCGATCAAAAGCCGGTGGAACCCCTCGTAGCGGATGATGCAGTTGAAACTGATCTGCGGCAGGAAGATACGCCTGTTGACCCGGCTGAACCCGTAGAAGAAGACCTGTCCGAAGCCGAAGCCGAAGCCGAAGCCGAAGCCGAAGCCGAAGCCGAAGCCGAAGCCGAAGCCGAAGCCGAAGCCGAAGCCGAAGCCGAAGCCCCGGTCGATGAAAAGACCGTCGAACGCGTAGTCGAAAAACGCGGCGGTTTCGTTCCGGCCCTGTTGGGTGGGGCGCTGGCTGCCGTTGCAGGTTTCGCGCTGGGCAATGGAGGGCTGTTGCCAACCGGCCCGGACAACTCGGGGGCGCTGGCGGCGCTGGAAGCAAAGCTGACAGAACAATCGGACCAGATCGCCAAGCTGTCACAGGCGCTTGCAAACGGCCCTGATGTGTCTGGACTGGCAGATCAGATCAAAGCATTGTCGGACAAGCTGACACCGGTTGAAGGCGACCTGAGCACGGTAAAATCCTCGGTTGATGCGCTGTCCGGTGAGGTCGCGCCATTGACGGACCGGATCGCCGCGCTGGAAAAAGCCCCGATTGCCTCCACGGCTTCACCCGAGGCAACCGCCGCGTTTGAGGCGGAACTGAAGAAACTTCAGGACTCGCTGGCCGCTCAACGGGCTGAAGTCGAAAAAATGGTTTCGGACGCTCAGGCTCTTGAAGCGAAAGCCTCGGCAGAAGCACAAGCCGCAACGAATGCTGCCATTCTGGCGCGTCTGCGTGGGCAGCTGGACACCGGCCAGCCTTTTTCGGAATTGGTTGCTGAATTGAAGGCAGGCGGCGTGAATGTGCCGGACGCCCTGTCCGGCCCGTCGGAAAAAGGCGTGGCAACTCTGACCGCGCTTCGGGCGTCGTTCGAGCCTGCTGCGCGAAATGCATTGGCCGAGGCGCGCGAGGCTGACAAAGGAACGGGTTTGGTCGCCTTCCTGCAACGTCAAACGGGCGCCCGTTCCGTCACGCCTCAGGAAGGTGATGGTCCAGACGCTGTTCTGTCGCGCGCGCAGGCTGCGCTGGCAGATGGCGACCTGACCAAAGCTTTGAATGAACTGAAATCACTTCCCGAAGTGGCGCAGGCTGCGATGGCCGATTGGGAGCAGGCGGCCGGGACACGAGCCGCCGCCGTTGACTCCGTGAATACGCTGGCTTCCAGCCTGAACTCGAACTGAAGGACCTGCCATGCTGTGGTCATTGTTTAAGATCCTCGTTTTTGTTGCGATTATCGGCCTGCTGGCGCTGGGCGGTCACTTCCTGATGCAAACCAGCGGTGGGGTGCAGATCACCGTCGCGGGCACGGAATTCACCCTTGGGCCGCTTCAGTCGGTGATTGCATTGGGTGTTCTGGTGCTTGCGGTCTGGCTGTTCTTCAAACTGCTCAGCCTGTTGGTTGCGACACTCAAATTCCTTAACGGCGACGAAACCGCCTTGTCGCGGTATTTCGATCGCAGTCGGGAACAGCGCGGCTATCAGGCGCTGGCCGATGGGTTGATGGCGTTGGCCTCGGGCGAAGGGCGCATAGCCATGACCAAGGCCAGTAAGGCCGAAAAGCTGTTGAACAAGCCGGAACTGACGGATCTTCTAGTGGCCCAAGCTGCCGAGATGACGGGTGACACCAAGAAAGCTTCGGACACCTACAAGAAACTGGTGACAAACAGTGCGACCCGGTTTGTCGGGGTACGCGGTATCATGAAACAGAAGCTGGCCGAAGGGGATGATGAAACCGCCCGCAAGCTGGCCGAAAAGGCACTGGCCATCAAACCGCGCCACGAAGAAACACAGGATGTTCTGCTTAATTTGCAGACCAAGGCGCAGGATTGGGCCGGTGCCCGGTCGACGCTGACGTCCAAGTTGAAAGCAGGGTATCTGCCGCGCGACGTATTCAAACGCCGCGATGCGGTTCTGGCGCTGTCCGAAGCCAAAGGAATCCTGGATGAAGGCGCAACTGTCGAGCAACAGGAGCGCGCGATCGAAGCCAATCGCCTGTCGCCCGATCTGGTGCCTGCCGCCGCAATGGCGGCCCGCGCGTATATCGCCAAGGGGAAGTCCCGGGCAGCGACCAAGATCTTGAAAAAAGCGTGGGAGGTTCGTCCGCATCCGGATCTGGCCCATGCCTTTGCCGAGATCGAGCCGGATGAAACCCCGGAACAAAGGGTCAGGCGTTTCACGGCACTGACCCGCATTCATCCTGAAAACATGGAAACCCGTTTGATCCTGGCCGAGCTGAACATTGTGGCCGAAGACTTTCCCGAAGCCCGCCGTGCCTTGGGTGATGTTGTCGAAAAACGGGGTGATGCGCGCGCCTATACATTGATGGCTGCCGTTGAGCGCGGCGAGGGTGCCACGGACGCTGTTGTCCAAGGTTGGCTTGCCAAGGCACTGAACGCGCCGCGCGGCCCGCAATGGGTGTGCGACAACTGTCATGACATTCAACCCGAATGGGGACCTGTCTGTCAGAACTGCCACAGCTTCGATACGCTCAGCTGGCAGACGCCACAGACACCCGAGATTTCAACAGCAACTGGGGTTCACATGTTGCCCCTGATCGTCGGTGCACTTGAAAACCAGACTGAAGAACCCGAAACAGTCGAGCCTGCGGAAGACGACGATGTGGTTGAAGTCACAGTGGATGCCGTAGAGGTCGCGGACGATGCAGAGGCTCAGAAACAGGTCTGAGCCCTGCTGTTGCTAACTGTGAATTGTCGCAATCAATTCGGTTTGCTAACGTCATCCTCGCGTCGGGGAGGGCGTTCAAATCCAAATGCTGGACTACTCTCACAACACTTGGTTGGTGGTGGCTTCGCTTGCCGTGGCGCTCATGGCCGGGTTCACGGGTCTGTACCTGACGCATGGCGCGTCCAGGCTGGATAGCCAGCGACGCAAGTTCGTGGTGGCATTGGCCGCTGTCATTCTGGGCGGCGGCATCTGGTCGATGCATTTCGTGGCGATGCTGGGGCTGCAACTGCCAATTCTGTTTTACTATGATGCCCTGATCACTCTGATGTCGGCACTGGTCGCGATCCTGATGGTCGGGCTGGCGTTGCTGCTGCTGCATTTCCGGCCTCGCTCGGTTCAGACGATGATCGGATCTGGTGTGATTGTCGGGCTGGGCATCGTCGCGATGCACTTTGTCGGGATGGCTGGTATGCAGCTTTGCCGCCCTGTCTATGACATTTTCGATGTTGCTCTGTCAGCACTGGCATCAGTAATCTTGTCGGTGGCTGCAATTTGGGTGGCTTATGGCAACCGGACACAACGGAACATCCTGCTTGGCACGGTTTGTTTCGGACTGGCGGTGTTCACAATGCACTTTGTTGCCACGGGCCTGACTGATTTCGTCGCGAGCGACAGCCTCGGCGGGGCGGGTCCAGCGCTGGATAATCAGGTTTTGGCAATGGGGGTGACGGTATCCGTATTCCTGATCTGTGGCGCTTTCCTATTGACCGGTATCACGTTCATAGAACCAAAGCCCGTGGCTGCACCTGCTGCACCTGCCTCGGGACCTGTGTCGGAACCCGCCCCAATGCGCGCTGGTGTTCCGTATGAGCGCGAAGGCCAGACCTTTTTTGCGCATCCCGCGCGGATCGCCGCCATTCGGGCCGAGGGGCATTACACGGTTCTCTATATGGATGCAGAGAAACTGTTCTGCCCCTGGTCGATCACGGATGCGGAAACGCGACTTTTGCCCGAAGGCTTCCTGCGGGCGCATCGTAGCTATCTGGTGAACCCGAAACACGTCTCGCGCTTTGAACGTCACAAGGACAATGGCACCTGCTATTTCGATGGCGTTGACGCGCTGAGCAAGGTGCCGGTCAGCCGGTCCCGCCTGACGGATATTCGCGAAGCACTGGGATTGTAGGCGCAACTCGTGCAGTTCTTTCGCATTTCGTGAAACAAGCCGCGCGCTCCGTTTTCCTTAACTGGATCAGTTAAATCCGCCGTTCTTTCCTTACCTCAGGTCCCCCAAGGCATATCGCCCGGACCCAGGGAGGAAAAACATGATACCAGCCGGCTTTGAGTATCACCGGCCAGGCGACATTGCCTCGGCCATCGGCATTCTACAGGAATACGGGGACGAGGCGCGCGTGATCGCGGGCGGGCATAGCCTGATCCCGATGATGAAGCTTCGCATGGCCGAGATGGGTCATCTGGTCGATCTTCAGGCCATCGAAGAGCTTAAGGGGATTGAGGTCGGGCCTGACACCGTTACTTTGGGTGCGATGGTCACGCAGCACGAGCTGATCACCCATGGGGATCTGGCCGATGCCATTCCGCTGATCCGCGAGGCGGCTCTTCAGATTGCGGATCCGCAAGTGCGGTACATGGGTACTGTCGGTGGCAATGTGGCCAATGGTGACCCGGGCAATGACATGCCGGGGCTGATGCAGTGCTTGAACGCCGCGTTCGAGTTGTCCGGCCCGGACGGGAAGCGGACAGTTGCCGCGCGTGATTTTTATGAGGCCGCGTATTTTACCGCCCGCGAAGATGAAGAAATCCTGACCCGGATTTCGATCCCTGTACCGGGTACGGGCGTGGGGCAGGCCTATCAAAAGCAAAAGCGCAAGATAGGGGATTATGCGACCGCCGCCGCGGCTGTGATGGTTGGCAACGGTCATGCCTCAGTTGCGATGACCAATCTGGCCGACACGCCCATCTGGTCGGATGAGGCCAGCACCGCGCTGGCTGCGGGCGATGTCGAAGGGTGCGTTGTCGCAATGCTAGAGGCGATCGATCCGGTCGCTGACAACCGCGGCCCCGTCGAATTCAAGAAACACGTGGCCGCCGTGGTGCTGCGCCGCGCCATCGACCGTGCGCAAAGCCGCGCAGGCTGAGGGGGAGGGAACCAATGTCTAAAATGCATGTCAAACTGACCGTAAACGGCAAGCAGGTAGAAGGTCTGGCCGAGCCACGTACGCTGCTGATCCACTTCCTGCGGGAAGACCTGAAAATCACCGGTCCACATATCGGTTGTGAAACCAGCCATTGCGGTGCCTGCACCGTGGATATCGACGGCAAGTCGGTCAAATCCTGCACCGCCTTTGTAGCGCAGGTAAACGGTGCTGAGATCACAACCGTTGAAGGCCTGACCAATGATGATGGCAGCCTTGGAGTGTTGCAGGAAATGTTTCGCGAACATCACGGGCTGCAATGTGGGTTCTGCACGCCGGGCATGATCACCCGGGCGCATCGTCTGTTGCAGGAGAATCCGAACCCGACCGAGGAGGAAATCCGTTTCGGTATGGCCGGAAACCTGTGCCGCTGCACAGGATACCAGAATATCGTCAAGGCGATCTCGGCTTCGGCTGACTTGCTCAATGCACAGAAGGAGGCCGCGGAATGAACGACCAGACTCTGACCCCCGAAGAACGCGCTGCCAACCTCAAAGGTATGGGTTGCGCCCGAAAGCGCGTCGAGGACGTGCGTTTCACCCAGGGCAAGGGTAATTACGTCGATGACATCAAGCTGGACGGGATGCTATTTGGTGATTTTGTGCGATCCCCCTATGCCCATGCCCGCGTCGTCAGCGTGAACAAAGAGGCGGCCTTGGCACTGCCCGGCGTGATCGCCGTTTTGACCGCCGAAGACCTGTCGCCTTTGGGTTTGCACTGGATGCCGACTTTGGCCGGTGACAAGCAGATGGTGCTGGCCGATGGCAAGGTGCTGTTTCAGGGTCAGGAAGTTGCTTATGTCGTGGCCGAAGACCGCTATGTCGCGGCGGATGCCGTTGAACTGGTCGAGGTCGAATACGAAGAGCTTCCAGTTATCACGGACCCGTTCGAATCGTTGAAGTCGGACGTGGTGCTCCGCGAAGATCTGGAAGGTCAGACCGAAGGCGCACATGGGCCGCGTAAGCATCACAACCACATCTTTACATGGGAACAGGGCGACAAGGACGCGACCGAAGCTGTGCTGGCCGAGGCTGACGTGGTCGCCGAAGAGATGATCTATTACCACCGCACCCACCCGTGCCCGCTTGAGACCTGCGGTTGCGTGGCGTCGATGGACAAGGTGACCGGCAAGCTGACGCTCTACGGAACGTTCCAGGCTCCGCACGCGATCCGCACGGTTGTGTCGCTGATTTCGGGGTTGGCCGAGCATAATATCCGCGTGATCAGCCCCGATATCGGTGGTGGGTTTGGCAACAAGGTGGGGGCCTACGCAGGCTATGTGTGCTCGGTGGTGGCCTCGATCGTTACCGGCAAACCGGTGAAATGGGTCGAGGACCGGATGGAAAACCTGATGTCCACTGCCTTTGCCCGTGACTACTGGATGCAGGGGAAGATTGCCGCCACCAAGGATGGAAAGATCACTGGATTGTGGTGTCATACCACGGCAGATCACGGCGGTTTCGACGCGTGTGCCGACCCGACCAAATTCCCTGCTGGGTTCATGAATATCTGCACCGGGTCTTATGACATCCCGACTGCCTATCTGGCGGTGGATGGTGTCTATACCAACAAAGCGCCGGGCGGTGTGGCCTATCGCTGTTCTTTCCGCGTAACCGAAGCTGCCTATTTCATCGAACGCATGATCGAGGTTCTGGCCATCAAGCTGAACATGGACGCGGCCGAGTTGCGCCGGATCAACTTCATCACGGCAGATCAGTTTCCCTATCAATCCGCGCTGGGCTGGGAATATGACTCGGGCGATTATCACACCGCCTGGGACAAAGCGCTGAAGGCTGTGAACTATGAGGGTCTGCGGGCGGAACAGGCGCAGCGGATCGCGGATTTCAAGGAAGGAAAAACGCGCAAGCTGCTGGGCATCGGCCTGACGCATTTCACGGAAATCGTCGGAGCCGGACCGGTGAAGAACTGCGATATCCTCGGGCTGGGGATGTTCGACAGCTGCGAGATTCGCATTCATCCGACCGGATCAGCGATTGCGCGGCTGGGGACGATCAGTCAAGGGCAGGGCCACGCCACAACCTTTGCCCAGATCATCGCCAGTGAAATCGGCCTGCCCGCCGATGACATCACGCTGGAAGAGGGTGACACGGATACCGCGCCCTACGGGCTTGGGACCTATGGATCCCGGTCCACTCCGGTGGCTGGCGCGGCCACGGCGATGGCGGCCCGCAAAATTCGGGCAAAAGCCCAGATGATCGCGGCCTATCTGCTGGAGGTGCACGACAATGACGTCGAATGGGACGTGGATCGCTTTGCTGTCAAAGGCGCGCCTGAGCGGTTCAAGACCATGAAGGAAATCGCATTCGCCGCCTATAATCAGGCCATTCCTGGGCTGGAGCCGGGTCTGGAGGCCGTCAGTTACTATGACCCGCCCAATATGACTTATCCGTTCGGAGCCTATATCTGTGTCATGGAGATTGACGTGGATACTGGTGAATGGGAAGTCCGGCAGTTCTATGCGCTGGATGACTGTGGCACTCGGATCAACCCGATGATCATCGAGGGGCAGGTCCATGGGGGTGTGACCGAGGCGTTGGCCATCGCGATGGGTCAGGAGATTGCCTATGATGATATGGGCAATGTGAAGACCGGTACGCTGATGGATTTCTTCCTGCCGACCGCGTGGGAGACGCCGAACTATACCACCGACCATACGGTGACCCCGTCCCCGCACCATCCGATTGGCGCAAAGGGTGTGGGGGAAAGCCCAAATGTCGGCGGTGTGCCCGCTTTCTCTAACGCAGTGCATGACGCGTTCCGACCCTTTGGACTGGTGCAGAGCCATATGCCGCACGACCACTGGCGGATTTGGAAGATTGCCAATGGTCTGGGGATGCATGGGTGAATGGGATCGGACCGGCTGTTGCCGGTCCGACTGGACGGAGGGGGCTCAGCTCCCTCCGAACCTCCCCCGGGATATTTGGGGCCAGATGAAGATAGGATCCTGGTTTTGACCTTGAACGACGTGCAGAACGGGTTGGCCGCGCAGGGCTATGTTGCCGATGATCGGTTGGTCATGGCGCTGCATCTGGCGCGGAAACTTGGGCGCCCTTTGTTGCTGGAGGGGCCGGCGGGTGTGGGGAAAACCGAAGTTGCGAAAGCGGTGGCAGCCTGGCGCGATACGCGATTGATACGTCTGCAATGCTACGAAGGTCTGGATGCCAGTCATGCCATCTATGAATGGAACTATCAGCGACAGCTATTGGCGATCCGGGCGAGCGAAGCGCAAGGCGGCGTCGCGGAGGCGCAGCTGTTTTCGGATGAATATTTGTTGAAAAGGCCTTTGTTAGAGGCTATCTCGGAAACGAAACCTCCGGTTCTGTTGATTGATGAGATTGATCGGGCGGATGAGGAGTTCGAAGCCTATCTTCTGGAAATCCTGTCAGACTTTCAGATCACCATACCCGAGTTGGGAACGGTGCAGGCACATGTGCGGCCTGTTGTCATTCTGACGGCCAACGGGACGCGGGATTTGTCGGATGCGCTGCGCAGAAGGTGTTTGTACAGCTTTCTTGACTATCCTTCGAGGGAGACCGAACTGGCAATCCTGCGGGCGCGACTGCCTGAAATCGAGGGGATTCTGGCGCGTCAGATCATCGGTGTTGTACAGGCGCTGCGTCAGGAAGACCTTGAGAAGAAACCGGGCATCGCCGAAATGCTGGATTGGGCAGCAGCCCTGTCCGGGTTGGGTGTCAATGATCTGGCCAAATCCCGCGAAGACGTCCAGGCGACGCTGGTGTGTTTGCTGAAAACTGCCGCAGATTACAATGCGGCACCGCCCGAGGTGATGGATCGCCTGATTGGAAAGGTCGCGTGATGCAGGTTACGCGCTTTCCCTCTCGGGCCTCGGGTCTTGCCGACCGTATGTCGGGTTTCATAGCGCATTTGCGAATGAACGGTATGCAATTGGGCGCGTCGGATGCGGGGGACGTGCTTGCCGCCTTGTCCGAAGTGGATGCAACGGATGCCAAACAGGCCCGGCAAGCCATGTGCGCGGTATTGACCGGAGATGCGGAAGATTGGCGCCGGTTTGATGAACTGTTTGACGCCTATTGGTTCAACGCTGGCGCACAGCGTTCGGGAAAAGCGAAAAACAAGCATGTGCGGGTGCAGTCCGCCAAGCCAATGATCTGGCAGACCAGAACTCAGGGTGAGGACGAACCACGATCCGGGTCGGAGCAAGAAGCCACTCTGCCTGACTGCGGTGAAGGGGAAGCCGAAGGGGTGGACGGCAAGTTGATCGCCACGCGAACGGCCAACCTGTCACGCCGGGACTTGCGAGAGTTGATGGATGAAGAGGCCCTAAAACAGGCTGAAACAGCCGCGCTGACCTTGGCGCGGGCATTTCGGGACAGGCGATCGCGCCGCCGGAAACGGGCGTTGCGCGGGGCTGTTCTGGATATGCGCCGAATACAGCGCGCCAGTCTGGCGCGTGGCGGTGAGCCGCTGGACCTGTATCGCCGAGCGCGGCCGCCGCGCCCGATGCAGATTGTGGCATTGTGCGACGTGAGCGGCTCGATGACCGTGTACTCACGTGTGTTTCTGGCTTTCCTGAAAGGGTTGATCGGCAGCGGGATCAAAGCAGATGCGTATTTGTTTCACACGCGATTGATGCGGGTTACAGATGCGTTACGCGACCATGATACTCTCCGGGCCGCGGGTCGGTTGTCGCTGATGGCCGAAGGCTTCGGCGGCGGCACCGATATTTCCGGCAGTCTTGAGCGATTTCTGTCGGGATACGGCGCGCGGGCACTGAACGGGCGTACTGTCGTTCTGATCCTGTCGGACGGATATTGCAGTTCTGATCCGCAGGCTCTGGGGGATATGCTTGCGCGTATCAGGCGCAAGGCAAGCCGTATCGTCTGGCTGAACCCCTTGAAGGGCTGGAAGGACTATCAACCAATTGCGGCAGCGATGCAGGCGGCTGAACCCTATCTGGATGCGCATTTACCGGCCAATACGCTGGATGCATTGGCGGCGCTTGAGCTGCAGTTCCAAAAGCTGTGAAAGGAGTCTGACCTTGGCGAATTTCGACATTTTTGACACCATCGATCAGCTGCGCGGAACCGGAGAGGCCTTTTGTGTGGCGACGGTTTTGCGCACGGCGGATGCGACCTCGGCCAAAGCTGGGGGGAAGGCGGCGGTTACCCAGGCGGGTGAAATTCTGGGTCATCTTGGTGGGGCTTGTGTGCAACGCGCGGTCCGGGCAGCGGCGCAACAGGCTTGGGCGTCCGGAATGCCGCAGATAATCCGTGTCAAACCTTCGGAAAAGGTGGTGAACATGACGGATCCCGATGGTGTACAAACATTCAAAAGTGGGTGCCCGTCCGGCGGTACCGTTGATCTATTGGTCGAGCCCTATCAACACGCGCCCCGGCTGGTGATTTTCGGCGAGGGGTTGATTGCCAAAGCTCTGGCGGCGCATGGATCTTTGGCGGGGTTTCGTACGGTTGTCGAGGATGGGCTTGATATTGCTGGAAACCATGTGCGGTTCGCCTTGGAACAGGTCGATGTGTTGGGCGTGGAGCCGCGGGACTATGTCGTGGTGGCTGCGCAGGGGCGCAGCGATGCGTCCGCTTTGAAGGCGGCATTGGAAACCGACGCGGCACGCGTGTCGATGGTGGCCAGTCGCCGCAAGGCAGCTGCCCTGACTGCAAAGCTTATCGCCCAGGGATTGGACCCTTTGAAGGTTGCGCGCCTGAAATCTCCGGCGGGCTTGGACATATATGCCATAGACCCGCATGAGATCGCCCTGTCGATTTTGGCCGAGATCGTGATGTGGCGGAACGGTGAAAAGGCAGCAAAGGTGTCGCATGATGAAAAGCTTGCTTGAACGCCTTTACCGCATGTGGCCTGCGTGGCTGGAACAAAGGATAGCCAAGGTTGCAACGTGCGTATTCCGAAGATGTTGTTGAACAAAGGAAAGACCTGAATGGAACTGACTGATGAAATCCGTATCGCAGCGCCACGGGACGTCGTTTACCGCGCGCTTAACGATCCCGACATATTGATGGAATGCATCCCGGGATGTGAGGAACTGACGCAGAAATCACCAACCGAGCTTGAGGCGAAAGTTGTTCTGAAAATAGGCCCGGTCAAAGCGCGCTTTGCAGGTGAGGTCACATTGGACACGGCCAATGCACCAAATGGGTTTTCCTTGATGGGTGAAGGCAAGGGCGGGGCGGCTGGATTTGCCAAGGGCGGCGCAGACGTATCGTTGACCGAAGAAGGGGACGAAACCGTGCTGAAATACAAGGCGAAGGTTGATGTTGGTGGCAAGATTGCTCAGCTCGGCAGTCGGTTGATTGCGGGAACCGCCAAGAAGTTGTCGGCAAAGTTTTTTACGCGGTTCGGAGAGATCGTGTCAGAGCAGTCGGCTGCATGATCCGGAGCTTTCCATAGCCTAGAGGTTATCAAAGCAGGGACCACTGTCGACAAGGCGGGGAAACCCGCCGTCAACCGAAGGAGCGGCAATCGGCGGTATCTGCAAATTCTCAGTCAAGACAACGCTCTTCAGCGAGAGCTGCGAACACGCCTGTCAACGGAGGGTTGAAAATTGGGTTCCGCCCATAAAAAATTGGCTTTTCCCGAAATAACCGGTAGATTTTCTGTAAAAGGTGGAAAACACCGGAGGCAGTAAGAGAGCAGATGTCACAGGCAAAAACTCGTGTTTTGCGGACCACGATACCTGCCGGTCTTGTAGGCAAACGGGACGGTCTTTTTTTCTTGTGGGGCGAGATTGAGCGCGCCCGTTTGAAAATTGAAGACGGAGGCCGTCAGGACACTGCAACGCCGGACGGTTCAAGTGTTAACATGGCAGGCGCAACGAGAAGGTTGGTGCAGATACCGGTGGACGAGTTCATTTTCTTCTGATGGCAAGGTCTGGACGGGATTGGCTGTTTACAAACGGCAATGCCGCTCGCCGGATCTGTTGGTGTACCGAGGGAAATAGACCCTAACCAAACTGCCCGTGACAGAACCAGCCTGCAGACATGGTTCCGCCATGGCCGTAAAACAGCCACAACCGCTCACCCTGCTGTGTCACCACAACCCAGTAGTCCCGCACGCCGCTGCGCCAGTTCGGGTCATCCAGCCACCATTCCGGTGCGATCCGTTCCGGGCCGGTGGCCTGCGCCAGCTGCCAGTTACGCCCGCGCCAGCGAAAGGCGCTGGGCACGTCAGGGGTTTCCGGTGCCATCACCGGCTCAGGCTGCCACATCAGCAGGGGGCGGGGGCGTGGCGGCGCAGGCCAGTCGCGGGCAGGTTCCGACCATGCCGCCGCCAGCGTTTGCGCCGTTTTCTCAGGGATGTGCGAGGCCGCGGGATGGCGCCGGGTGATCGCCTCAAGCCCCACCCGCGCGCCCAGCTTGCCGATCAGATCATCCACGGCGGTGTTGCCCGCCAGCCGGTTGCGGGCCACACGGCAGGCTTCGGCATGGCCGGCCACGGTACGGGCGTGGATGGGTTCTGTCTGAACCGCCTCAAGCCGCAGCATGTCGATGCCGTAGCCTGCGTCGATCTTGTCAACTTTCATCTCTAACAAAGGGCGAATTCGGTATTTATCGTAAGTTGGGCGGGCCAGGCCAACCTCGATAACCTCAGCTGCCTGATCGGCGCGGTGCGCCTCCAGCCGCAGGGTGCGGGCACCGCGCCCCTTTTCTTCCAGCTTGGTGCAAAGCGTTGGCAGAACCCGATCAACCGCAGCCATGACATCCTCAACCAGACCAATCGGGTTGGGCAGGGTCATCCGCACCGCGAAATGGTGCGGCGGGCGGGCGGGCGAGACAGGCTCGGGCGCGCTGCCCATGGCCTGATCCAACCGCAGAACCAGCCCGCGTCCAAACCTCCGCGCTAGGCTGGCGCGGGGTTGACCCAGCAGATCGCCGATGCGGCGCAGGCCCAGACGGTTCAGCTGCACGACAACCTGATCTTCCAACCGCAGCGCGGCGATAGGCAGGGGGCTGAGTGCGCCATAAGATTGCCCCGGCGGTGCGATCCGCGCGCCTCCACCCAGGGCCCTCACTTGCGGCGCGGTGCCGCCTTTGGTCCAGTGCCGCCGTTTGCCCGCCCGGGCGCGGGTGGCGCGGGCCTCCTGACTGATGGCGTCGCCATTGCGGTCGGATGTGGCCGCCTGCCCCGCATAGCGCGCCAAAGCCCAGGCTGCGCCCAGCGTGTCGGCGATGCCAATCTGTACGCTGAGGCCCATATCCGCGCAATCGGTTTCAAGAACGTTCAGCAACGCCTCCTCTCCGCCAAACAGATGGGCGCAACCTGACAGATCGACGATCAGCCCGTCCGGGGCCTCTTCGGCCACCCATGGGCTGAACTTTCCCGCCCAGCGACGCAACGCGGCCAGGAACGCGGCTTCGGCCGGGGCGTTACGGTGGCGCGTGATCAGGTTGGCACACATGGCATGAGCATCCCGCACCGGCTGGCCTACACGTAGCCCGACAGCCTGCGCATCGGCATTCACCGAGGTAATAACCTGCATGTTCGACTGCTCGGCCACGATGGCCAAAGGCCCGGTATGCAGCCCCCGCGCAGCGCGGATCAGCCGTTCAGCCCCCAGACGGGGGAACCATAGCGAAAGTATTCGGCGTTTGGGCATTTGCAGGCATCACAATGTTCTTTCTTTGTTCTTAAGTGAGAATCGATGCCTGAGTCGAGTCCGCCCTTATCCGCAGGTCAGCCGCAGGATGATCCCGTCGCCATTCACGTACACGTTCAGCCGGTCGATGCGGTAATCCTGTGTGGCGATGCCATCCGGGCCCAGCACGCGCGACCGCGCAGGCAGGTTTGCCTGAATGTTCGAAACCGGCTGGCCAACGGTATCGGAAAAATCTTCTCCCTGACAAAAGGCCAGATCGACCGGGGCAGGTTCCGGCGGCAGCAAAGCGTCTTCGGGCGCGGGCGGGGTCTCAGCGCAGGCCGCCAGAAAGAACAGGATCGGGAAAAATCGGTGCATTGGCGTTCCTCATTCTGGCAATGTCGTTTCTGCAATATCAATTAATTAGCCAACCTGCCATGAAAGCACGGTTGAAAACACCCTGTAATTGACGCAGGGTCGGGGCAAAAGTGACAGGGAGATAAGTAGCATGCGTACCCGTGCCGCCGTCGCCATTCAGGCAGGCAAACCTTTGGAAGTGATGGATGTGAACCTCGAAGGCCCCAAGGCGGGTGAGGTTCTGGTCGAGATCAAGGCCACCGGTATCTGTCATACCGACGAATTCACCCTGTCGGGTGCCGACCCCGAAGGCTTGTTCCCGGCCATTCTGGGCCATGAAGGCGCAGGCGTGGTGGTTGAAGTGGGTCCGGGCGTAACCAGCCTGAAGCCGGGCGATCATGTGATCCCGCTTTACACGCCGGAATGTCGCGAGTGTGAATACTGTCTGCACCCCAAGACCAACCTGTGTCAGGCGATCCGGGAAACCCAGGGCAAGGGTCTGATGCCCGATGGCACCTCTCGTTTCTCGACCTTGGATGGCGATCCGATCCTGCATTACATGGGCTGCTCGACCTTCTCGAACCACACGGTTCTGCCTGAAATCGCGCTGGCCAAGGTGCGCGAGGACGCGC
Organism: Ruegeria sp. N10; assembly: GCF_056531545.1. Taxonomy (NCBI): domain Bacteria; kingdom Pseudomonadati; phylum Pseudomonadota; class Alphaproteobacteria; order Rhodobacterales; family Roseobacteraceae; genus Ruegeria; species Ruegeria sp. N10. The sequence goes on along the minus strand of NZ_JBQFLY010000008.1, from coordinate 123,788 downwards.
CGTTCGACAAGATCTGCTATATCGGCTGTGGTGTCACGACCGGTATCGGCGCGGTCATCAACACCGCCAAGGTGGAAATCGGCAGCCGCGCAATCGTGTTTGGTCTGGGCGGTATCGGCCTGAACGTCATTCAGGGTCTGCGTCTGGCCGGAGCAGACCAGATCGTCGGCGTCGACCTGAACCCCTCCAAAGTGGAAATGGCCACCAGGTTCGGCATGACCGACTTCGTGAACCCGTCCGAGGTTGAAGGCGATCTGGTGCCGTATCTCGTCAACCTGACCAAGGGCGGTGCGGATTATACGTTTGACGCCACAGGCAATGTCGGCGTGATGCGCGCAGCACTTGAATCGGCGCATAAGGGCTGGGGCGAATCCATCATCATCGGCGTGGCACCTGCAGGGGCCGAAATCTCGACCCGGCCATTCCAGCTGGTTACCGGTCGTTCATGGCGCGGTACCGCGTTCGGCGGCGCACGTGGGCGCACGGATGTGCCCAAGATCGTCGACTGGTACATGGAAGGCAAAATCGAGATCGACCCGATGATCACCCACACCATGGGTCTGGACGACATCAACCACGGCTTTGACCTGATGCATAAGGGCGAAAGTATCCGTTCGGTGGTTATCTACTAAGAGTAAAATCCACAGTTTTCCAACCACGGCGCGCTGATCGGCGCGCCGTTTTTTAGACCTACTTTCCAGGCCGTGTTGCCCCTGTGTCTGCCCGGGGTGAACGAACCCGCAGAACCGGGGTGTTGACCGAGGTGGTGTTGGCCCGGCTTTCTCGCCAAACAACATAGACACCGGATGCGATGATGATGCTGGCACCGACGGCGACCCAGATGTCAGGGCGCTCGTCGAAGAAGATCATGCCAAACAGCGTCGCCCAGATGATCTGGCTGTACTGGCTGGGGGCGACGACACCGGCGGGTGCGGCGCGGTAGGCCAGAATGATCAGGTGTTGCGCGATGACCGAGAACACCCCAACCAGCGCCATCATCGCCAGATGCAGCAGGGACGGCGGCTGATATACAGCCGGTTGGGCAAGGCTCATCACAACGATAGCCAGCAACATCGGATAGAGGATCAGCACGGCCGAGCGCTCCTCATTCCCGATCTTGCGCACCAGGACCGAGGCAAAGGCGCTGCAGAAGGCGGCCATCAGGGCGGCCATGTGGCCCAGTGTGATATCCGTTGCACCGGGGCGCAGAACGATCAGGACGCCGATCAGGCCGACACCAACCGCAGCCCAGCGCTGAACGCGGACCACTTCACCCAGTATCGGGATCGACAGTACCGTGACGATCAGCGGGAATGAGAACAGCAGGGAATAGACCTCGGCCAGTGGCAGAACCGAAAACGCGTAAAACGCGCAGGACATAGCCGTAACCATCAGGCCCGAGCGCAGCAATACCAGCCATGGGTGATGCGGCAGAAAGTTTCCCGTCGTTCGGTCGGTCAGGATCGTGACCGCCATTGGAACGAAAGAAAACAGCGTGGCAAAAAAGATGATCTGCATCACTGAATAGGTGCCGCCCAGCACCTTGATCAGCGCATCGTGGCTGGCAAAGACGGCAAATCCCAGAAATGCATAGCCAAGCCCCCGAAGGGTGTTGTTTTGAGCGCTCATCGATCCGGCCTCGGCCTATGTTGGTGTGGTGACGATACATCGTGGCAGCGCAGGCAGGGTTCCCGGCTGTCTTTATTGCTGCTTAACCCTATTCTGAGGGCACGAATAGCCCTTATTTTACCGCTAACATGTCAAAACCACCATGATCTGGGATCATCGCAGGATCGGCGGCGCATCTTTGGGCTGTCGTGCGGATTGAACACCTGCCTTCATACCGACACCGATGCGGCGGGCCAAGGCGACCCATGGGGTGGCCGTTTCCGCGGGCAGGGTCCGGGTGGCGACCTCTTCGAACAGATCCAGCCAATGGGCAAAGAATTCCGGTTTCACATCGGGCCGTTCGATATGGACCCGTTGCGGATTACCGTCATAACAGCGCTCATACAGGATGGCATTGCGCCAGAAGGCGGCGATCTTGTCCTCATGCGCGGGCCAGTCGGTGACGTGGTTTGCGAATACGGGCCCAAGAACCGCGTCTTGCCGGACACGGGCATAAAAGGCGCGAACTTGCGCGTTGATCTGCTCGGGCGTCGCGGGAAAGCGCGGGGGAAGGATGGGTCTGGTCATGACAGCCTGAATTTCGACTCTGTTTTCGGCAGATAGGGTGTTCCGGCGTTACGGAACAGAGGTGGTTTTGTCGCGCCCATCCGGCGTCAGCAGATGCCGCAGCAGGGCCACCGGGTGCGCCCGCAGGCTGAGGCGGGTGGCGACGTAATCTTCGACCACCTGCTCGCCCAGCGTCATCTGTGGCAGGTAAGCCTTGGGTTCATCCAGCGCCTCGCCCTCCAAGTCCTGCGAGAACAGTGGCAGAGGTTTGGCGGTGGCAATTGCCTTAGCCTGCCAGAGCGCCTCGCGCCGGGTCAGGTCGCAGGCGGCGAAGGCATCAGCCTCGGCCAGCCGTTCGATCACCGACGGCCCAAGGCCTGCGCGGCGCCAGACATCGTCGACCTGGGTGTAGCCGTTGCCGCGTGCGGCGGTCAGCCAGCTGGCGTCTTCCTCGCTCAGGCCCTTGATCTGGCGAAAGCCCAGCCGCAGCGCCAGACCGCCATGGCCATCAGGCTCCATCACATTGTCCCAAAAGCTGGCATTGATGCAGACCGGGCGCACCTGCACCCCATGTTCGCGCGCATCCCGCACAATCTGGGCCGGCGCGTAGAACCCCATCGGCTGCGAGTTCAGCAGGGCGCAGGCGAAGATGCCCGGATGGTGGCATTTGATCCAGGCAGAGGCATAGACCAGCAGCGCAAAACTGGCCGCGTGGCTTTCCGGGAAACCGTACGAGCCGAAGCCTTCGATCTGGGAAAAGCAACGTTCCGCGAAATCCTGTTCATACCCGTTGCGTTTCATCCCGCGCAAAAAGAGCGCGCGGAATTCGCTGACATTGCCATGTTTCTTGAAGGTTGCCAGCGACCGCCGCAGCCGATCGGCCTGTTCCGGGGTGAAGCCCGCGCCGACAATGGCGATCTGCATCGCCTGTTCCTGAAACAACGGCACACCCAGCGTTTTGCCCAATACCTCGCCCAGCGCGTCCGAGGGGAAGCAGACCTCCTCCTCGCCATTACGGCGGCGGATATAGGGGTGGACCATGTCGCCCTGAATGGGGCCGGGGCGGATGATGGCAACCTCGATCACCAGATCATAGAAATTACGCGGCCGCATTCGCGGTAGGAAGTTCATCTGTGCACGTGATTCCACCTGAAACACGCCGATGCTGTCCGCCTTGCAGAGCATGTCATAGACCACCGGATCCTCGGGCGGCAGGGTGGCAAGGGTGTAGCTGGTCTGGTGATGCTGGCCGATCAGGTCAAACGCCTTGCGGATGCAGGTGAGCATCCCGAGGCTGAGGACATCGACCTTAAGGATGCCAAGGCTGTCGATGTCATCTTTGTCCCAGCAGATGACAGTGCGGCCCTCCATCGTGGCGTTTTCGATGGGGACAAGCTCATCCAGCCGACCCTCGGTGATGATGAACCCGCCGACATGCTGCGAGAGGTGACGAGGAAAGCCGTCGATCTCATAAACCAGCATTAAAGTCTGTTTCAGGCGCCGATCTTCGGGGTCGAGGCCAATTTCGCGCATCCGTTGTGCCTCAAGCCCCGAGGCCGAGAAAAACCCCCAAAGCTGTGAGGAAAGTGCCGAGATCGTGTCTTCGGTCAGGCCCATGGCGCGGCCAACCTCGCGGATTGCGCGTTTGCCGCGATAATGCACGACAGTGGCGCAAAGGCCTGCGCGTTCGCGGCCATAGCGGTCATAGATGTGCTGGATCACCTCTTCGCGGCGTTCATGTTCGAAATCGACGTCTATGTCTGGCGGTTCATCGCGCGCCTCGGAGACGAAGCGTTCAAACACCATGGTGCCCATCTCGGGGCTGACCTCGGTGATGCCGAGGCAAAAGCAGACGACCGAATTGGCCGCTGACCCGCGCCCCTGGCACAGGATGCTGCGCGAACGGGCGAAATGGACGATATCGCGGACGGTCAGGAAGTAGGGTTCGTATTTCAGCTTGCCGATCAGCGTCAGCTCATGCGCCAGCATTTTTTTCGCCTTTTCGGACGCCCCGGCGGGATAGCGCCATTTCAGCCCCTCATGCGCCAGACGGTGCAGGCGCTGGGTCGGGGTTTCCTGTTCGCTGCCCTCGCTGGGGTATTCATAACGCAGCTCACCCAGCGAGAACTTCAACTCTTCGCTGAGCACATGGGCGCGGGCAACGGCACCTTCATGACCCTTGAAGATGCGTAGCATCTCGGCCTCGGAGCGCAGGCGCTGTTCACCATTGGCCAAAGCGTCCCGGCCCAATGCGTCCACTTTGCGGCGCAGGCGGATGGCGGTCAGCACATCGCCCAGTTTGCGGCGGGTGCCGTGGTGCATCAGCGGTGTTGCGCTGGCGAGCGTGAGGATGCCAAGCTGTTTTGCCTCAATCTCTAATAAAGAGAAATACGAACCATCGGCGCCATCATACCGAGGGCGCATCAACAGATGCATCCGCCCGGCAAAGCGGCGCGTCAGCTGCTGCGCCTGTGTCCGCCACGCGCCCGCGCCGCCTGGAGAGCCCGCCGCCTGTGGCCACAGTAGCAGGTGGAGGCCATCGGAAAATTCGAGCAGGTCAGACAGGTGCAGGATGCAATCACCTTTCTCGGCGCGCAGGCGACCCCTGGACAGGATGCGGCACAGGTTGGCCCAGCCCTGTCGGTTCAGGGGTAAGGCGGTGACAGTGGGCGCATCGGTGAAGATCAGCCGCGCCGCCGGGATCAGGCGGGGAACCGCGTCGATGGGATAGGAGGGCGGCTTGGGGATATGATCGGGGCAGGGTGGACCGATTGAGGTATTCTGCGCCTCCCACGCCAGCCGTTCGCGGACCTTGCGGGCGATCTCGCGCGCCTGAGTGTGGGCGCGGACGATCCCGGCGACCGAGTTGTCATCGGCAATCGCAATGGCGGGTAGGCCCAGGGTGACGGCACGCTCCATATACTCCTCGGGGTGCGACGCCCCGGTGAGGAAGGTAAAATTCGACGTGATCGACAGCTCGGCATACATGGCGATTCCACATTATATTCACGTTTTGTTCTTTTTCGAGTCCTTTGCGCAGGAAACGGGTCGATTGGGTCCGGCCGCACGGGCATGGTCAGCAAAAAAGGAGATCCGAGATGTTCAAAATCACCGCTTTGCCCACCAACGATGTACGCGCCCTTCAGACAGGTGGCGCGGATGCATATGGTTCAACGCCGGAACGTGCTGTTTCGACGGGTGCAGGTAACCCGTGCCGCCACTGCCTGCGACATATCCCCGAGGGCGATGAGATGCTGATATTGGCACATCGACCTTTTTCAAAGACACATCCCTATGCAGAAACCGGCCCGATCTTTCTGTGCGCAACACCATGTGATCGGTACGAAGAAGACGCGCTGCCCGAAATTCTGACCACCTCGCCCGACTATCTGATCAAGGGCTACGGTACGGATGACAGGATCGTCTATGGCACCGGGGCGATCACGCCGACGGATCAGATCGGCACAAAAGTCAGGGATATCTTTTCCCGATCCGACGTTGCCTATATTCACGTGCGATCTGCGCGGAATAACTGCTATCAGGCGCGAATAGACCGGGCTTAAAGCTTGACGCGGTGGATGCCCCGGCGTGGCTGATCCTGATCATCCGCCGGATGATCTTCGGTACGGGACGAGGTCAGGGCAAGGAATACATCCTCAAGATCGGCCTCTTCGGTGCGGACGTCGCGGATGCGGATATTCGCGGCGCGCACCGATTCCAGAACCTGTTCGGCGCTGGTCTGGATGTTTCGGTATTGCAGGACAAGGCTGCCATCATCGCGGAGAGCTGCCTCGACGCCTTCTGACGCAGGCAGATCAGTGATCGGGCTGTCGGGCACAATCACCATGGTGCGGCTGTCCATGCGGCCCAGCAGGTTGGCGGTGCTGTCCTGCGCGACCTTTTCACCGTGGTTGATAATGGCGATCTCGCCGCACATCTCCTGCGCTTCTTCCAGGTAGTGGGTGGTCAGGATGATGGTCATGCCCTGTTCGTTCAGCTTGCGCACATTGGCCCAGAGCATCTGGCGCAGTTCGATATCCACACCCGCTGTGGGTTCATCAAGCACAAGGATTTTCGGGTGATGCACCAGTGCCTTGGCCAGCAGCAACCGCCGCCGCATACCGCCCGAAAGAGTGCGGGCATAGGCCTCGGCCTTGTCGCTGAGACCGACCAGTTCCAGAATCTGATCACTGCGCCGCTCGGACTTCGGAACGCCATAGAGGCCGGCCTGAACCTCAAGCGCGCCGCGCGGGGTGAAAAACGGGTCGAGGTTCAGCTCTTGCGGCATCACACCAATGGCCGATCGTGACTGGCGTGGATTCTGATCCTGATCGAAGCCCCAGATCGCTACGCGGCCCGCCGATTTCACCACCAGACCAGCCAGGATGTTGATCAGGGTCGATTTTCCTGCACCGTTCGGACCCAGCAGACCAAAAACCGAGCCGCGCGGGACGGTCAGGTCAATGCCATTCAGCGCATGTTTCTCGGGCTGACCCTTGCCACCGCGATAGGTTTTGCGCAGCCCTTCGATCCTGATTGCCGCGTCATACATGTGGCACTTGCCCCCGGTTTGATCATCGCTCATAAACGCACCTAATACATGCCCGCGAGGCCGACAACCGAAGAAGGATCGCCAGCCGTGACCATCGAAGCGCCGGAAACCAAGATCGTCGAAACCGCCCGTGTTGCCTGTGATGGCGGCGAAGGTGCGTTGGGTCATCCGCGCGTGTGGCTGCAGATCCCCGAAGACACGGGCTGGGTCGAGTGCCCCTATTGCGACTGCAAATATGTTCTGGCCGGGCATCAGACTGACGCCTGAGCCCGTGTTGCCCGGTGCGGGCATTGAGTATTTATGAAAAGATGAAGATTGCGACCGCGGTGCGGGTGGCTCTATCGTTGCGCCCGTGGCATTAGTGTTTTCGCAAGTGATCAGAGAGGGCGCGAAATGACCACGAATTTCGGAAAAGGGTGTCACCTGCATCTGATCGATGGATCGGCCTTTATTTTCCGGGCCTATCATGCGCTGCCGCCACTGACCCGCAAGTCGGATGGGTTGCCAATTGGGGCTGTTTCGGGCTTTTGCAACATGCTGCAGAAATATGTCGAGGGAAATACGGGGCCAGATGCGCCGACCCATGTGGCGGTGATCTTTGATAAGGGCTCCCATACCTTCCGGAACGATCTTTACGACCTCTACAAAGCCAACCGCGAGGCGATGCCCGAGGACCTGCGCCCACAGATGCCACTGACCCGTGAGGCGACGAAAGCGTTCAACATCGCCTGCAAGGAGATGGAGGGCTATGAGGCTGACGACATCATCGCGACCCTTGCTGTTCAGGCACGGGATGCCGGTGGCCGCGTGACCATCGTGAGTTCCGACAAGGACTTGATGCAGTTGGTCGGTGACGGCGTCGAAATGCTGGATGCGATGAAGAACAAACGCATTGACCGGGATGGCGTGGTCGAGAAGTTCGGGGTCGGACCGGAACGTGTGGTCGATGTTCAGGCGTTGGCTGGTGATAGCGTCGACAATGTTCCTGGCGCGCCGGGGATCGGGGTCAAGACGGCGGCCTTGCTGATCAATGAATTCGGCGACCTGGAAACCCTGCTGGACCGGGCAGATGAGATCAAGCAGCCCAAACGCCGCCAGACCCTGATCGAAATGCGAGACCAGATCGAGCTTTCGAAGAAACTGGTTCAACTGGATGAGAATACTCCGCTGGATTTCACCTTGGATGACCTTGAGGTGAGGGACCCCGATGCAGACACGCTGTTGGCGTTTCTGGCCGAGATGGAGTTCCGCACCCTCACCAAGCGTATCGCTGACAAGCTGGGGGTTGAGGCTCCGGTGATTGCCGACGCCCCTGCGCCAGCGGTGGAAGAGGTCGAGGCCGAGGTGATCCCGTTTGACAGTTCGAAATACGAATGCGTGCGTGATGCAGCGGCCCTGCAAAAGTGGATTGACCAGGCCTATGAGCGTGGTTGGGTTGCTGTAGACACAGAGACCACGGGCCTGAACGAGATGATTGCCGGTCTGGTGGGTATTTCGCTGTGTGTCGAGGCCGGAGAAGCCTGTTACATCCCGTTGACCCACCGCGATGGATCAGCGGATGATCTGTTTGGGTCGGATGCTTTGGCCGAGGGGCAGATGCCATTGGAAGAAGCCCTGAGGCTTTTGAAACCGATGCTCGAGGATCCGTCGGTCCTCAAGATCGGGCAGAACATGAAGTATGATGCCAAGATCTTCAGGCGGCATGGCATCGACTTGGCACCCCTCGACGATACGATGCTGATGTCCTACGCCATGCATGGCGGTGAGCATGGGCATGGGATGGACACTCTGTCCGAACGTTATCTGAGCCACACACCGATCCCGATCAAACCGCTGCTGGGGTCGGGGAAGTCGGCAATCACCTTCGACAAGGTCGCGATTGACGAGGCCACGGCCTATGCCGCCGAAGATGCGGACATCACCCTGCGTTTGTGGCAGCTGTTCAAACCGCAATTGCATCGGGCGCAGGTGACAACGGTCTATGAGACGCTGGAACGGCCGCTTGTGCCGGTGCTGGCCGAGATGGAGATGCATGGCATCAAGGTCGACCGAGATGTCCTGAGCCGGATGTCCAACGCATTTGCCCAGAAAATGGCCGGGTTAGAGGCTGAAATTCACGAGTTGGCCGGGGGAAGCTTTAATGTCGGATCACCCGCTCAGCTGGGCGAAATCCTGTTCGACAAGATGGGTCTGGAAGGCGGGAAGAAAGGCAAGACCGGGAAATACTCGACCGGGGCAGATATTCTGGAAGACCTCGCAACCGAACACGAGTTGCCGCGCCGTGTTCTGGACTGGCGGCAGCTGAGCAAGCTGAAATCGACCTATACCGATGCGCTACAGACCCATATCAACCCCGACACAGGCCGGGTGCATACGTCTTATTCGATCACCGGAGCGAACACGGGGCGTCTGGCCTCGACCGATCCGAACCTGCAAAACATTCCGGTGCGGACAGAAGAAGGGCGGCGTATTCGTGAGGCTTTCATCGCCGAGCCGGGAAATGTGATGGTCAGCCTCGACTACAGCCAGATCGAGTTGCGGATTCTGGCCCATATTGCTGATATTTCGGCTCTGAAACAGGCGTTTTCGGACGGGCTGGATATTCACGCCATGACTGCGTCCGAAATGTTTGATGTGCCGTTGGGTGAGATGACGCCTGATATCCGCCGTCAGGCAAAGGCAATCAACTTCGGTGTGATCTACGGCATTTCGGGTTTTGGACTGGCCCGGAACCTGCGTATTCCACGGGCCGAGGCGCAGGGCTTTATTGATCGTTATTTCGAACGTTTCCCAGGCATTCGCCGCTATATGGACGACACAGTCGAATTCGCGAAAGAGCACGGCTATGTGCAAACCCTGTTCGGGCGCAAGATCCACACGCCCGAGATCAATGCCAAGGGGCCACATGCCGGGTTCTCGCGCCGCGCGGCGATCAATGCACCAATTCAAGGTACGGCAGCGGATGTGATCCGGCGCGCGATGGTGCGAATGCCGGACGCGATCGCCGGATTGCCTGCCAGGATGCTGTTGCAGGTTCACGACGAGTTGTTGTTCGAGGTGGCCGAAGATGCGGTGGATCAGGTGATCGACGTGGCCCGTGACGTGATGGAGGGCGCCTCGGACCCTGCGGTCAAGCTGGATGTGAAGCTGGTCGTGGATGCCGGGAAGGGTGCGAACTGGGCCGAGGCGCACTAGCGGCGTTGTTCATCAGGTCTCGGCGGGCTGTCCTAGCAGCGGGTCAGCCCTGTGGCCTGACCATGCGGTTCACCATTCGTTGCACAGACGGGCCAAACAGCAGGATTACGGTGAAGGCGATGGGCCAGCAAAAAGCCCAGGACGCCATCCAGTCGCCAACTGTGCCAGGGTTAAACCCAATCGCTTTGACCGTCGCGATCCCTGTTACAATCAAGGACATGAGGCCGGACATGATCAGGCTGAAAACGGCACGGGCATAGCGGGCTGGTATCATGGCAGGCATCCTAATGGTCACAATGCCGCTGATGTGCGGTATTTGAATGAAAATTACCAGTGTCAGTCCCGCATCCAGTCAAGTGTGTCGCAGGTGCGTTGTGTTGTGGGTGTGTATTCCGCGCTGACCCAGCCGCTATAACCTACCGCGTCCATGGTCGAGAACAAGGCCTTGAAATCCGTTGGTCCGCGACCCGGTTCCGTGCGATTCGGGGCTGCGCCAACTTGGGCATGGACCACCTGCGGATGAAAGCGGTCCCAGACAGCCAGCGCGTCGCCATGGATCATATGAGCGTGAAAGCTGTCAAATTGCAGGCCGACATTCGGGCGATCCACCTGGTTGAGCACATCTGCTGCCAGATCGTAATCGTTCAAAAAATACCCGGGCTGTGAAACCGGGTTGAGCGGTTCGATGGTGAATTTTTGCTGTGGGGCGAATTCGGCGGCCCATTGCAGGTTTTGCACTAAACAATTCAATGCATCCGGCCCTGTGGCGTATCCGGACATGATGTGGATCAGGCCGGGGCGCAGCACCCCGGCATATCGCAGGACACGGCGGATATCCGACTGGAACCGCGATTGACCATCGGGGATCGCTGCGTAACCCGGCGCACCGCCGGTGTAGTTGGGCGGTGGCGCGTTGATCAGCACAAGCTCCAACCCGCTGGCAAGCAAAGCGCGACGGGTTTCCGTCGCGGCGATGTCGTAGGGAAACAAAACCTCGACTGCGGTGAACCCGGCATCTGCCGCCGCCTGAAACCGCTCCAGGTAAGGTATTTCGGTAAACAGAAGCGAAAGGTTGGCGGCAAATTTGGGCATAGGCGGTCAGCGGTTGTGGTTATCCGACCATAACCAAGGGATGATTTTTGGGGAAGGGATCGAAAACGACAGATTGTCGAAAATCGACCAGATCGCCTGCACCGAATCAGCAAGGGTCCGCTCAGCGCGGCGCGTCATTACGGGTGCCGCCTTAACAAAAGGTTCGAATCCAATGGCGATGAGCCCGGAACCCGTACGCGGGGCAACTACTGCTCTGCCCGGCGGTCAAAACTCTGCGTTGTCAGGGAATGGGTTGGCGGTTGCCTCCATGATTACCTGGGCAGCGGGTTTCCCGGCGGCCGAAGTTCTGCTGCAAACCTGGCCCCCTGTTGCATTGCTGACCGCGCGCCTGGTGCTGGCGGTTGCCGTTCTGATTCCGGTCTGGATTCTGCTGGACGGTCCAAGCAGAGTGTTACGCGCCAGATGGGGTCGGGCGATGGTTGTCGGCGGCTTTGGTTTTGGCTTTGCCATGTTTTTGCTGATCGTCGCGCAGAAAATGACGGATCCGGTGACGGTCGCGATCATTGCATCCTGTGCGCCCTTGCTTGCAACAGTACTGGAACTGATGGCAGGAACCCGACGGCTGAAGTGGACCTTTGCGTTGGGTGTTCTGGTGTCGGTTCTGGGTGGATTGATTGCAACCAGCACCGCCGCGCCCGAACAGCTGGGGCTGGGTGCGGTTCTGGCGATCCTTGCAACGGGCCTGTTTTGTTGGGGTAGCATGGCCACTGCGCGCGACTTCCCGGAGCTTAGTCAGATCGGGCGCTGCACGATTACCTTCGTCGGTGGGTTGCTCATGGCCGCGGTGCTGAGTTTTGGGGCGGCCCAGCTGGGCATGGATGTGCTGCCAACCGCGGCCATTGATGGACAGCAATGGGGGATGCTTGGGATCTATGCCTTGATATCACTGGGGCTCAGCCAGGTGTTGTTCATCTCGGCTGTGGGAAAGCTGGGCGTGGCGCTGGCTTCGTTTCACATCAATATTGCCCCGTTTTACGTGATGCTGATCATGCTGATGCTGGGGGAGGGCTGGAACTGGACCCGTGCGCTGGGCGCGGGCGTGGTCGCTTTGGCCGTCGTGCTGGCTCAGGACCGCGCACCGCGGTCAACCAAAATCGGCTGAAGGGATCAGCGGGAAGAACTGCCCGCCTGACCAGACACCAAACCAGCCCTCATAGTGGCTACCAATCTCGACAAGGCGATAGAAGCTTTTGCGATCTATGCGCGCTTCGAGGTTCGTGCGGATCAGTATGTAGGGTGACGGTTCTTCTGTTTCAGGATCGATAACAATCCGGATCGGATGCGCGGGCCCTGCAACAGCGACGTCGTCCACTTGTGTGCGAAAGGTCAGGTTCCGCGTGTGACCTTCGCCGGTTTGCTCGAAATCCACGGCGATAAAAGGCGCGTCTTCGACAGTGATTCCCACCTTTTCAACCGGCGTGACCAGATAGTATTTCCCGTCTTCTTTCTTAAGAATTGAGGAAAAAAGCTTCACAAGCTCGAACCGATTGATGGGCGAGCCTAAATAACTCCATGTACCATCTTTTGCGACACGGATGTCCAGATCGCCACAAAACGGGGGATTCCACAGGTGAACGGGCGGTAAACCCCGGGTTTTGGCGGCTTTTACCGATGCGGCCAATCCGTCGGGCGAGGGTTTCACAGGTTTTTGTCCGCTCATTGCTTTTGCCATTTCCTCTCAGCGCGATACACTTCAATCATATTCGTCCACGGAAGGGAAAGTCATGAACGAACCTGCCGACCTCGTAGCCGAGATCGAAGCGCTGGAAAACAAGCTGCAAGAGGCCAAGGCCTCGATCACCCGCCGCTTCATCGGGCAGGAAAGGGTCGTGGACCTGACTCTGGCTGCGCTTTTGTGCGGTGGTCACGCGCTTCTGATCGGTCTGCCGGGCTTGGGTAAGACACGGTTGGTCGAGACACTGTCGACCGTGATGGGCCTGCATGGCAATCGCATTCAGTTTACGCCCGACCTGATGCCCGCTGACATTCTCGGGTCCGAGGTGTTGGATACGGCCGACGATGGAAGCCGCCATTTCCGTTTCATTCCCGGCCCGATCTTCTGTCAGCTGCTGATGGCGGACGAGATCAACCGGGCAAGCCCGCGAACGCAATCCGCGCTGCTGCAAGCGATGCAGGAGCGTACGGTGACAGTAGCCGGTGAGGACCGTTCCCTTGGTGTGCCATTCCATGTTCTGGCCACGCAAAACCCGATCGAACAGGAAGGCACCTATCCCCTGCCCGAAGCGCAGCTGGACCGGTTTCTGGTGCAGATCGATGTAGAATACCCCGACCGCCAGACCGAGCGGGATATTCTGCTGGCCACGACCGGTGTTGAAGAAGACAAAGCGTACCAGATTTTCAGCAAGGAAGAACTGCTGGCAGCGCAGGTCCTGTTGCGTCGGATGCCGGTCGGGGACTCGGTTGTGGAGCTGATCCTTGATCTGGTGCGGGCCTTCCGCCCGGAAGAAGCTGGCATATCCGAACGGGTTGCCGAAACCGTCGCGTGGGGTCCTGGTCCACGCGCTGCGCAGGCGCTGATGATGACGGTTCGGGCACGTGCGATGTTGCAGGGGCGTCTGGCACCCAATGCCGAGGATGTGCTGGATATGGCGCGCCCGGTGCTTAGCCACCGGATGGCTCTCAACTTTGCGGCACGGGCACGCGGTGACAGTCTGGCTGACCTGATCGACTCGACCGCTGTCGGGTTGATCCGGACCGAGGCGGCGGCGTGAATGCCGCGCTGACCCTTCGCGAAAGATCCGAGGCCGAGGCATCGCGGCTGCCGCCCCTTTTGGCGCGGGCCGAACATCTGGCTGGCACCGTTCTGCTGGGAGACCATGGTCGGCGGCGCTCTGGCATGGGGGATGATTTTTGGCAATACCGCCCTGCGCAGATCGGGGACAGCCGCCGGATGATCGACCACCGTCGTTCGGCGCGTGGAGATCAGCAATATGTGCGGGAACGCGAATGGCAGATCGCGCAATCGGTAATGCTTTGGGTCGATCAGGGGGCGTCGATGCGGTTTGCGTCCGACAAATCGTTGCCGACCAAGGCGGATCGCGCCCGGCTATTGGGGCTGGCAACGTCCATCTTGCTGGTCCGCGGCGGTGAACGTGTGGGCCTGACAGGGACGACCTTGCCACCCCGGCGTGGCAATGCACAGATCATCCGGCTGGCGCAAGCCTGGTCCGAGGATGATCAATCGGATTACGCGCCACCCGAACATCGCGCCATGATCCCGCATGCCCGTGCCGTGTTCATTTCGGATTTTCTTGGTCCAATGGATGAAGTTGAACTGGCCCTGACCAAAGCTGCCGACCGTGGTGTTCGCGGCGTGATCCTTCAGGTGCTGGATCCGGGAGAAGAGACATTTCCCTATCGTGGACGTACGATTTTCGAAAGCGTCGGTGGGTCCGTCCGACACGAAACGCTCAAGGCCGCAGAGCTGCGGGATCGCTATCTGAAACGCCTCGCCCACCGTAAGGATGCGCTGACGCAGCTTTGCCGGGCGACTGGCTGGCAATTGGGCCTGCATCACACGGGCGATAGCGCACAAGCGGCTCTGTTGTGGATATACCGTGCGCTGGACGGGGGAACGCGATGACGGTTCTGGCAGGCATCGGCTTTACCGCTCCATGGGTGCTGCTGGGTCTTCTGACCCTGCCGATCCTGTGGCTGATCCTGCGCGCGGTGCCGCCCGCGCCGATCCGCCGGATGTTCCCGGCGGTGACGCTGCTGCTGGGCCTGAAGGATGACGAAAGCGTTTCGGACCGCACGCCGTGGTGGCTGTTGCTGCTGCGGATGCTGGCAGCTGCAGCGGTGATCATAGGTCTGGCCGGTCCGGTTCTGAACCCGTCGCGGGATGAGATCGGGTCCGGGCCGCTGCTGATGGTGCTGGACGCCAGTTGGGCAGGCGCGACCCGATGGTCGGCCACGCTGGATCAGATCGATGCGCAACTGACCGAGGCCGGTCGCGCAGGGCGCACGGTGGCTATCCTGCGCCTGACCGAACCGGAAACACCCGTTTTTCAGGGGGCCGAGGCTTGGCGGGGACATTTGCCGGGATTGATGCCCAACCCATGGCAGCCGACCGAACCTCAGATCGCACAGGCCATTGCGGCTATAAATTCGATTGATGGGGGGTTTGACACCCATTGGTTCAGTGACCGGCTGGATTATGTGGATCATGCGGCGCTGGTCTCCAGCTTGCAGGCTCGTGGCGATGTCGTGGTGTATCAGGCGGCGTCCCGGCCCATGGCGATCCTGCCAGCGGCTTATCAGGATGGGCTGATCAAAGTGACAGTGCAGCGCGCAGGCCCCGGCCCCGAGGAACGTGTGACAGTATTGGCACAAGGGCGCGACCCGGCGGGAACCGCCCGAGTGCTGCATTCTGTGGAACTGACCCTTGAAGCCGGGGATTCATCGGCGCAGGTCGATCTGGCGCTGCCATCCGAACTCCGCGCCCGGATCACGCGGTTCGAAATCCAGGGCCAAAGGTCCGCCGGGACCGTGACCTTGACCGATGACAGCCTGCGTCGCCGTGAGGTCGCGCTGATTGCCGGGAGTTTGAACCGCGAAGGTCTGGAGCTGCTGTCACCCCTGCATTATCTGACTCAGGTCCTGAGCCCCACGGCGGATTTCGTCGATGGCGGTCTGACTGAGGTTCTGCCCGCCAATCCGGATGTCATTGTTCTGTCAGATGTGGCCCAGATGTCGGAACCTGAAAAGGCGGACCTGATTGAATGGGTCGAACAGGGCGGTTTGCTGCTGCGCTTTGCCGGCCCGCGTATGGCGGCCAGCGATCTTGGGCGTGACACCGAAGACACCCTGCTGCCTGCGCGGCTGCGCAGCGGTGGGCGATCTGTCGGCGGCGCGATGAGCTGGGGTGAGGCCAAGACCCTGGCACCATTCCCCGAAACCTCGCCTTTCTATGGATTGGACATCCCTGATGACGTGGTCGTTTCCACTCAGGTCATGGCGCAACCAGACCCTAACTTGGCGGATCGTGTGATTGCCTCGCTGTCTGACGGCACGCCTTTGGTGACACGTAAGGCGCTGGGATTGGGGCAGGTGGTGTTGTTCCATGTGACCGCCGATGCAGAATGGTCCAGCCTGCCACTGTCGGGCCTGTTCGTTGAAATGCTGGATCGGCTGGCCGTGGCCTCGGCCGCAAAGTCACGGCAAGAGGCTCAGTTACTGGGAACAACATGGGAGCCGGTACAGATCATGGACGGGTTTGGCACATTGTCAGATGCCGGAACCCTGGCCGGTGTCGACGGGGTTGAGCTGATATCGCGCCAGATCGGGCCGGAACTGCGCCCGGGTCTTTATGAAAGTGGCAAGCAGAAGCTGGCGTTGAACGTCGTCTCAGAAGAAACTCAGCTGCGTCCTGTTGTCTGGCCCGCAAATGTGCCGATCAAAGGGCAGGAGGTCAGCACGGAAATGCCGCTCGGCGGTCTGTTGCTCAGCCTTGCGCTGATTTTGCTGACGATCGATGTTATTGCATCGCTTGCTTTGTCGGGCAGGTTGGGTCTGGCCCGGACGACGGCCTTGGCGCTGGCCGGTTTCCTTCTGGTACCCGAAGGTCACGCACAAACGCCTGAGGACACCGAGTTTGCATTGGCTGCGACCCACGAACTGGTATTGGCGCATGTCCTGACTGGCGATGCGCAAGTAGATGATATTGCGCAAGCCGGGTTGCGGGGGCTTGGTCAAACCCTCCTCTATCGGACATCGGTTGAACCAGCAGACCCCATCGGTGTTGATCTGGAACGGGATGAACTCGCGTACTTTCCGTTGCTTTATTGGCCGATCTCAGCGAACCAGTCGCAACCTTCGGCCGAAGCCTATGTCAAGCTGAACGCCTATCTGCGGTCCGGAGGGATGATCCTGTTTGACACGCGTGACGCGGATATCGCGGGTTTCGGTGCCTCCAGCCCAAATGGCCGCAAACTGCAACAACTGGCCACACCGCTGAATATACCCGCATTAGAGCCGATTCCGCGTGATCATGTTCTGACACGCACGTTCTACCTTTTACGGGATTTTCCTGGCCGATATTCAGGCACCGAGGTTTGGGTCGAAGCCGCGCCGCTGGATGCAGAACAGATCGACGGGATGCCCTTCCGCAATCTGAACGACAATGTGACGCCGGTGGTCATTGGCGGCAATGACTGGGCCGGTGCCTGGGCGGTGGATCGCAACGGGCAGGCCCTGTTGCCCGTCGGGCGCGGTTATGCCGGGGAAAGGCAACGCGAGTTGGCCAATCGTTTTGGTGTCAATCTGGTGATGCATGTGCTGACGGGGAACTACAAATCCGATCAGGTTCACGTGCCCGCCCTTCTGGACAGGTTGGGACAATGACAGGAACCGTCATCTTTGATCCGCTGATCCCGTGGGCGATACTGCTTGTCGTGGGTATGATTGCCGTGGCCGGGGTCGTGCTGGCCTTGTGGCGCGGATTGTCGGGATGGGCTTTGCGTGGGTTGACGGTGCTGGTGATCATCGCTGCGCTGTCCGGCCCGGTCTACCAGATTGAGGATCGTGCACCGCTGACAGATATCGTTCTGATGTTCGAGGATGAAAGCGCCAGCCAGACGCTTTCAGACCGGGTGGTACAAACGGCAATGGCCGCAGAAGATCTGGCCGCCGAGATCGAAGCACGCGACAATACAGAACTGCGACGCATCCGGGTCGGCGATGGTGAAGGCGATGAGGGCACGCAGATCATGGCAGCCCTGAACGAAGCCCTGGCGGAAGAGCCGCGCGCGCGCATCGCCGGTATCCTCGTGGTGTCCGACGGGATTGTGCATGATGTCGATCAGGCCCCGGATCTGCCCGCACCGATGCACCTGCTGCAAACCGGGCGAGAAAGCGACTGGGATCGCAGGCTTATTGTCCGAAACGCCCCTGCTTTCGCCATCATTGGTGAATCGGTGACGTTGACCCTGCGCGTGGAAGACAGCGGAGCAGCCCCTGCAGGTGCAACATCTGCGCCGTTGGAAATTTCGGTGGATGGGGGCGAGCCCGAGCAGTTCAGCATTCCAATCGGTCGCGATGTCGAACTGCCCGTCACTTTGCCCCATGGTGGGCGCAACGTGATCCAGTTTTCTGTCCCTCAGGCTGAAGGCGAGTTGACTGATCGCAACAACACGGCCCTGATCCAGATGAACGGCGTAAGGGACCGCCTGCGTGTGCTGTTGGTCTCGGGCGAGCCGCATCCGGGTGGTCGCACGTGGCGTAACTTGTTGAAATCTGACAGTTCTGTTGATCTGGTGCATTTCACTATCCTGCGCCCGCCTGAAAAGCAGGACGGTGTGCCGGTGGACGAGCTGTCGCTGATCGCCTTTCCGACTCGTGAGTTGTTTCTGGAAAAGATCAACGATTTCGACCTGATCATCTTTGACCGCTACAAGAGGCGCGGGATTCTGCCTGCGATCTATCTGGACAATGTCACAAGCTACATCAACGAAGGCGGCGCGGTCCTGGTTGCCGCCGGTCCCGATTTCGCCGGTGCCGACAGCATCTTCCGCTCTCCCTTGGCGCCAGTTCTGCCGGCCCAGCCAACCGCGCGGGTGATCGAGGAACGATATGTGCCGATGGTCAGTGATCTGGGGCATCGTCACCCGGTCACGACCAATCTTGGAGAGTCCGAGGATTGGGGGGCGTGGTTGCGTCAGATCGACGTGAAACACCGCTCGGGCGACGTGCTGATGACCGGGGTCGAGGATCGTCCGCTGCTTGTCCTGAACCGTGTTGGCGAAGGGCGCGTTGCGATGCTTGCGTCCGACCACGCCTGGCTTTGGAGTCGCGGTTTCGAAGGAGGTGGCCCGCAGCTGGAGCTGTTGCGCAGGCTGGCCCATTGGATGATGAAAGAACCGGAACTGGAAGAAGAAGTGTTGTGGGCCGAGGCCAACGGTCAGTCCATGCGCATCATTCGTCAGACGCTTGGGACAGAGGTCGGCCCGGTGACAGTCACCTTGCCGAATGGCGAGACGTTGGAGATTACTTTGAAAGAGGTTTCTCCGGGTCGGTTTGAAGCGCAGTATTACGGCCCTGAGATCGGCCTTTATCGTTTGCAGGAAGGTGACCACATGGCTGTGATCGGCCTTGGCCCTGCTGCACCGAAAGAGTTCGAGCGTACCATCGCGACAGGTGATGTCCTCGAACCGGTGCTGGCCGGGTTGCGGGGCGGTGTGATCCGGCTGGAAGATGGGATGCCATCGATCCGCAACGTGCGCGCCGGACGCCCCGCCGCCGGTCGGGGCTGGATCGGGCTGACCCCACGCAACGCGTATGAAACGCGGGATGTCACGCAGGCCGGGTTGCTGCCACCCTGGCTTGTCTTGCTGCTGGCTGGGGGGTTCCTGCTAGGTGGTTGGCTGCGGGAAGGGCGGCGTTAACGCTGGCCCGTTGCTGTTTTTTAACGGGAACCGGGCGCGCTCTGGTCGATCCGGAACGAGGCCCGGTCGGATTGGCCCTGTGCATCCACCACAACAAGTGAGGTAAACCCGGGTCCGGGATTGGGAATTTCGAATTCTCGTTGCCGTTGCCCGGTCAATACAGGCACGCCGTTAGTCAGAACGGAAAACGGCCCGACACCACCGCGTAGTTTCACTGTCAGAGGGCTACCGAAAGTCTCTAACAGAGCGTTTTCCGGTGGAAACAACAGATCAGGTGCGGTTTGGTCCGTTTCGAAAGCCGCCGCGCGGGGCCGGAAACGTTGCAACGGTTGCGGCAATTGCGCCGCGCCAACCAACAGTGTTGATGGCGGCGGTGGGCGCAAGGGCGTGAGTTCAGGCTTTAGCAGGCCAAAAGCCTCGGTCAGAAGCGGCGCGGCAACGTCCCCTCCGAATGCGCCGGGAACAGGTGTGCCATCCGCGCGTCCCAACCAGACCCCGATGACATGCTGCCCGTCAAAACCAAGGGCCCAGGCATCGCGGTGCCCATAAGAGGTTCCCGTTTTAAAGGCCAGCGCCCCTGAAGTGCTGCCCGTGGGTGCTGTGATACCGGACAAGATATCCGCAATCTGCCATGCCGAGGTTTCGGACAAAACACGAGAGGTGAGCCGTGCATCAGCCAGAGCGTCATGGCGCAGGATCGGGCCTTGCCCACCAGCGGCCAGCGTCACGTAGATCTGTACAAGATCATGCAGGCTCAGCCCGACACCACCCAAGGATATTGCCAATCCGGGTGTACCACTGCTCAGGCGCGGTTCTGATCCTGCTGTCCGCAGTGCCGCCATCACGCGCGCAGAGCCCAGCTCGTGTGTCAGGCGCACGACAGGGATATTCAGCGACAATTGCAGCGCGTCCCGAACCCTTACATCGCCCCGGAAAACGCCATCGAAGTTTCGCGGGGCGTAGCGCCCGAACATCACCGGGCTGTCGCTGATCAGGGTTTCCGGATGGGCCAGCCCCTGATCGAATGCCAGCCCGTAAACCAGAGGTTTCAGCGTCGATCCGGGCGACCGCACGGCTTGCGTCATATCCACGAAACCTTGTCGCGCATCCCGATACCCGGCAGACCCGACCGAGGCCAAAATCTTGCCGTCGCGATGATCTGCTACGATCAGGGCTCCGGACACGCGCGGCCCTATGCGCGCCGCGGCCCGAGCGACCAAAGTTTCCAACCGGGCTTGCACCCCTGCATCCAGGGTCAGATCAAATACACCGTTTGCAAAGGTTTGGCTTTTCACACGGTCGGTCAGATGGGGTGCAAGACGCGGGAACGGGACCGTTCGATCAGGAATGGTCTCCGTCAGGGCTGCGTGCATCTCAGCCTTGGTCAATACGCCGTGGCGCTCCAGCCTGCGCAAAATCCGATCTCGGGCAATTTGGGCTGCCTCGGGTCTGCGATCCGGGCGTCGCGCTTCCGGCGATTGCGGCAAAGCGACCAGCAGGGCCGCCTGTGCGGCCGTCAACCGGGTTGCTTCTTTGCCGAACCAGGCACGGGCACCGGCACGGATACCTTCCAGATTGCCGCCATAGGGAGCATGGGTCAGGTAGAGGTTCAGGATCTGTGTCTTGCTCAGCTGCCGCTCTAACGCCAATGCGACCCTAATCTGGCGAAATTTGCCACTCCAGCGTCCGGTCGATCCATCTTCAATCAGCCGCGCGACCTGCATGGTCAGGGTTGAACCGCCTGAAACCGCGCGCCCATTCCAAAGGCTTTGCCCGGCTGCGCGCAGCAATGCGACAGGGTCCACGCCCGCGTGGGTCCAGAAACGCTTGTCTTCGTACCGGAGCAGCATGGCGGTGAAATTGGGATCGACCGCACCGGGTTGCAGCCTCCAGATGCCATCTGCAACCGGAAACACGCGCAGGAGGTCACCGTTACGATCCCGTATCTCGACCGAAGTTTCAGTCAGAACAGGCGGCAGCACTGTGGCGTCGACCCAGCGGTCAACGCCATCCCGCGCCAATGCCGCCAGATAGAGAGCGCCGGCCAACGCAAATAACAGGCGCGGCACCCTAGGCATGAGCGCCGCCCAAACAAGGATATGAACGATGGCCGGTCACTGCACCTCGACCCGTCCCGTCGCCGTTCGTGCGCGGTTCTGGGGGCGATACATATCTTCGACCGAGGCCGCCGGATGGTGGAACACGCCCGGTGTGACGGCACGGGCGACGTAAGCCAGCGTCACGGTCTGGCGCCCCGACAGGTCAACCGCAGCCAGGAACCTGTCCGATCGGAACTCGGTATGCGTGGCATCAGACAGATTCAACCAGTCCAGCGACCGTACATCGCCCGATCGCAGCAGGTTCGGGTTGTCAATCTCGATCCCAGCGGCAAGAGGATCGTCTACCATCAGACGCGCCCCACCGCTTTCAAACGGCGTGACCGTCAGAACCGTGACGAACCGGTCCCCCACGGCAAATCGGCCCGCGTCAATCAGATCGCCGTCCATCGAATAATACTGCCGTTCGATTGCATAGCCGGTGCCACCGGCCCCAGGCGGATCTTCGGGAATTCCGGTCACCGTCAGGGTGATATCGGTTGCCTGACCGTCGGTCGCAGTGATGTTGACCTCTTCCGCCTGCCCGGATTGCAGAACCTGAACAAAGGGGCCGGATACTGACACGCCATTGACCGTCAAACCGGAGCCGGACGGATCAGACACCAGCGCGTGCGCCGCCAGCAGGGACCATGTGGCCTCTTGCGTGGACAGGGGAGTGCGGCCCGTGCTTACCCGTTGGATCAATGCGTTGCGGTCAATCGCCTCGCTGCCTGCATCTATGGCCAGGGTCAGCAGGCCCGCCGCATCCCGCAGGCGGGTGCCGTAATCCGCGCGCCAGTGGTTTTCCTGATCGTTCGGCACCTGTTGCAGCATCCGCGCCGCACGGACGAACATCGCGTCTGCGCGGGTCTGGTCCCCGTACGAGGCCAGCGCAGCGCCCAGTTGCGCTGCAGCCAACGGCGTGTCGAAAGCATCCCCTTTGACATCCGCATAATAGCGCAGATCGCCCATCGCCGCCGCGCCTTCCCGCGCCAGAACCATCAGGGCATAAGCGATATCCTGACCACCTTCGTCAAAATCCGGCGCATAATTGACCCGATTGCGCAGGTTATCCATGGCCTGCGCAAAAGCCCGATCCGGCACCGGGTGTCCCTGCACGCGGGCGCGTGACAGGAAATCGGTCACATAGGCGTCCAGCCAGAAATCACCGCTGCCTGCACGCCACAGGCCAAAGGCACCGTTTGCAGCCTGACGAGTCAGGATGCTTCGGATTGATTCCGTGATGCGTTGATTCACCTCCGGGCCATTGCCCAGCCCCGATGCCTGCGCGACGGATGACAGGTAAAGCAGCGGCAGTGCCTTGCTGGTGATCTGCTCGGTGCAGCCATAAGGGTAACGGTTCAACTGATCCAGCAGACCGGGCGTGTCAAATTTGGCCAACGCTCCGGCTGACAGAATGGCCTTGGCTGAGCCGGGTTGAAACCCATCAAAAACATCCTGCGAAAACAGAAAGCTGTTACCCGCACCCAGCGCAAAGCGCCGTGTCCGGGCAATCACTGGATCATTGGCCCGCACCGGCATCCGCAGGGTTTGCGACAGATCGCGCCCGTCTGGTGTGGTGATGGAAACGTTGATCTCTGGATCGCCGATGACATGGGCCGTTACGGGGATGTCGAACACCGCTTTGCCACCATCCTCCAGCAAAAAGCGTGCCGGTACCGGGCCCAGTTCCAACCCACCGGTGGTGGTCAGGCCAAGCGCCATGTCTCCGGATGCACCATCCGCATGGACAATCTCAAGCCGCATCCGGCTTTGATCGCCGGGGGCCAGAAACCGCGGCAGACTGGCCGTAACCACCACCGGGTCGCGAACGATCATGTCAGCCTCGGCCTGCCCGACGGCTTTTTGTGACCACGCGACGGCCATCAGGCGGACCGTACCATTGAAGGCGGGCAGGGGGATGTCGACCTCAACCTCGCCACCCACACCGACCTGAACCGGGCCGCTGAACACTGCCATCAGATCTTGCGTCGGTGGCGGGGACTGGCGGCGCATCCCGTTGTCATTGTCGCCGCCAGAGCGAACTGTACCCATCGTTCCGTTCATGCCGTCGATCAACCGCCCGTAAACATCACGCAGGTCCACACCCAGCCGGCGTTGCCCGAAATAGTACTCTTGCGGGTTTGGGCTTTCGAACTCCGTCAGGTTAAGGATGCCCACATCCACAGCGGCAAGGGTTAGCCAGACTGGATCATCGCTTGTAACATTTTCGACCCTAACAAGGGCCTTCTGTGTATAACGGGGTGAGTTAACCTCGGGCACCTCAATGGCAACCGACAGCGTGCGATCCGCAGGATCAATGGCGGCATAGGCGACGCCCATAGCGCGTGCCGGGTTCTGACCGGCGGCAACATCCATTGGTCGGATCACTGTGGCCGTGACATAGGCACCTGCACCCCAATCTTCTGTCACCTCTATCGGGATAACTGTCTCGCCTTCCGGCACGGCAACCATTTGGCGATGGATCAGGCGGTTCGACAGCACCTCGACCTGGGTGATACCTGCCATGCGCGAAACGATGCGCAGTTGTGCGGTTTCCCCGGCCCGATAGCTGTCGCGATCCAGCGACATCTCAAGCCGGTCAGGCGTGGTCGAAGCATCTGCGGCCTGATACCAACCTGCGTGGAAATCGACAGCGGTTTCCGTAAAGGTGCCATCAATACGTTGGACCACCAGTTCATAACGGCCCCAGTCCACGGGCTGGGACAACGTCAAAGGATCAGTGGCGGCGTCAATCTCTCCGGTGGCAACTCGAGTGCGTCGGGTTGTCGGTTCCCAATTCCAGTTTCCGTAAAGCTGATACCATTGATACCGCGTTTCGATCTTGTTCAGCGTCCAGCGCAGGCGCATCGGGCTGGGGGTCAGGTCGGGTGCAAGGCCGATGATCTGAAACGTGGCCTCGGTACCTTCGGGGATTACGTCCTCGAACATGGGTTTGACACCGATCACAGGTTGCGACGGCAGGACAGGAACGCTCAGGCGACGTTCAACAGGGCGGCCCGAGCCATCGGCCAGTCGCGCAATAACCTCGGCTTCAATTGGCTGCCCTTCCGTCTCTAATGCAGGGATTTCAACAGCTATGGATGCTTTGCCGTTTGCGTCTGTGCGCGTGTCACCGAAATAGGTGCTTTTGATCGATGTCTCGGCGTCATAGCGGCCAAAGCGATACCCCTCGTAGCCTGCCACTGTGTCCGCCGGGCGTCCGATAACCTGACCGTCGATGCTCAGGTCGGACCCCGGCGCACCAAACAGATAGCGCGCGTCGATCGAAAGCGGTGGGCTGTCGCCGGGACGCAGGGGCGCGTCCGGCAGGTTCAGCTCAAAATCTATACGTTCCGGCAGGAAGTCTTCTACCAGCACTGTTTGTCGCGCCAGCGCATCGCCTTTGGGATCTGATCTGATCTCGATCCGCCAAGCGCCGCGTGGTGCATCTGCCGCAACAGGCAGACGAAAGATATGCCCCCCGGCGACGCCGCCATCCGAGACGGTTCGGCGGTATTCCACGCCGTCAGGGCGATACAGAATTGCGGTTAGGGGCAGACCCTCGATAGCCTGCGCCTCACCATCGCGCGACAGGGCGGTGAGGTGGATCACCTCTCCGGCCCGGTAAGCGCCGCGATCCGTGGCTAGAAAAACATCGACCGGCCCCGCGGGGGCACGCCCTTCAACACCGCGATCTGACAGGTCAAAAGCAGGATCGGTCAGGGATAGAAAGCTGAAATCGCTGTCCCCGGTCGAAGCCATCACCAGTGCGGGCGCGCTGGCCCCCTTGCCGCGCGTCAGACCGGGGTCGAACCGGACATAACCTGATTCATCCGTCCGCGCTTGGGCGATGACCGCATTTGCGCTTGTGACCAGTGAAACCTCGACACCTTCACGGGGAGCCGCGTCGCTCAGCCCGCGCACCGTGACGTGCAGCCCGTCAGTGCCAAGCACGCTGCTGATCCCAAGATCGGACAGAACAAACCATTGCGTCGCGCCCGGGTCGTCATAGGGATCGGCCCCCGGAACACGGGCGGTCAGCGCATAGATGCCAGCGGGCTGATCCGCGATCGCTTCTGCCATGGGCAGGCGCGCAGTCATGGTCTGATTCAGTTCGTTGGCCACTTCGGCGGTGCCGGCCCAGATATCCTGGGCAATTTCATCGGAAAATTCTGCTTCCTGCCATTCACTGAGCGGGCGGCCGAAGAAATCCTGCTGAACCGCGCGCAACAGGTTCCGGTCGCTGACCCTCCGCAGGATCAAATCCAGCTCGGTGACGTTGACTGTTTCAACAGGCAAAGCGGCGTCAGCGGATTTCGGCAAAACGTAGCTGCGCCCGGGAAACCGGACCGAAGGCGCCCGGTCGCGCACGTAATGGGCAAGCTCAACATTGCGGTTCAGCGCCTCGCCCGAGGCGGAGGGCAAGCGTTCGCGTAGCGTCAGGCGATAACGCTGACCATGGGCGACACCGTCAACGCAAAGCTGCCTGCCCTCAGCCTGTACCACCAACCCGTCATCATTGCGCTGGACAAACGGGTCATAGTCGACTCCTGCCTTGACCAGCGGTTCCGAAAACTCAACACAAATCCGCGGCGCGGCGGCGTCGCTTTCAACAGAACTGTCGACCACGCGAAACCCGTATTTCCCGATGGCATCATTCAGCGCGGCCAGTACATCCTCGCGCGGTTGGATTTCCTGGGCCAGCCGCAGCACGGGGATCATATCGCGCCCGCGCTCGACCTCTTCCAAGGCGCGGGCCAATGTCATCAGGGCGGCAATCTGTGTGCCGGGAGCGTCCGCGCGCAAATAGCCATTGGTTGCGGCATTCAGCGCACGGTTGCGCAGATCGCGCCCTTCACTCCGGTCCGTAGGGTTTATCGCCAATAACAAGCGCGCGTATTCCACCCATAGATCGGGCGCGTCACTGAGCGATACGGCCACACCAGTCCAATTCATCGCCAGTCGCGGGCTGCCTGCGTTGCGTGCCGCGTCCAGAACAGCCTGCAGGTCGTTACCTTGCGCCATATGAACAAAGCCCAGATCGCGCGCCTGATCAACGGCTTGCTTCAGGTCGGCGGCACCAAGTGCGCTTAACGCGTTTGCACGCGCATCAGCCAATGCTTGGGTCTGATCTGGGGTAGTTACTTTCTGCGCAGATACTGCCCCCTGATAGGCCTCTTGCCGGTTTACACCGCTTTTTGGAAAACAGGCATTGGATCGGGTGTTGTAGGTGAACGCAGTGCAAAGCGTATTGGCGGAACAGGCCTGAATGCAGGACTTCAGATCGGTATCGAAAAGGGCATCCAGATCCGAGCCGTAAAAATCTGCGTCCCGCGTCGTGACATAGCGGAAATCAGGCACTGCATCCTGCGCCTGGGTGGCGCTGGGCAAGACTAAAAGTGAAATGATGTAAGTTATTGAAATAAAAACAAAGCGGCGCATGGTGCCCTCCTCTTTGGGCACAGCGTTGCATGGCGTGCGCCTGTTGTGCAACGGCTTAAACAGTTTTTCATCCTCTGCCGGGATGCTGTGCGCAGAGCGTTCTGGAATCAATCAAATGACTCTTGCACATAAATTGGCACAGGAACGGCGCGCGCGTTTGGCAGCTGAACGGATGCTGGCTCTGAAACAGGCCGAGCTTTCGGCAGCCAATCGCAAACTGGGTCAACATGCCATGGCATTGACCAAACGAATTGGCGAAACGCAGGCTGAGGTTGAAACCGTTCGGGATGAAAACGAAAAGGTCAAATCCGACCTCTGCGTGGCCAACGCCAAGATCGAGGTTGCCGAACGCCGCTTGTGGCACTCGATTCAGACAATTCAGGACGGGTTTGCCTATTTTGACGGTGACAACCGGCTGATCGGCGCAAACACCGCGTATCTGAGCGTTTTTGAAGGTCTGGACGAAGTCGCGCCGGGAATATCATACCCGCGTATTCTGCATTTGCTGACGTCAGAAGGTATTGTCGATATCGGGGATGAATCCGCGGAAGACTGGCAGGACAGAATGCTGGCCCGCTGGAGCCGTGCCAACCCGCCTCCAATCGTTATGCAGCTTTGGAACGGTCACTATATCCGTCTGATCGACCAGCGCGGCAGCGGCGGTGATATGGTGAGCCTTGCTCTCAACATCACAGCGTCAGTCCGGCATGAAATCGAGCTTAAGGCGGCGCGCGAGCGAGCCGAAGCGGCAAACCGGGCCAAGTCGGCCTTTCTGGCTAACATGAGCCATGAAATCCGCACCCCGATGAACGGCATCGTAGGCATGTCGGAGTTGCTGGACGAGACACCGTTGGACGAAGAGCAGCGGCTATACGTCAACACGATCCGCAATTCGGGCGAGGCGTTGCTGGTCATCATCAACGACGTGCTGGATTATTCCAAGATTGAGGCGGACAAGCTGGCTCTGCACCCGGAGCAGTTCGATCTTGAACGCTGCATTCTTGAGGTTGCGATGCTGCTACAGCCCAGTGCGCGCGATAAAGGCCTGACATTGCTGGTTGATTACGACTTGTTCTTGCCAACCCTTTTTGTGGGCGATCCTGGTCGGATACGGCAGGTTCTGACCAATCTGGTCGGCAACGCCGTCAAGTTCACCTCCGAAGGCTATGTGCTGGTCCGGGTGACAGGGGTGCCCAATCCGGATGCGCAGATCTGTGATATCCATGTTGCGATCGAAGATACCGGTATTGGCATCGACGCAGAAAAAACCGGCCATATTTTTGGCGAGTTCAATCAAGTCGAAGACGAGCGTAACCGCCAATTTGAAGGCACCGGGCTTGGTCTTGCCATCACCAAGCGGCTGATCACCTTGATGGGCGGCACGGTCTGGGTCGAAAGTGAGCCGGACCAGGGATCCTGTTTCGGTTTTCGCGTGACACTGCCCACGGTAGAAGGCCCGCAACCCGAACCTCCGAACTTGGCGGATGGTTTGAAACATGTCCTGCTGGTCGAAGATCTTGCCGTGAACCGGGCCATTCTTGCCAAACAGCTTGGGCGACTGGGGGCTGAGGTGACGGTTTGCACGTCGGGGACTGAGGCACTGTCACAGATGAATGATCAGATTGATCTGTTTCTTTGTGACCACGACCTGCCGGATATGGATGGGCTGGACCTTGCGATCTCGCTCAGGGAC
Source organism: Ruegeria sp. N10 (assembly GCF_056531545.1). Classification (NCBI taxonomy): domain Bacteria; kingdom Pseudomonadati; phylum Pseudomonadota; class Alphaproteobacteria; order Rhodobacterales; family Roseobacteraceae; genus Ruegeria; species Ruegeria sp. N10. The sequence goes on along the minus strand of NZ_JBQFLY010000008.1, from coordinate 95,117 downwards.
CGCGGGTGGGGTGACATTCCGGTGGTCGTGATGTCTGCAAGCCCCGGTTTGATTCACGCGCATCCTGCCCGTGACCTGATCGACGGTGTCTTGCAGAAACCCATCCCTCGGTCCGAGTTGTATGGCAGGCTGATGGCGCTTGACAGCCCATCGTTGGAAAGGTGCCCTTTGGACGTGGGCAAAACAGTCTCTAAAAAGCGAGATTCTGAATCTGCGCACCCCCGACACATGAGGGTTCTTGCCGCAGAGGACAACCGCACCAACCAATTGATCCTGAAGAAGATGGTCAAGGATCTGAATATCGATCTTCGCTTTGCCTCGAATGGGATTGAAGCGGTTGAGATCTATCAGGAGTTCGAGCCAGATCTGATCTTCATGGATATTTCCATGCCAAAGATGGACGGCAAACAGGCAACAGCGGAAATTCGCAGGCTCGAGGTTGCAACTGGTCGCCACGTTCCCATCGTTGCCCTGACGGCCCATGCCATGGCCGGGGATGATCAGGGAATTCTGTCAGCTGGCTTGGATCATTACCTGACCAAACCGTTACACAAGAACCGCATTCACCAGATGATCCTGCAACACCAACCCGATTGCGTCTGCGCGGTCGCAGACACCATACCCGGCGTCAAAGCCCGGCGTGAGCGGGACGAAATCCCGGACCCGACCTCGCCTGGCTGACTCTTCAGGCGACTACCACCGGGTTGCAAGTTCAAGTGATCTGGGTTTCAGGCCGCATAAGGTCTGACGAAAACGGGCTTATCCGCTTCCGACAGATCAGGGCGGTATTCATAGCCGCCACTGTCGAAATCCAGCAGCGCCTTAGGATCGGTCAGGCGGTGTTGGATGACATACCGCGCCATGGCACCGCGTGCCTTTTTGGCAAAAAAGCTCACAATCTTTGGGGTGCCGCCCCTATCTTCCATGAAGACCGGTGTGATGACGCGCAGGTTCAGGGCATTCAAATCCACCGCACCAAAATACTCCTGACTGGCACAATTCACCAGAATGTCGCTGTTAATTTCGGCTCCTTGCGCGTTCAGTGCCTTGCTGAGCTGATCGCGCCAGTATTCGTAAAGGTTCTTCCCTCTTCGGGTTTTAAGCTTGCTGCCCATCTCAAGCCGGTAGGGCTGTATCGCGTCGAGTGGCCGCAACACACCATAAAGGCCGGAAAGGATGCGCAAGTGGTCTTGCGCCCATGACAGCTCGTCCTCGTCCAGCGAAGCAGCTTCAAGCCCTTGATATGTGTCGCCAGCAAAAGCAAGCGCAGCCGGGCGTGTGACCTTGGCGTCGGGTGCATCCGAAAAAGCGCGATACCGGTCGCGGTTCAGGCGTGCCAGATCGTCGCTCAGGTCCATCAGTTTCTTCAGATCACCCAGCGTCAGGTTGCGAGCGGTTTTGGACAGCCGGATCGCATCCTCCTGAAAATCGGGCTGCGTTACCCCGACATTCCGCTCTGCCCAGTCTAGCCGTTTGGCCGGGGAAATCACGATCAGCATATCCGCCCTCTTTCTTGCCTGTTCGGGGGTATCTAGCCCGCCTCACGCAGCACGTCCAGAAAAGCGGCGCCAAACCTTTCGTGACGTCGATCACCCAGCACCTGCGCAATCCCACGGGGATTGTCTGGGCGCAGTTGCGCGACCTTTGCCAATTGCGAGGCCGAGCAGGTCAGGGGCTTGTCGATCCCGTCCGGACCGCGCGACAGCAAAGACTGAACTTTCATCAAACGGTCGTAAATCTCACCCTGATTGCGTCCAGCCAGTTTTCGGCGCGCCGGATGAACGCTTCTTGCTTCGCCCGCGATTACTTCAAGGAACGTATCGCCATAGCGCTCCAGCTTTTTGGCGCCAACACCGCCGATCCGGGCCATATCGTCCAGCGTTACAGGGCGCTTTTCAGCCATCTCGATAAGCGTGCGGTCGGGAAAGATCACATAGGCCGGAACACGTGCAGCTTCAGACAGGGCACGGCGTTTGGCCTTGAGCGCTGACAGCAGCGGGGCGTCCTCTTCGGAAACCATTGCCTTGACCGCAGGCCGACGTACCGCATTGCGCAACGTATCCTTGCGTAAGTTGATTTGCGCCTCGCCTTTCAGGATTGGTTTTGCCGCCTCGGTCATGCGCAATGCGCCGTGACGGTCGGGGTCGGGGCGGACCAGATCGTGGCCCATCATCTGCCGGAAAATGGCCTGCCATTGCGGGCGCGTCCAATCCTTTCCGATGCCAAAGGTGGACAAATCCTCATGGCGGCGGGCGCAGATTTTGTCGGTCTCGTTTCCCAACAGGATATCGATCAAATGGCCTGTACCGAACCGCTCCTCGGTCCGCAGGATCGCGGACAGGGCCATACGTACCGGAGTTGTGCCGTCGAAAACTTCGGGTGGGCTGTCGCACAGATCGCATTTGCCGCAGGGCCCTGTGGTCTCGCCAAAGTAACCTAACAATGTCTGACGGCGGCATTCCAAGGCTTCGGCCAGACCCAGCAAGGCGTTCAGGCGCGCATGATCGGCCATGCGGCGCTCGGGCGGCGCTAGACCCTCGTCAATTTGTGAACGCCGCAGGCGAATGTCATCGGGGCCGAACAGGGTCAGCGTTTCGGCCGGGCCGCCATCGCGTCCGGCGCGTCCGATTTCCTGATAATAGGCTTCGATCGATTTGGGCAGGTCCGCATGGGCGACCCAACGGATATCGGGTTTGTCGATGCCCATGCCAAAAGCCACTGTGGCGGCGACGATCAACCCGTCCTCACGCGCGAAACGGGTTTCGACAATGCGGCGATCTTCGGGGTCCATTCCACCGTGATAGTAGCAGGCCGAGTGTCCCTCGGCGCGCAGGGCCTGAGCAATCACCTCGGTTTTGTTTCTGGTGCCGCAATAAACGATGCCGGACTGTCCTTTGCGCGCATCTGCGAAATCAAGGATCTGCTTGCGCGGCCCGTCCTTTGCGGCAAAGGCCAGATGAATGTTTGGCCGGTCAAATCCGCGCAGAAATTTGCGCGGCTCAATGCCATCGAACAGTTTTTCGACAATCTCATCCTGCGTTTCGGCGTCCGCCGTGGCGGTAAACGCGGCCAGCGGCACTTTCAGGGCGCGCCGCAACTCTCCGATCCGCAGGTAATCAGGGCGAAAGTCATGCCCCCATTGACTGACGCAATGGGCTTCGTCCACAGCGATCAGGCTGACGTTGATCCGACGGAGCATCCCAAGCGCAGACCCGGCAGCCAGACGTTCGGGCGCCATGTAAAGCAGCTTCAGCCGCCCGTCCTCCAGCGCATCCCAGACGGCCTCGGTTTCCTCGGGCGTGTTGCCGGATGTCAGCGCACCGGCCTCGACCCCGGCCTCTTGCAAGCCGCGTACCTGATCGCGCATCAGGGCTATGAGTGGAGATATAACCACCGTCACCCCGTCGCGGAGCAGGGCAGGCAATTGAAAACATAAGGATTTACCGCCACCCGTGGGCATGATCGCCATCACGTTTTCACCTGCCTTCACGGCGTCGACAATCTCTTCCTGCCCAGGGCGGAAGGCGTCGAATCCAAAGACATCTCGCAGCAAGGGTGCGGCGTCGAACATATGCGGGGGTGCCCTGTTTTAAGGTTTATCTGCTCTTAAGACAGGACAATCACATACTAAGATTCAGTGAACAAGTGGTCAGTAAAAATAGGGCGCGTTGTTGATAAGGATGATCCGCAAAGCATAGACGCCGATCAGCACCACCAGCGGGGTCAAATCCAACCCACCCATATTGGGTAGAACGCGGCGGATCGGCCCGTAAATAGGCTCTAAAATGCGATTTAACCCGTACCAGATTTGTGCAACCAGTTGTTGGTGCAGGTTGAGCACCTGAAAGTTAATCAGCCAGCTCATGATCACATGGGCCAGAATGATGAACCAGACAATGTCCAGGATCAGCAGCAGGATTTGGATCAGCGACAGCATGGGGTCTCCGTTTTCTTGTTGGTCGAGACCTAAGCACCCTTTCAGCAAAGAGCAAGTAGGCTGAACTCTGCGCTTGCGAATTGCCCCAAAGCCCCGTTTTATGACCACAACAAGAAAACAGGGGCAGAAATGGCAGAAATATCCAAGCGCAGGCGTATCTGGGGCTGGTGGTTCTTCGATTGGGCCAGTCAGCCCTATCACACCCTTTTGGTAACGTTCGTGTTCGGCCCTTATTTCGCAGGTGTCGCTGCGGAGTATTATCTGGCATCCGGCCTGGACGCAGGGTCTGCAGACGCACAGGCACAGGTGGTCTGGGCCAACTGCATGACCATAGTCGGTTTGATTATTGCCTTCGGTGCGCCGCTGATGGGGGCGATGGCTGATGTGTCGGGTCGGCGCATCCCCTGGATATTCGCCTTTTCCGTGATGTACGCCGTAGGTTCCGGCGCGCTTTGGTACACGATGCCCGATGGCTCGAACATGTGGTTGATGCTGTCTGCCTTCGGTCTGGGTTTCATCGGTGCGGAGTACGCCCTGATTTTCATCAATTCCCAACTGCCCGATCTGGGTGATGACAGCGAAGTGGGCGAAATCTCCGGCTCGGGCTTTGCTTTTGGCTATTTCGGTGGCCTGATCTCGCTGGCGATCATGCTTGCGCTGTTTGTGGAGCAGGCCAACGGCAAAACGCTGATCGGAATGGACCCCTTGTTTGGGCTGGATGCGTCGCAACAGCAGGGCACGCGCTTTGTTGGCCCGTTTACTGCTGGGTGGTTCATTCTGTTCATGGTGCCCTACTTCCTTTGGGTCCATGACGACGAACCGAAAAACAAAAAGGGCAGCGTTGCCGAGGCGCTGCGACTGTTGGCAAAATCAGTGTCTAACCTGCGCCATCGCACCAGTTTGGCCAGTTACCTGGGCTCATCCATGTTCTATCGGGATGCGCTGAACGGGCTTTACAGTTTTGGCGGGGTCTATGCCCGGCTGGTGTTGGAATGGGACCTGATCAAGATCGGTGTTTTCGGCATCGTCAGCGTTCTGGCCGCAGCGGCCTTTTCCTGGGTGGGCGGCAAACTGGATAAGAAATATGGCCCCAAGCCCGTGATTATCGTTGCGATCTGGGTGTTGATCCTTGTCTGCATCACCATCGTCTCAATGGATCGGTCCCAGATATTCGGTATCGCCATGTCCGAAGGGTCAGGCTTGCCGGATGTGGTTTTCTTTGGCTGCGGTATCCTGATCGGAGGCATGGGCGGCATTCTACAGTCCTGTAGCCGGTCGATGATGGTCCGGCATACGGACCCGGCAACCCCCGTCGAGAGCTTTGGCCTTTATGGTCTGTCGGGTCGTGCCACCGCCTTTGCTGCGCCACTTCTGATCGGGATCGCCACCACGGTGACCGGTAGCGCTCGTCTGGGGGTGTCACCCATCGTTCTGTTGTTTATTCTGGGTCTATTCCTGATGCGCTGGGTGAGACCTGAAGGGGATCAGAGCAGATGAAAATAAAACGTTTTTTGATCGTTTTGGCTGCGCTTGCTTTTGCAGGCACTGCGGCGGCAGAACCGCTGGCAAAGCAGTTGTTCGGGGCACAGAAACAAGCTTCCCAGCAAAAACCGGCCGCTTTCGGCAGTTATTCGCGCGGATGTGCTGCGGGGGCAATTCAACTGCCTGAAACGGGGCCTACATGGCAGGCAATGCGCTTGTCGCGCAATCGCAACTGGGGGCATCCGCAGACGATTGACTACGTGCAGGACCTCAGCAGGTTTGCAGCCAGCCAGCCGGGATGGAACGGTCTCTATATAGGGGATATCAGCCAGCCACGCGGCGGGCCGATGACCTCGGGCCATCGCAGTCATCAGTTGGGGCTAGACATCGATGTCTGGATGTTGCCCGGCGATAACATGCGCCTGAGCCGCAAGTCGCGCGAAAACATCTCGTCCATCTCTCTTCGTCGTTCCAATGGCGCTTACGTCAACGGAAACTGGACCAAGCAGCATCATGCGCTATTGCGCGAAGCGGCAAAAGACAAGCGCGTCGCCCGGATCTTCGTGTTTCCCGGGGCCAAGGTTCAGATGTGCGACGATGAAAAGGGGAACCGCGACTATCTACGTAAGATAAGGCCCTGGTGGGGACATCACTATCATTTCCACGTGCGACTGAACTGTCCCAGAGGGTCAAAGGGCTGTGTGAATCAAGACCCACCCCCCAAGGGCGATGGCTGCGCTGAGGCCCGTCAATGGGTGCACAACATCCTGAACCCGCCGCCACCCGATCCGAATGCGCCGCCGCCGAAGAAACGCCGGGAATACGTTCTGTCCGACTTGCCGCAACAATGCTCCGCCGTTTTGCAATCCAACTGAGTGTAGCGCTGTTTCTTGCCCCGGTGGCCGCCGCGCTGGATGTGAAATCCGCAGCCCACCTGAATAGTTTCGTTTGGCGGCATCCAGCAAGCTGGTTTGGCGGGTTTTCAGCGCTTCACATCTCGGACGACGGACGCCATATGATTGCGCTTAGCGACCGGGCGCGGATCGTGACTGCGCTGATTGAGCGGAGCGAAGGCCATATCGCGGATATTCACGTTCTTGGTCAATGGCCGGTGCTGTCCAGCCAAGGACACATCATGAAAGGCGGCGTAGGTGACTCCGAAGGGATCGCAGTGACGCCGGATAGCGGGATATTCATCTCGTTCGAAGGGGTGCACCGTGTCGCCTATTACCCTGCGCAGGGCTCCAGCGCGCGCGTATTGCCACGCCCGAATGCGTTCCGGAACCTTGCCGAAAATGGTTCTTTCGAAGCTCTGGCCATTGATGGACGCGGCTGGCTTTACACTTTGCCGGAAAAGAACCGCACCGCTAAGGGGGACATTCCGGTTTACCGTTGGAATGGCGACACATGGTCGACCCCGTTTGTTCTGCCACAGCGTGGCGGCTTTAAACCCGTTGCCGCGGATTTCGGTCCCGATGGGCGGTTTTACGTTTTGGAACGCAAGGTATCCTTGGTCGGTTTCCGATCACGACTGCGGCGATGGGTCGTGGTAAACGAGAACCCAGGCGCCGAGGAAACCCTGTTCGAAACCGGAACGGGCGCGCATGACAACCTCGAAGGATTGTCGGTCTGGCGCGACGGGCAGGGCCTGTTGCGCGCCACGATGATCTCTGATGACAACTTTCTGGCGGTGCAGCGGACCGAACTTGTGGAATACCTGCTGCCCGATTGACAGGGCGCAGGCAAAGGTCTAAAGGCACGGCTTGCCTTGGGACGGTCCCTTGGCCAAGTCGCCGCTACCTTGTCAAAACGGGCATCAAAACATGCAACGTAACTTTATTCCCGGCATTATTGCCATGGCCGCCATTGTTGTGGCCTCGAACATTCTGGTCCAGTTCCTGATCCTTGACGGTCTGCTGACTTGGGGTGCTTTCACCTATCCGCTGGCCTTTCTGGTCACTGACATCATGAACCGCGTCTATGGCGTTGGTCCGGCCCGCAAGGTCGTGTTTGCCGGATTTGTCACCGGTGTCATCTGTTCGCTGATCGGCAGCCAGATCATGTTGCAGGGTGACGGGTTCACCTATGCTGCCGTACCGCTGCGCATCGCCGTTGCATCGGGAACCGCTTTCCTGATCGCGCAACTGACGGATGTTACCGTGTTCAATTCCCTACGCGGTGGTCGCTGGTGGCGTGCGCCGCTGGTGTCGACGCTGGTAGGGTCGGCACTGGATACCGCGATCTTCTTCACGCTTGCCTTTTCGGCTTCGGTCACCTTCTTCGGCGCCAATGCCGACGCTGCAATCAACTGGGCGTGGGAACCTGTTCCTTTCATGCTGTCCGGCCCGATGGCACCGCTTTGGGTGACGCTGGCTTTTGCGGACTGGATGGTGAAGCTTTCACTGGCGCTGATCGCCCTGATCCCGTTCAAGGTGATCGTTGCGCGGCTGACTGCGCAGCCTGTGTAAAAAAACGCTTTGAGAATGGCACAACTTGTGGCACGCTTCTTTTCAACCGCAACAGATAGAAAAGGAGGTGATCCAGTGTCAAGAAAGAGATTGGAGAGAGGTGTCGGAACAACCGGGGGGATCGCCCGTTAGGGCAGCCCTTGGCGGAGCGCTCGCTCCGGCTGGTCGATTGATCTAACCGACCCGACCTCCTGAACTTTCGAAGGGCCGTCCTGCTGGGGCGGCCCTTTTTGTTGCCGTCACCTTCTGAGGGCGATCAAATTGTACTATGCGCGGGGGCTGGATGAGTTCGATCCATTGTTAGAACCCGATCGCGGCAAAGGCGTGAATACGTGTTGTCAAAGCTTCGGTGCCTGGCCGCGTGCACTTGATGTCTGGCAAAGCTGCCGAGCGGCCTGACCTGGATATCCTTCTTCCTCACTTTCATCGAACACGACATAGGCGGCATAAGCGAATCTGGGTGCCGTTTCGACCAGCTTGAGCCACCCGTTGCAAAGTTCCGGTTCGACAACGCGCCTTGGGAAATATCCGGCCGAGGGAACCGACCGAAGATATTGCAGGCCGAGGGTGCCTATGCCCAACTGAAGGCGCGGCGCATCAAGCCCTGGAAAGTTCAGCATATGATCGGCGCGAAACTCCGGGCCCCAGTCTATCAGGATATAAGCGTTACCCAGATCAGCGGGGAGGGCTTCCGGGCCGCTGCTGACAAGGACAAACTCGTCCTCGAAAAGCTGGAGCGCGGTCAAGCCAGGTGCGTTTCGCGGCCGGTACATGATGGCAAGATCCAGGTTGCCTTCCTCGATCTCGCGCGTGAGTGTTTCCGACGGGGCCGCTGTCGCCCGGATAGCGACGTCAGGTAGTGCCGCCATCAACTCGGGAAGGGCGTTGATCAGATAGCCGTCCCAAAGGCTTGGTGTTGCGCCGATTTCCAAAGCAGCTGCCATCGAGGCAGGCAGACCGGCATCCAGCTTGGCCTGGGTCCACGTTCGCACCAGAACCTGTGCATGTTTGAGGAAATGCCGCCCGGCAATGGTCAAGGTCGCACCAGACTTGCTGCGTTCAAACACGGGCTGTCCAAGCTGTTGTTCGAGCGTTCGGATTCGCATGCTAACGGTCGATTGCGTAACATGGACCTTGTCCGCCGCATCAAGAAAAGTGCCGGTTTCAACGACCGCAAGGAAGGTTCGGGCGAGTTCAATATCCATCGTTCACCTATTTGAATATTCGATATTATTGGCGATATAAATTCGTTATTCAACGCTATGCGAATGTGCGATATACGCTTTGTAGCGCGAAAGTGCCCCCACCGGATCGGACCGCCAATCAACAGTTTTCATCGCAAAGTGGACAACCCGATCTGCGGAACAGGTGCAATCTGTCTGCCTTAGATAAGCCTCCGACACCCTAGCGCTGCACCAACCCCTCAATGGGTAAACCGCCCATTCCCTGATGGAGAACAAAATGAGTCGAGTTTCTGTTGTTGCTCTGCTCGCGTCATTCCTTGCCCTTCCGGCCGCTGCCTTGCCGGTACGACTGGACACGGACGGTGATGGTCTGGCTTCGCTGACCGAGCTACAGACAAAGTACCCCGATATTACCAGTGAGAGCTTTGCCGAAATTGACACGGATGCCGATGGTTTCGTCAATGACGAAGAAATGGTCGCCGCGATCGAAGCCGAGTTGCTTCCTGATCCCAAAGGTGACGAATAAGCCGGGGTTGCCAAGAACATGAGAAACCCCTCTCCACCCTACAGGTGGATGCTTGCCGGGATGGGTATCTGGTTAGTGCTGTCCCCATTTGTACTGTTCAGCCAGAAAACCCTAGCTCACGGTTCGTCTGACCGTGAGTCGCTCGCCTTCATGACGATCGGTATTGGTGTGTTGGTCATGTCAGGCGCTAGCGGCCGGGGCCACCTTCTCGCACGGGTGGCTCCGGTATTGGCGGTCGGGGCATTGCTGATCGCCGCGCCCGAGGTGCTGCATTTTACCGGTCATGGTGTGGCAGTGGCAAATGCTTGGCTCACGGGATCTGCGCTGATCGCGCTCGCCGCTTGGGAGGCGCTGGCGAGCAACAGATTGCGTGCGATCCTGTAGGCTGGCGCGGGGCAGGCAACTGCCCCGCGTTTCTTTTGGCTCCGGCGTCTAAATGATCTCGTCCTCATCGAACATCGGATCGCCGTCAAGCTGGCTGGCAATTGTATCGACCCGCATTTCGACATCCGAGCCGGTCGTTTCCGCAATATGAAACAACGCGTCACCTTCATGAACGACAGGCAGATTAGTGCGCCCCACGATGATACCCGTGGTTTCGCAGATGATATCGGTCCTGAGTTCTCCGAACGGGTCGGAAATGCGTCCAAGCAGGTCACCGGCGGCCACGTATTCTCCGGTCGCTTTGAAAGTCCGCAACAGGCCACCGGCGGGCGCGCGCATCCATGAGCTTGACCGGACATGGACAGGCTTTTCGCGCACAGCGGCGATGCCACGCTTGGCAACCATGCCCTTTGCGTTCATCACCCGAAGGATGCCTGCAACCCCCGCCCGCGCAGACAGTTCGTCGAAACGCAGACCCTCACCGCCCTCGAACAGCAGGATATCCACACCACGCTCTTGCGCGGCCTTGCGCAGTGACCCGTCGCGCAGCTTTGAAATCATCACCACGGGCGCACCGAAGGCATCCGCGTATCTAAGGGTGACATCCGAAGCCGGAGAGACGCGGATCTGCGGCAGATTGGTGCGATGAATCGCGGCAGAATGAAGATCGATCCCCAGGTCCGACCGCTCGACGATCTCGGTCATGAAAAGATGCGCCAGCCGACCGGCCAGCGACCCCCCCTCGCTGCCGGGGAAGGAACGGTTCAGGTCGCGCCGGTCGGGAAGGTATCGGGAATGTGTCATGAAACCAAAGGCATTCACGATCGGGATAACCAGCAAGGTACCCGCAAGCTTGTCAAGTTGTGGCGCCCGAAGCAGTCGCCGCGCGATTTCCACGCCGATCACTTCATCGCCGTGAACGGCGGCACTGACGAACAGGACCGGTCCGGGGCGGCGACCGTGAACCACGTGTACTGACATGCTTACCGGCGTGTGATCCGACAGTACGCTAACCGGCAAATCCAGAGTGGTTCGTGTGCCGGGCGGTACGCGAAAACCTCCGATTTCAAAGGGACCGCGCATCACCTTTACCCACGGCCTCGTGTCTTTGTGTTGCCTTTGGCTGCATTCTTTTCGAGAAACTCGATGATTTTGCCCGCGACATCAATGCCGGTGGCCTTTTCAACACCTTCAAGCCCGGGCGAAGAGTTTACTTCCATCACCACGGCGCCGTGATTGGCGCGCAGCATATCGACACCGCACACATTAAGACCCATGGCCTTGGCCGCACGCACGGCTGTCGAGCGTTCCTCGGGTGAGATTTTGATAGGCTTGGCGCTGCCACCCCGATGCAGGTTTGATCTGAACTCGCCCTCTGCCCCTTTTCGTTGCATCGCCGCGATCACCTTTCCACCGACCACAAGCGCACGAATATCCGTGCCGCCTGCTTCCTTGATGAACTCCTGTACCATGATGTTGACCTTGGCGCCGCGAAACGCCTCGACCACGGATTTTGCCGACCGGTTTGAATCCGCAAGCACCACTCCGATGCCCTGCGTGCCCTCCAGCAGCTTGACCACCAGCGGAGCGTCCCCCGCCAGTTTGAGAACTTCGTCGGTCTGTTTCGGGTCATGCGCGAAGGTGGTGACCGGCAATCCGATCCCGTCACGTGCCATCAGCTGCATGGACCGCAACTTGTCACGGGATCTGCCAATTGCAACCGACTCGTTGAGCGGAAATACACCCATGATTTCGAACTGCCGCAACACGGCCAGCCCATAGAATGTGACCGAAGCGCCGATCCGTGGGATCACCGCGTCATAGCGCCCAAGCTTTTTGCCGTCGTAATAAACCTCGGGTCGGCGCGACGCGATATTCATGTAACAGCGTAGCGTGTTCACGATATCCAACTGGTGCCCGCGTTGTTCAGCAGCCTCTTTCAGACGCTGGTGGGAATACAGGTTTGGATTTCGGGCAAGCATGACAAGCTTCATTGATGTCGTCCTTCTGCGTCCTTGGATCTTGTCTTGCTCTTCATCTTTTTCGGGTCTTTTCGTGCATCCAGAAGATATGAGTGGCCGGGATCGACAAGGATCCCGCGCCGTCGAATGGCGGTACGGCCAAGGATCAGATCAAACTCCATCCTCGCGCGATTGGCCAGCGAAACGTCGATCAGCCAGCGATGCCGTCCAAGCAGAAGTTGCGTTCTGACAATCAACCGGCGTTCCGGAATGCCACCAGTGTTCTTGATTTCCCGCTCGTCTACAACCCGCGTGCGCACCCGACCCGATGAACGGCGGTTATGGACCGGGATCATGAACTCGACCCATCGTTCGCCATCAACCTCGAACACGGTCTGGTCCACGGCATGCAGGGCCGCGGTTCTGGCGCCTGTGTCTATCTTTGCTGGAATATGCTCGATCCCGAACTCGGGCAGGCTGATCCGCTCGCGCCATCCTATGACTTCGGGGTATCCTGTTTGTTTAGCCATGGCGACTAAGCCACGCAGTCATCATTGGCGCGCCGGTAATTCACAAACGAATTCGCGCTCATCACAACGTAAAAACTATCCATATCGATTAACACATACCCAAGTTCAAAAAGCGCGATCGACAGGGAGCGGATATCTGTTTCATACAAACGCCTGCGCCTGGCGATCCGACGCACCAGCTTGTCCGGAATGCGATACCGTCCGCTGACCTTGCCGCCAAACTCCTGATCGTACAAGGCGGCCAGACGTTCGGCTGCGGCTGATATCCAGTCATTTTCCTGCATGCACTTTCTTACAAATCAGAAATTTTTTTGTCTATAGGCAAATATTTTCTGTTATATGGGTGAAAGTAAGAAACTTTTACCCCCACAGGTCGGCGGATGAGCGATACGGACTCCTTACCAAGGGAAACAGGGACGCAGCTTCAGCTGGCGTTGGAAAATCGCGACGGGGCGGCGCTGGCAGACCTGCTTGATCCGCTTTCGCTCAGCGATGCCTTGCGGGAATTGCTCAACCTGCCCGTTGACCAGCGAAGCGCCGCGCTCTCGTTGCTGCCACCGGAACGTGCGGCCGAACTGGTCGAAGAAGCGCCAAATGCGCTGGCGGTCGATCTTGTTGAGCGCATGGTTTCCGAACAGGCCGCCGAAATTATCCTCGAGCTGGATTCCGACATTCAGGCGGATGTCATCGGGGAACTTGAAGACGCCGATGCAGAAGCGATCCTTGCCCGGATGAATCCGGAAGATGCGGCGGATGTCCGACGACTGGTCGAGTATGACGACGATGTCGCCGGTGGTCTGATGGTGGCCGAAGCCTTTACCTTTTCCGATGGTGATACAGTCGGAAAGGTTCTGCGGCGTTTCGCTCATGAAGAGTACGACCTTGAACGTTACCGTGGCCAGCACCCCTACGTTTTGAATTCCGATGGCGTGCCTGTCGGGGTGCTGTCCTTGCGCAGCCTGCTGTCCACACGGCGAAGCATCAAACTCACCGATATCATGGTGCCCCCTATCACGGTTCCGGCCAGCATGCCGCTGGAAGAACTGGAGGACCTTTTCGATGAGCACCCTTTTCTTGGGTTGCCGGTTGTCGAAACGGACGGGAATCTTGTGGGTGTCGTTTCCCGCTCTGCCGTGAATGAGGCCCTGCTGAAGCGCGCGGAATCGGCAAGCCTGAAACGCCATGGTGTCTTTGGAGACGAACTGCGATCGATGCCTTTGCCGCTCAGGGCGCGGCGGCGGCTTCAATGGCTGTCGGCCAACATCGTGCTCAACGTAATCGCGGCCAGCGTGATTGCCGCCTATGAACAGACCCTTTCTGCCGTGATCGCTCTGGCTGTGTTCCTGCCGATGGTCTCGGATATGAGCGGTTGTTCCGGCAATCAGGCCGTTGCGGTCAGCATGCGCGAGCTGTCGCTTGGTCTGGTCCGGCCCATTGATGCTATGCGGGTCTGGCTAAAAGAGGTTTCGGTCGGCATCATCAACGGCTGTGTCCTTGGCCTGCTGATCGGACTCGTTGCCTGGATGTGGAAAGGAAACCCGTTTCTGGGTTTGGTGATTGGCGGCGCGCTGGGTTTGAACACGATCATCGCGGTATCGATCGGTGGCGTTCTGCCTTTGCTGTTAAAGCGCATCGGTCAGGACCCGGCGGTCGCCAGTGGCCCTTTGCTGACAACGATCACGGATATGGCAGGGTTTTTCCTGGTCCTGAGCCTTGCAACAGCGATGATGCCGCTCCTGAATTAGTGTTTTTCATGCGCCCTGATCAACACAGGGGTCGGGCGCTCAACCACGAGGAAGACATGACGATCTCAAGCATTGTCAAAACGCAGAACCTTAAAAAGCCGCCATTTTGCGACACTGACACAACGGTGTTCGATGCGGCCGTCACCATTGCGTTGCTGGATGTGAACGCGCTGGCGGTTCTCAGCGAAGGGAAGCTGGTCGGGATAATCACGGATCATGACGTGCTGCTGTGCCTGGCGGATTCCGGCTCAGCTTTCTACAAGCAGACAGTGGGTGACTGGATGACGGAAAAACCTGTCACCTGCGCGCTGGGATCGAAGTTGTCCAGTGGTCTTAATCTGATGGCCAAACACAAAATCCGAAATCTTGTCGTAACTCAGAATGGAAAAGCAATTGCCATCGTCAGCAGTAAAGAAATCCTGGCACGGGTGCATGAGGAAGACGAGTTGGAGCTGAATGTGTTGCGTGACATCGCCCGCGGTGCTCAGGGCCAATCAATAGCCTGACACCCCGGTTCCATGTCTGCTCACTCTACATTCAGGGCCGCTATGGAAGGTCACTGTTAAAGATGGAAATGCTGACTTTCCAGGTGCCATCCGTCTGGCGTTTCAGGACGTTCACAAACTTCCCTTTCTCCGGCGGGTCAGAATCAGCGATAGCAAAAGACCCGACCTGATAGGCGGTATCGCCATCCACACTGAAATCGATCAACTCATTTGTATGCGTTCCACCGGTGTTTTCTTTCATTCTTTCCCGATAGGCTGCGATGAACGCCTCGCGCCCGCGCAGCAGGGGTTCTCCGGGCGACAACAACATGACGTCTTCGGTAAAGAACGCAGCGCAGCCAGCAGCATCGCCTCGGTTAAATGCCTGATTGTACGCTTCATCAAAGTCTTCGAGCACGCGCCTCATATCCATGACGATCCCTTTCACAACCAACATTCACGAAAGATCGTTGCAGCCCTTCGCTCGTTCGATTCTGCATAAGTAACGCAATATGGCCACAGCGTTGGCGGCACCTGACGTTAAATGAGCTGGGCTTGGAATACCTGACGGCGAACGCAACTGATGCGAACGGACGTCCCAGCCACCGCCAGGATTCTGAATTGCGCGAACTGCCAAAGCAGGCTTGATCGCACATATGCACTGCGCTAGGCACCGAGGATGAGGAGACTTGCTGAAATGCTGTGCCGCTATGGCTTACGCCCGCCCGCTTGTTGCGGGTTTCCGACGGCTCGGGTCAGGATCGCGACTCTTCCTTTTCATTCGCCCAAGTCACCAAGCTGACACTGACATGCTGCGCATCACCGAAGATATTGCTCTGCAAGACTGGGAAATGACCGAAAGCTTTGTACGATCGTCCGGTCCCGGAGGGCAGAATGTCAACAAGGTGTCGACCGCAGTCGAGCTGCGCTTCGAAGCGGTACGCTCACCGTCCTTGCCCGATCCGGTCAAGGCCCGGCTAAAGCGACTGGCCGGGCGACGCTGGACCAAAGATGGCGCAATCATCATTCAATGTGAGGAAACACGCTCGCAGGCCCGCAACCGTGAAATCGCGCGTGCAAGGCTGGCAGAACTGATCTCCCGCGCGCTGGTCAAACCCAAACGGCGGATCGCAACGAAACCGACCTATGGTTCGGTCAAGCGTCGGCTTGCCGCGAAAAAGGCGCGTGGCGACGTCAAGGCGCTGCGGGGCAAGGTGTCTGAAGATTGATCTGGCATCTTGCCGGGGCGTTGATAGTCTGGCCCGCAAAGGCTGCAAAAGGGCAACGTCATGAGGCTGGAGGGAAAAACCGCAATCGTCACCGGTGGTGCATCGGGTTTTGGCGCGGGGATCGTGCAGAAATTCCTGGCCGAAGGCGCACGCGTCATGATCGCGGACATCAATGGTGACGCAGCCGCTGATATGGCGGGGCAACTTGGGGCCGGGGTATTGGCGCACCAGGTCGACGTCGGCGACAGGGCTTCAGTTCAAAAGATGGCGGACACCGCACTCGCCGCCTTTGGGGCGCTCGATATTCTGGTAAACAACGCAGGTGTCACCCACTTGCCAACCCCTCTGGAAAATGTCACCGAGGATGATTTCGACCGGGTCTTCAAGGTGAACATGAAGTCCGTGTATCTGACCGCCCGGGCATTTGTTCCCCATATGAAGGCGCGCGGCGCGGGTGCAATTCTGAACGTAGCCTCGACGGCGGGCCTGTCACCGCGCCCGAATCTGAACTGGTACAACGCGTCCAAAGGGTGGATGATCACGGCAACCAAGACCATGGCGGTCGAACTGGCCCCAACCGGCATACGCGTGAACGCGATCTGCCCAGTGGCGGGCGAAACACCGCTGTTGAAATCTTTCATGGGCGAAGACACGCCCGAGATCCGGGCCAAGTTCCTGGCGACCATCCCACTGGGACGGTTTTCAACACCCGAAGATATGGCCAACGCCGCCTGTTTCCTGTGTTCGGACGAGGCCAGCATGATCACCGGCACCGCGCTCGAGGTCGATGGCGGCCGATGTATCTGATCCGATCTTCATCTGGCCAAAAATATCCCCGCCGGAGGCAGCGCGCGCCCGCGCGCTTCCCCGCACCAATCCCGAGTTCAAGATGATCCCTGGACCAAGAAACCTGATTACCGATGTCCCCGGCCTGGCAGTTGGAAACGCTCAGGACGATGCGCTGAAGTCCGGGACCACGGTCCTCACGGCAGATAAACCGTTCGTTGCGTCGGTCCATGTGATGGGCGGTGCACCGGGTACGCGCGAAACCGATCTGCTTGCGCCTGATAAAACCGTCACAGGGGTGGACGCGCTGGTTCTGTCCGGCGGATCGGCCTTTGGACTGGACGCCTGCTCGGGTGTTTCAGATGCGATGTGGGCTGAAGGGCGCGGGTTTCCCGTCGGTTCAGCGAAGGTTCCGATCATTCCCGGCGCGATCCTGTTTGACCTGCTCAATGGCGGTGCAAAGGATTGGGCGGAAAACCCCTATCGTGCGCTGGGGCGGGCTGCTTATCTGGGCGCTTCAAGAGATTTTGATTTGGGGTCCGTCGGGGCGGGCACCGGGGCGTTGGCCGCAATGCAGAAGGGCGGGCTTGGCTCTGCCTCGTCCATTCTGCCTGATGGAGTCACGGTCGGGGCACTCGTTGCGGCGAACCCGCTGGGCAGTGTCACAACACCGGGTGACCGGCATTTCTGGGCAGCCCCCTTCGAAGTTGGCGATGAATTTGGCGGGCTGGGCCCCGATATGTCGCCGGATCAAAGCCGGATCCGCCGCAGCCGCAAGGCGATGGCCATGAGGCCAGCGCAACCCGAGCGGACAAACACGACCATCGCCATCGTTGCCACGGATGCCGCATTGACCAAACCACAATGCCAAAGGTTGGCCGTTGCCGCCCACGACGGAATTGCCCGGGCGATCCTTCCCGCACACACACCCGGCGACGGTGATCTGGTTTTTGGCGTCAGTACCGGCGCCCGCCCCATCGCATCCGAAGCCGATCTAACTCTGATCGGGCACGCGGCCTCGCTGTGCCTGTCCCGGGCCATTGCGCGGGCGGTCTATCTGGCGACCCCGGCGGAAGGAGACCTGTTGCCCTGCTGGACCACTGTACATGACTTAAGTTAAGGACACACCATGTGTCGCAGTGGCACTGTAGATGCGCGCGGCAATCCGCGCGTTGACACTTTTATGCGCCGGGGGTCCATTCGGTGCAGCCAATTTGTATCGGAGCACAAGCTATGAATCGTATCCTCACTATCGCAATCGCTGGCCTGCTGGCGCTGCCCGCTCATGCCGAAGGCGATGCCGAAGCCGGTGAGAAAGCTTTCAACAAATGCAAGTCCTGCCACATGATCGCTGATCCGGCCGGAGAAGTCATCGTCAAAGGCGGAAAAACCGGCCCCAACCTCTATGGCGTCGCTGGCCGCACTGCCGGAACCTACGAAGACTTCAAATATGGCGACAGCATCGTCGCAGCCGGTGAGAAGGGTTTGGTCTGGGATGAGACGTCCTTTGTGGAATACACGCAGGACCCTAAGGGCTTCCTGCAATCTTATCTGGACGACACCGCTGCCAAGTCGAAAATGACCTTCAAGCTGAAAAGTGGCAGTGAAGACGTCTTTGCCTATATAGTCAGTGTATCAGGCGAATAAACGCTAACATTGTGCACCCACGCACAAGGACCAAAGGCCGCAGCCCCTGCGGCCTTTGGTGCGATTGATACCAGTGTAGAACAGCGCCACTTTGGTATCTGACGGCAAACCGCAGAGTGTGCCGCAACGCCAAGCCGACCCGGCAACAGCTAAACCCAACATCAGCGCCCGTCAGGCGGATTGGCAACAGGAGAGGACAGATGGGCATTATGATCCCGGCTTGGGTCAATGGTGAATTGACTCCGGTAGACAAACTTGAAGCTCACGAAAAGGGCCTCAAGCACAAGGCCGTGTCGGTGTTTGTCGTTAGGGGCACCGAGATTTTGTTGCAGCGTCGGGCGCTGGGCAAGTACCACACGCCCGGCCTGTGGGCGAACACTTGCTGTACACACCCCGACTGGGACGAAAGCTCCTCAACCTGCGCCGTGCGCCGTTTGAACGAAGAACTGGGGATCACAGGTCTTTATCCTGAATACCGTCACCGTTTGGAATACCACGCCGATGTTGGGAACGGCATGGTGGAAAACGAAGTGGTCGACGTTTTTCTGGCCCATGTGCGCGGACCGCTGAAAATCGCGCCTGATCCGGACGAAGTCATGGATATCCGCTGGATCGACTACCATGACCTGTTGGCCGAAGTGGCCCGCCACCCGGATCGGTTTACACCGTGGCTCAAGATCTACCTGCACAACCATGCGGACACGATTTTCGGCCCGGACCTGATCATTTCAGCTAAATCCTGAGGCACTCCGAAAATCCCTGCCTTGCAAGGGCGGCTCAAGCCGCCTAAATCAACGCGTCATGGCCAAGCAGAAGACAGACCCGAATTACAAGGTAATCGCCGAAAACCGGCGCGCCCGCTTCGATTACGCAATCGAAGAGGACATTGAATGTGGCATCATCCTGCAGGGGTCCGAGGTCAAATCCCTGCGCGCGGGCGGCTCGAACATCGCCGAAAGCTATGCCACGGTCGATGACGGAGAACTGTGGCTGGTCAACAGCTATATCGCGCCGTATGAGCAGGCCAAGATGTTCAAGCACGAAGAACGTCGCCGCCGGAAACTGCTTGTATCCCGCAAGCAGATGTCGAACCTGTGGAACGCGACGCAGCGCAAGGGCATGACGCTGGTGCCGCTGGTTCTGTATTTCAACCACAGAGGACTGGCCAAGATCAAAATCGGCATCGCCAAGGGTAAAAAAACCCACGACAAGCGCGAAACCCAGGCCAAGCGCGACTGGTCACGGCAAAAGCAGCGCTTGTTGAAAGATCACAGCTAGAACGCCATCGCCGCCTGAACCGCCCGTTGCCAGCGATCATAGGCCGCGTCGCGTTCGGCTTGTTCTTGCGTGGGCTCGAACCGGCGGTCCAGCGCCCATGTTTGGGCAAAACCGGCCTGATCCGGGTATATCCCGGCTTTCATACCTGCCAGCCATGCGGCGCCAAGGGCGGTCGTTTCCTGCATAACCGGGCGATCCACCGGGGCACCCAGACAATCTGAAAGACCTTGCATTGTCCAGTCAGATGCACTCATCCCGCCATCGACGCGCAGGATGACATCCGCCTCGGCCCCCCAGTCGCCCTGCATGGCGTGCCACAGGTCGCGGGTCTGAAAGGCGATGCTTTCCAGCGTGGCGCGGGCAATCTCGGCCCGGCCGGAATTGCGCGTCAGACCGAACATCGCACCGCGGCAATCCGGCTTCCAGTAAGGAGCCCCAAGACCCGTGAAGGCTGGCACCAGGATCACATGCTGGTTCGGGTCGGCCTGCGCCGCCAGATCGCCGCTTTGCGGGGCCGAATCGATGATCTGCAACGCATCACGCAGCCATTGCACGGCGGCCCCGGCGATAAAGATCGACCCTTCCAGCGCATAGGTGCGCTGACCGTCCAATTGGTAAGCGATTGTCGTCAGAAGACGGTTTTTCGATTCAACCGGCTGCGCACCTGTGTTCAGCAGTGCGAAACAGCCCGTGCCATAGGTTGATTTCATCATACCGGACTGGAAACAGGCCTGACCGATGGTGGCTGCCTGCTGATCGCCTGCCACACCCAGAATGGGGATGTTCCCACCAAGCAAGGTGGTTGCGCCGAAATCCGAGGCGCAATCCTGCACGTTCGGCAACATATGAACGGGTACATCCAGCAACTCGCAAATTTCAGCGCTCCAGGCGCCTTTGTGAATGTCGAACAGCAGGGTGCGGGCGGCGTTGGTGGCGTCAGTGGCATGGACACGACCTTCGGTCAGACGCCAGATCAGGAAACTGTCGATGGTGCCGAACAGCAACTCTCCGGCCTCAGCCCGCGCGCGTGCGCCTGAAACGGTGTCCAGCAGCCATTTGACCTTGGTGCCCGAGAAATAAGGGTCCAGCAGCAGGCCGGTCTGGGCGGTGACGTCATCCTCACACCCGGCCTGCTTGTATCGGGCGCAGATTTCGGCGGTGCGGCGGTCCTGCCAGACAATCGCGTTATGGATGGCCTTGCCGGTCTGCTTGTCCCAGACCACGGTGGTTTCACGCTGGTTGGTGATGCCGATGCCGGTGATCTGGTCAGCCGAAACACCGACGCTTTTCATTACCTCGCGACACACATGCAGAACGCTGGACCAGATATCCTCGGGGTCGTGTTCAACCCAACCTTCTTGCGGGAAATGCTGGGGGAACTCCTGCTGAGCGGTGCCAACACGGTTCATCTGCCCGTCGAACAGGATCGCGCGCGAGGACGTGGTGCCCTGATCAATTGCCAGAATAAAGGTCATGTCCGCTCTCCCCGGTGTCATTTTGCGCGACTTTAGCGCAAACAACGGCGCCGGGGCCAGAGCAGAAATCAGACCGGATCGACGGGAATATTGTCGATCAGGCGGACGCCATCGGCCCAGGCCGTAACGAACAAGCGCGCGGGTTTGTTGGCATTGGGCAGGCTTTCCAGCGTCTCGGCGCAGCGCAGATCGATATATTCCACTTCGGTAAAACCAGCGTCCAGCAATGCGGCTTTTGCGTCTTGCGCCAGCGCCGCGAAATCCTTGCCAGCGGCAAGCTTATCTGCCACCCGCCGCATGATCTCGTTCATGCGGGACGCGACCTTTACGCCCTCAGGCGACAAAAGCAGATTGCGCGACGACATTGCCAGCCCAGAAGGCTCGCGCACGGTTGGGCAGCCGACAACCTCGATGGGAATGTCCAGATCGCGGGCCATGCGGCGCACCACCAGCAACTGCTGATAGTCTTTTTCCCCGAAATAGGCTCGATCCGCCTGCGTTTGCAGGAACAGTTTGGCCACTACAGTGGCCACGCCTTCGAAATGGCCGGGGCGAAACGGGCCTTCCATCATGTCGGTCAAACCGGTCACGGATACCGTGGTGGAAAAGCCGTCGGGATAGATTTCCTGAGGGTCCGGCACATAGATCGCATCCACGCCATAAGGGGCCAGCTTTAGGGCGTCTTCATGTTCCGTGCGGGGATAGTTCGCCAGGTCTTCGGGGTTGTTGAACTGCTTGGGGTTCACAAAGATCGTCACGATCACCCGGTCACAGTTCTCCTTGGCGGCCTGCGCCAGCGACAAATGCCCTTCGTGCAATGCGCCCATGGTCGGAACAACGCCGATAACGTCACCTGCGCGGTGCCATTCTGTCGTCTTGGTCCGCAGTTCCGCCAGCGAGCGCAGGATCGGCGCGGTCACGTCTTTGGTCCTTTCGCCGGAGCCTGATCAGCAAACACATGTTCGTCCGCCGGAAATGTTCGCGCACGCACTTCGGCCGCGTAATCTGCGATGGCGGCTTCAGCCAACGGGCCAAGCTCGGCATAGCGTTTGACGAATTTGGGTTTGAAGGCGGTGAAAAAGCCGACCATGTCATCGACGACCAGAATTTGCCCGTCACAACCGGCTGACGCTCCGATTCCGATGGTGGGGATGGCAACCTGTTCGGTGATCCTGTCGGCCAGACCTTGCGGCACTTTCTCAAGCACCACGGAAAACGCACCGGCCTCGGCCACGGCGCGGGCATCTGTCATGACGGTTTCGGCCTGTTCGTCGCGCCCCTGCACCTTGTAGCCGCCCAGCGTGTTGATCGATTGCGGGGTCAGACCGATATGCGCCATCACCGGGATGCCGCGCTTGACCAGAAAGCGGATGGTTTCGGCCATCTCGGCACCGCCTTCCAGCTTGACTGCCCCCGCACCGGTTTCCGCCATCAGCCGCGCCGCGTTGCGAAACGCTTGTGCCGGGCTTTCCTCATAGCTGCCAAACGGCATGTCGATGACCATCATCGCCGTGCTCAACCCGCGTGCGACGGCCTGACCGTGCAGGATCATCATCTCCATCGTGACACCAAGGGTGGATTCCAGCCCGTGCAAAACCATCCCGACGCTGTCCCCCACAAGAACAAAGTCACAATGCGTGTCCATCAGGCGCGCCATAGGCGTTGTGTATGCGGTCAGCGAGACCAGAGGCACGCCGCCTTTTCGGGCGCGAATATCTTCGGCGTTCGGGGCCTTTTTGCGGGCGGTGGCGCTCATGGTTGGCTCCTGCAGGGCTTATGTTGCAGTGCGGCATAGCAGATCGGCCGGGGCCAAAGAAACCCCGGTTGCGCGAACATTCCCTTGATTGACCTCAGGTTTAAAGGAACACTGCCGATAAAACGGCCCGGAAAACATGGGCGCAGATTTTCAGTTGGGAGAGTTCACATGACAAAACACGTGCTTCGAACATTCGCGTCGACCGTGGCGATTGGCGCCAGCCTGTTGGCGACGCAGGTTTTGGCCAAATCCGACATCACCATCGCCATGCAGTTGGAACCCCCGCATCTGGATCCGACCAGCGCCGCAGCTCAGGCCATCGATTCGGTTGTCTACACCAACATCTTCGAAGGTCTGACCCGTTTCATGGGCGACGGCTCGGTCGTGCCCGGCCTTGCGGAAAGCTGGGAGATTTCCGAAGACGGCAAAACTTATACCTTCAAACTGCGCGACGGCGTGACCTTCCATGACGGCACGACTATGGATGCCGAGGATGTCAAATTCAGCCTTGACCGGGCCACGGCCGAGGACAGCGCCAACGCGCAGAAAGCTCTGTTTGCAGGGATCGAAAGCGTCGAGGCCGTGGATCCACTGACGGTCAGGATCACCCTGGCCGATCCGAACGGCAACTTCCTGTTCAACCTTGCCTGGGGTGACGCGGTGATCGTCGCGCCCGAAAGCATTGAGAACATCAAGACAAACCCGGTTGGCACCGGCGCTTTTACTTTTGGCGACTGGGTTCAGGGCGACAGCATAACACTGAACCGCAACCCCAATTATTGGGGCGACCAACCGGCGTTAGAGACTGCGACGTTCAAATTCATCTCGGACCCGACCGCCGCATTTGCGGCCATGATGGCCGAAGATGTGGACGTGTTCGACAACTTCCCGGCACCGGAGAACCTGCCTCAGTTCGAGGCTGACCCGCGGTTTCAGGTTCTGGTTGGATCGACCGAGGGTGAAACGATCCTGTCCACCAACAACAAACAGCCGCCATTCGATGACATTCGTGTCCGGCAGGCGTTGGCCCATGCGATTGACCGACAGGCCATCATCGACGGCGCCATGTTCGGATACGGCACCCCAATCGGCACGCATTTTGCGCCACACAACCCCGCTTATGTCGATCTGACGGGCCAGTCCGCGTATGATCCCGAAAAGGCCAGGGCCTTGCTGGCAGAGGCCGGGTTTGAAAACGGGTTCGAGACAACTCTGCACTTGCCACCGCCATCTTATGCGCGCCGGGGCGGTGAAATCATCGCCGCACAGCTGGCCGAGGTCGGCATCACGGCTGAAATCATCAATGTGGAATGGGCCCAGTGGCTGGAATCGGTTTTCAAGGGCAAGGAATTTGGTCTGACCATCGTCAGCCACACCGAACCGATGGATATCGGCATCTACGCGCGGCCTGACTATTACTTCCAGTATGACAGCATCGACTTTCAGACACTGATGGAGACGCTGAACACCACCACCGACCCCGAGGAACGGACCCGTCTTCTGGGTGAGGCGCAGCGCCTCATCTCGAACGATTATGTCAACGGGTACCTGTTCCAGCTGGCCAAGCTGGGCGTCGCCAAGGCCGGTGTTCAGGGCCTGTGGGAGAACGCACCAACTGCGGCTATCGACCTGACTGCCATTTCCTGGTCGGAATGACACCAGTTGGCTGGGCCTGCTTGACGGGCCCAGTCTCACCATTGCGAAATGCGTTTCTTAACGATCATGAAAAGCTTTGTTGCCGGAATCGTTCTTTTTCTTTTCGCGTCTGTCCTTCCAGGCGCAGGTTTTGCGCAGGGCTTGTTCCAAGGACAGCAGGACACGCTAGTGGGAACCCCCGACAACCCGCTGCAAGTCGGGGTTGGTATCAAGATCGACCAGATTACCAGCGTCGATCAGCAATCGGAAAACTATGGTGCCGTGGTTGTTTTGCGGTTCGAATGGACAGACCCGGAACTGGCATTTGATGCGGCAAGCCTTGGTCGTGATTTTCGGGTTTTTGAACCGCCCGCTTTCGTGAAATACGCCGCTGAACTGGACGTCGTAACCCCGGCTTTTGTTATCCACAACCAACAATCCAACCGATGGATTCATGAATCTGCAGTTGCCGTGCGACATGACGGTCATGTAACCTTTGTCGAAAAATCCTCGCTGACTTTGCAGGCTCCGCATTTCAACTTTCGCAAATATCCTTTCGATACACAGGAATTTCACTTCGAAGTCGTATCGGTGTTTCCTTCGCAGTTCGTTCATTATCACTCGCTTGATGAATACTCCGGTCTGGGTGACATGCTTGGCGAAGAGGAATGGAAACTCGGCAATGCCAGGGCTCTGACTTCAACGACGACCGGTTTGTCGGGCGACGAAAGCGACCGGGTCGAACTTGTCTTTGAAGGCACCCGGCACCTGACTTATTACACCATCCGCATATTCCTGCCGATGCTGGTGCTGATCACAGTGGGATGGGCGCTTTTCTTTCTGGATGAATACCGAAAACGGATCGAGATCGCAGGCGGCAACCTATTGGTCTTTGTGGCCTTCAACTGGGCCATTTCCGCTGACTTGCCCAAGCTTGGCTATCTGACGTTTCTGGATTTCATTCTGCAATGCATGTTCCTGATGACAGGAACGATTATCGTCTTCAGCGTGATGTTGCGTAAATTGAAAGTTTCCGGTCGGGAAGAGACGGCCAGAAAGCTCGACAATTACGCGATCAAATGGATTTACCCGTTGGGATATGCCGCCATCATCGGCTATGCCGTCGTTGTCTTTCTGATGACGTCTTAGGCGCCGAATCCCACATCTATGTGGTTCTGAAATCGCGTGTATAGCTTTGGCTACCGGCTGTTCTGACCCTTGTCGGCGTTGCAGGATAGGGTGGCGGACACCGCGCTGCCAGCGACAGCGAAAATCGCAAGATTAACCATGCCCTGCTGATTGCCGTGGTGTCTGATTCAACGCAACAGATGTCGGATTCAAGAGTATCCAAAACCCGTTTTTTCGCAGATTCTGAAAAAAAAAGGTCCGATTCATGCGATACTCTGGTTTCAAGGTCATCAAAGAGGCTCTTACCGGGCACAAAGGATGGACACCGGCCTGGCGCGAGCCAGAGCCCAAGCCACATTACGACATCGTCATCATCGGCGGTGGCGGTCATGGCCTTTCTACGGCGCATTACCTGTCCAAGGTATTTGGCCTCCGCAATGTGGCGGTGATTGAAAAAGGTTGGATTGGTGGCGGCAATGTCGGGCGCAATACAACCATCATCCGCTCCAATTACCTGCTGGACGGCAACGAACCTTTCTACGAGTTCTCGCTGAAACTTTGGGAAGGTCTTGAGCAGGACGTAAACTACAACGCGATGGTCAGCCAGCGCGGGATCATCAACCTGATCCACACAGACGCCCAGCGCGACGCCTTTACGCGACGTGGCAACGCCATGATCCTGAACGGCGCGGATGCCGAGCTGCTGGATGCCGAACAGGTGCGCAAGGAATACCCATTCCTGAACTTCAACGATGCCCGGTTCCCGATCAAGGGCGGGCTGGCCCAGCGGCGCGGCGGCACGGTTCGGCACGACGCGGTGGCCTGGGGATATGCCCGGTCGGCGGACAGCCACGGTGTCGATATCATCCAAAACTGCGAAGTGACCGGTTTCCGGATCGAAAACGGAAAATGTCTGGGGGTTGAGACCTCGAAAGGGTTCATTGGCGCAGGCAAGGTTGGCTGTGCCGTGGCCGGAAATTCGGGGCGTGTCATGGGCATGGCGGGTATGCGGCTGCCAATCGAAAGCCATGTCCTGCAAGCCTTCGTTTCAGAAGGTCTTAAGCCGGTTCTGCCCGGCGTGATCACCTTTGGCGCGGGACATTTCTATGTCAGCCAGTCCGATAAGGGCGGGCTGGTCTTTGGCGGCGATATCGACGGGTACAATTCGTACGCACAACGCGGCAACCTGCCGGTGGTCGAAGATGTCTGCGAGGGCGGCATGGCCCTGATGCCGATGATCGGTCGCGCGCGTCTTCTGCGGATGTGGGGCGGGATCATGGATATGTCCATGGATGGATCGCCCATCATCGACCGGACCGGCATCGATGGCCTCTATTTCAACGGCGGCTGGTGTTACGGCGGGTTCAAGGCAACTCCGGCGTCGGGGTATTGCTTTGCGCATCTGCTGGCAAAGGATGAACCGCACCCGACAGCCACCGCCTATCGGTTCGACCGGTTCCGCACTGGCCGCATGATCGACGAAAAAGGTATGGGCAACCAGCCCAACCTGCACTGAGGGGAGCAGCACCATGATCATCCATCATCCCTTGCTGGGCCCGCGCGACAGTTCCGAATTCGTCTATCTGGGAGACGCTTCGTTGATCAACAGGCCCGATTGGCTGGCCGAAGACGCGGCCGAAGCGTTTTATGACTACGCCTATCTGCGCGACAATCCAGCCGGCGAACACCGCGAGTTGTGGTTCCACGAGGGGGGCGACCGATCTTGGCTGGTTGTTACTCGCAACACCGCGACACATGAGATTTCCAAAGTGGAACTGGCCCGTGACGTGGCCCGGGCACAGGGGCGTTCCAAATGACTCAAGACAATAGGCTGAGTGGCGGTCAGATCGACCGCACCAAAACCCTGAATTTCAAATTCGATAATCGCAGTTACCATGCACATCCGGGCGATACGCTGGCCTCGGCCCTTCTGGCCAATGGCGTGCGCCTGATGGGCCGGTCGTTCAAGTACCACCGCCCGCGTGGCGTGCTGACTGCCGGTTCGGAAGAACCCAACGCCATTGTCGAGCTGCGCACGGGCAGCCGTCAGGAACCCAACACTCGTGCCACGACCGTTGAGATGTTCGAGGGGCTTGAGGCCCATTCCCAAAACCGATGGCCCAGCCTGAGATTTGACGCTCTGGCAATCAACGACAGGTTTTCGACCTTTCTGACGGCGGGGTTCTACTACAAAACCTTCATGTGGCCTGCCGCGTTCTGGGAAAAGCTGTACGAGCCGATGATCCGTCGCGCCGCAGGTCTTGGGTCATTGTCGATGCAGGAAGACCCCGATGAGTATGACAAGGGGTTTCGACATTGCGATCTGCTGATTATCGGCGCGGGTCCAGCCGGACTGATGGCGGCACTGACGGCGGGCCGGGCCGGTTCCGAGATCATTCTTGCGGATGAGGATTTCGCACTTGGCGGGCGGCTCAACAGCGAATCCTTTTCGCTGAACGACAGCGATGCGACCGATTGGGTTAAACAGAGTGTCGCTGAACTTTCTGCAATGCCCAACGTTCGCATGATGTCGCGCACGACCGTGATCGGTGCCTTTGATCACGGCATTTATGGCGCAGTTGAGCGGACGGGCGATCATCTTGCTTCTCTGCCTTCCGGTAAACCGCGGCAGATCCTCTGGCGCATCTACGCCAAACGCGCCTTGTTATGCGCTGGCGCGACCGAGCGGCCCATCGCGTTTGA
This sequence comes from Ruegeria sp. N10, assembly GCF_056531545.1. Classification (NCBI taxonomy): domain Bacteria; kingdom Pseudomonadati; phylum Pseudomonadota; class Alphaproteobacteria; order Rhodobacterales; family Roseobacteraceae; genus Ruegeria; species Ruegeria sp. N10. The sequence goes on along the minus strand of NZ_JBQFLY010000008.1, from coordinate 66,778 downwards.
AAACAACGACAGGCCCGGCATCATGCTGGCAAGTGCGTTGCGCAGCTATGCTAATCGGTTTGCAACCACGGCGGCGCAACGTGTCGCCATATTTACGAACAACGATGACGGCCACCGCACCGCTGCGGACCTGCACGCAAAGGGTGTCAGGATTACTGCTGTCGTCGACGTCCGTGACGACGCCCCGACCAGCCATGACTATGAAGTTCTGCGCGGCGCGCAGGTCAGGGACACCAAAGGCCGACTGGGGCTGACCTTTGTCGAGGTCGAGCTGGCAGACGGGTCGTCGCGCACGCTGGACTGCGGGGCGCTTGGCGTCTCGGGTGGCTGGAACCCCAACGTGCATTTGACCTGCCATCAACGGGGGCGTCCCGCGTGGAACGACGATCTGGCGGCCTTTGTGCCCGGCGTGGACTTGCCGCCTGGGCTGTCCGTAGCAGGGGCGGCGAATGGTGTGATGTCCACCCATGGTGCCCTGCAATCCGGGGCAGAAGGTGCGGCGCAGGCGCTGGGCCTGAAAGGCCCGCTGTCCGATCTGCCTAAGGCCGAGGATACCCCGATCTCGCAGACACCGTTCTGGTATGTTCAGGGTTGCAGCCGCGCGTGGCTGGATCAGCAGAACGACGTGACCGTCAAGGATGTGAAGCTCAGCCATCAGGAAGGGTTCCGTTCGGTCGAGCATTTGAAACGCTATACCACGTTGGGCATGGCCACCGATCAGGGCAAGACATCGAACATGGGCGGGCTTGCGATCATGGCCGAGCTTGCGGGTAAGTCCATTCCGGAAACCGGCACAACGATCTTCCGCCCGCCCTATACGCCCGTTCCGATTGCAGCCTTTGCTGGCCGGATGAAAGGCAAGGAGTTTCATCCAACCCGCCTGACCCCGTCACATTACTGGGCCAAGGAACGCGGCGCGGTGTTTGTCGAGGTCGGCAATTGGCTGCGTGCACAGTGGTTCCCGCTGCCCGGTGAAACCCATTGGCGGGAATCCGTGGACCGTGAAGTGCGCCAGACCCGCGCCTCGGTCGGGGTGTGCGACTGCACCACGCTTGGAAAGATTGATGTTCAGGGTGCGGATGCGGCGGATTTCCTGAACAGGGTCTATTGCAACGGATTTGCCAAACTGGCCGTCGGCAAAACCCGCTATGGGCTGATGTTGCGCGAGGATGGAATTGCGATGGATGACGGTACCGCCGCGCGTCTGGCCGAAGATCATTTCGTGGTCACCACCACAACCGCCAATGCGGTCAAGGTCTACCAGCATATGGAATTTGTCCGGCAATGCCTGTTCCCGGACATGGATGTACAACTGATCTCGACCACCGAAGCCTGGGCACAATATGCGGTAGCCGGGCCCAATTCGCGCAAACTTCTACAAAAGATCGTGGATCCCGAGTTCGACATCTCGAATGAAGGCTTCCCGTTCATGGCTTGCGGCAACATCACCTTATGCGGCGGGTTGCGCGCGCGGTTGTTCCGTATTTCCTTCTCGGGCGAATTGGCCTTTGAAATCGCGGTGCCATCGCGATACGGCGACGCGCTGATGCGGCGTTTGATGCAGGAAGGTGAAGAGTTCGATGTCGTACCCTACGGCACCGAAGCGCTGGGCGTCATGCGGATCGAAAAGGGTCACGCCGCAGGCAACGAGTTGAACGGAACCACCACCGCCCTGAACCTTGGAATGGGTCGGATGGTATCCAAGAAGAAAGACAGCATCGGCTCAGTCCTGTCCGAGCGTGAAGGGCTGAACGAACCAGATGCTTTGATGATGGTTGGCATCAAGCCTGTGAACGCTGGCGACAAGGTAACCGCCGGAGGGCATCTGATGAATGCCACGGGTCCCGTGGATGCTGCCCATGATCAGGGCTATGTCACATCGGCAGCATATTCGCCGTCGCTGGACAGCCATATCGGCCTTGGCTTTTTGAAAAACGGCGTCACACGTCAGGGCGAAAAGATGCGCCTTGTGTCGCCAGTGACCGATCTGACGGTCGAGGTTGAAATCGTCTCGGCCCATTTCGTCGACCCCGAGGGAGAACGGCTCCGTGCATGATCTTGTAGCAATAACCGCGCTGGGTGGAACCGAACCCAAGATCGACAGGGTCGGAAGCGTGACCTGTACCGAAACTCCGGGTGTGGCGCTGGCCTCGGTCGCCGCTCGGCAGGGTCGGGAAGACAAAACCCGGAATGCCGTATCCCAATTGATCGGCGCTGAAACGCCCGCCGTCGGGAAATTTACCGGCGGACCGATCATTGCCTTCTGGACCGGGCCTGATCAATGGATGATCGAAGCGCCTTTTGAAACGCATGAAGATCTGGCGCATCTGGTGAAAGAAAACACTGGGGACTCCGCATCGGTTTCCGAACAGACAGACGCATGGGTCAGGTTTGATCTGGACGGAGAGGGCGTGTTGGCAGTGCTGGAATTGCTAAGCAGTCTGGATTGCCGAAAAATGGCGGCCGGTGCCGCATCCCGCACGTCTATCCATCACCTGGGGTGTTTCGTCCTGTGCCGTGCTTCTGGTTCGTTCAGCGTCTACGGGCCAAGATCGTCTGCCGGGTCACTGCATCATGCGATTGTGGCCGCAATGAAATCGGCGCTTTGAAGGCAAGGTCAGCTTGAGGGCAGCGGGGCGTTGTCTTCGACCCGAAACCGGTTGATCCGTCGCCGGTCCTCGCTGGGGCTTAAACCAAAGGCGGACCGATAGTGTGTCACCAAAGGCGTGACCGAGCTGTATCCGATGGCCGCAGCGATGTCGGCAATAGGGTCCTTGGTATAGACAACCATCTGACGGGCCGCCTTCATTCGCATGGACCGGAAATAATGGCTGGGGCTTTGCCCCGTGGCCTGTTTGAAGGCGCGCTCGACCTGGCGGGAGGTGACGCCCGTTTGATCCGCTATGTCCGCGATCGAGATCGGATTTCCGATACGGCTTGCGAACAGGTCGACACATCGCGCCACAAGCGGCGGCAGCTTTTCACCCGTGGCAGGTTTGCTTGCACTGGGCACCTGTTGCTGAACACCCTCCCCTCTCATCATCGGATGCTGGAACCAGCAGGCCACCTCATGTGCGACTTCGCCGCCCAACCGGTCCTGAATCAGATGCAGGGCCAGATCAAACGCGGCCGCCGCCCCGGCCGCAGTATACCGCGTGGCATCCGACACGATCACTTCGCGCCGCGCATCGATCTGTGGAAACTCGGCCAGAAACGCAGCTTCGTAACACCAGTGCACCGATACCGGATGGCCGGTCATGACCCCCGAGCGCACGAGCGGAAAAACGCCGCCGCTGATACCGCCCAGAATTGTCCCGTGTCGTGACAAAGCCCGCAACGCACCATTCCCCTGGGTCGGGTTTCTGAAGTCCGAGGTCGGACTGCTGAGCAGGAACAGAATATCAATCGGCTGGCAGTCTGAGAGGTTGCGTTCAGCCTCAAATCGCACATGAGCGCTGGAGCTGACCTTTCCCCCGTTTTCCGCCACAAGAGACCAGCGAAATGCCTCTTGCCCGGCGATCTCATTTGCGGCGCGCAGCGGTTCGATGACCGAGGTCAGGCAAGCCATCGGAAAGCCGTCGAACAGCAGAAACCCGATCTCAATTCTATTTTCTGTCAGCATGAGCGCTACACTATCAGTAAAATCTCGGTTCGGCCCGAATTGGTCCTTGGCCGCTCTGGCCTGCGGAAACGGTTCGAACAAGTGTAGCAAAACACGGAACGTGCGAAATCGAAAAAACACGCAACAAACATGGCGAAAATCGGGGTCAGGGCCCGCATTCGGATTGACAGGCTGAAAGGGACAAAGGTTTCGCAGGTCCATTTGTAGGTCTGCCGGTGCCGTAGATGCTGGACCCGTGACAGCTGAAACCCTAACGTGGCCTCAATGCTTCGCTATACCCTTAAACGACTGATCTCATTGCTTGCTAGCCTTGCCGTCGCCTCGGTGGTTATCTTCGCCGTGATCGAGGTCGCGCCGGGGGACCCGGCCTCGTTCATGCTGGGTGTCAACGCGCAGGAGGATACGTTGGCCGCGCTGCGGGCTGAACTGGGTCTGGATGGATCCAGGGTGCAGCGGTATTTCAACTGGGTCGGAGGGATGGTGGCCGGAGATTTCGGCACCTCGTACACCTATCGCACACCGGTGTCGCAGATGATTGCGGACCGGCTGTGGGTATCGCTGCCCTTGGCTTTGTATGCGCTCACGCTGTCCACGCTGATCGCCTTTCCCGCCGGGATCTATGCCGCCGCGCGCCGGGGCAAGCCCGGGGATCTGGCGGTGATGGGGGCGACACAGCTTGGTATCGCTGTGCCGAATTTCTGGTTCGCGATGATGCTGGTGCTGATCTTCGCCATTAACCTGCGCTGGTTCAATGCCGGTGGGTTTGTTGGCTGGGGCGAGGGTGTTTGGGCGGGGCTGCGTTCGCTGACTTTGCCCGCCATTGCGTTAGCCCTTCCTCAGGCCGCGATCCTGGCCCGCGTCATGCGATCCGCGCTGCTGGATATTCTGGGCGAGGATTTTATGCGCACCGCGCGAGCCAAAGGGTTGTCGCGTCGTCAGGCTCTGTGGCGGCATGGGGTGCGAAACGCGCTGATCCCGGTGCTGACGATCATCGGCTTGCAGTTTTCTTTCCTGCTGGCCGGGTCGATCATCATCGAACAGGTGTTTTACCTGCCCGGCCTCGGGCGGTTGGTGTTTCAGGCCATTTCGGCCCGCGATCTGATCGTGGTTGAATCGGTGGTGATGCTGCTGGTCTTTGCGGTGATCACCGTGAATTTTCTGGTGGATCTGGCCTATGCAGCCGTTGACCCAAGGCTAAGGAGCCGGTCATGAGCCGCAACCTGATTCTGGGCGCGGCGCTGTCGTCGTTGGTGGTGCAGGCGGCGCTGGCCTCGTTTGTCTGGACACCCTACGACTATGCCGCGCTGGATATCCCCAACAAACTTCAGACGCCCGATGCACGGCACTGGTTCGGGACGGATCACTTCGGTCGCGACATGCTCTCGATGATCATGGTCGGTGCACGCACGTCGATTGCGGTGGCTCTGGTGGCTGTGGGGATCGGCATGGCGCTGGGCGTACCCCTTGGCCTGACAGCCGCCGCGCGCAAAGGATCGTGGTTGGATGAGGTGATCATGCGTGGCAACGATCTGGTCTTTGCCTTTCCCTCGCTGGTCATCGCCATCCTGATAACGGCTGTGTTCGGTGCCGGTGCCATCAACGCGATCATTGCGATCGGTATTTTCAACATCCCCGTCTTCGCCCGCATCACCCGCGGGGCCGCATTGTCGCTGTGGGAGCGCGAGTTCATACTTGCCGCCCGTGTGTCGGGCAAAGGCGCAGCACGGATTTCAGCCGAACATATCCTGCCCAATGTTGCCAACCTGCTGATCGTTCAGGGTACCATCCAATTTTCATTGGGCATACTGGCCGAGGCGGGCCTGTCCTATGTCGGTCTGGGCGCACAGCCGCCGACGCCCAGCTGGGGCCGGATGCTGGCGGACGCGCAGACAATGGTCAGTTTTGCCCCGCATTTGGCTCTGATTCCGGGCATGGCCATCATTGTCACCGTGCTGGGTTTGAACCTGCTGGGTGATGGTCTGCGCGACTGGTTGGATCCAAGGATCAGGGTGGCGCGGGCATGACGTTGCTGCAAGTCGAAAACCTGTCCCTGTCGATCCACGGGGTGCCGATCCTGAAACGGGTGAACCTGTCTATCGATCCAGGCCAGATCGTGGCGGTGACAGGTGAAAGTGGTTCGGGCAAATCCATGACAGCACTGGCTGTGATGCAGCTTCTGCCAAACGGGGCAACGGCAGACGGCGCAATCCGACTGGACGGCACAGACCTGCTGACGCAATCCGAGGCCGAGATGTGCGCCTTGCGTGGCGCGTCTATCGGGATGGTATTTCAGGAACCGATGACGGCACTCAACCCGGTGAAAACCATCGGCGATCAGGTGATGGAGACCATCCTGATCCACAAGGCAATGCCTCCTGCTCAGGCTCGGACCCGTGCCGCAGAGGTTTTGACTCGGGTTGGCCTGCCGCCCGACAGGTTCCCTCTGTCGCGGTATCCGCATGAGCTGTCGGGCGGGCAGCGTCAGCGTGTGGTCATTGCAATGGCCATCGCATTGCGCCCTAGGCTTTTGATCGCGGATGAGCCGACGACGGCACTGGATGTCACAACGCAGGCGCAAATCCTTGGTCTGCTGAAAGGGCTGGTTCGCGAATATGATATGGGCTTGCTGATGATCACCCATGATCTGGCTGTGGTCTCGGACATGGCCGATCAGATTGTCGTCATGCGTCACGGCGAGGTCGTCGAAAGTGGCGCGACCCGAAACCTGTTTCGAGATATGCAGCACCCCTATACTCGCATGTTGTTCGAAGCCTCTGGTCATCAGGTCACCCTGCCTGAACCTACACAGCAACGCCCGCTTCTGGAGGTTTCGCGGGTCGTCCGGGATTACCGCCTTCCCCGCAAAGGTCTGCTGGATGCGCCGCGCCACCACCGCGCGGTGGATGGTGTCAGCTTTACCCTCAACCGAGGGGAGCGTTTAGGGCTGGTGGGCGAGTCCGGTTGCGGAAAATCGACCCTAACACGGGCTATTCTGGGATTGGAAGAGATCCAATCCGGACAGATCCTGCTGGACAGTCAGCCGGTTTTCACCGGCCACAGGCCCAACCTTGCGGTGCGTCGCAAGATGCAGGTCGTGTTTCAGGATCCCTATGGCAGCTTCAACCCCCGCCACCGTGTCGCGCGCCTGATTACCGAACCCTTTCACCTGTTGGAAACGCCACCAAAGGGTTCCGAACGCCAGGACCGGATCGCAGAGATGCTGACGGCAGTGGGCCTCGGCCCCGATGATGCGGGCAAATACATTCACGAGTTCTCGGGCGGGCAACGCCAGCGGATCGCCATTGCCCGCGCTCTGATCATTCGGCCGGAACTGATCCTGTTCGATGAGGCGGTCTCAGCCCTCGACGTTTCGGTGCGCGCCCAAATCCTCGATCTGCTTGCCGAACTCTGCGATGCTTATGATCTGACTTACCTGTTCATCAGCCACGATCTGAGTGTGGTGCGTACCATCACCGATCATGTTCTGGTGATGCAATCCGGACGAATTGTCGAACAAGGCAAGACCAAACAGGTATTCTCGGACCCGCAGCATCCCTACACGCAAACCTTGATCGCCGCCGCGCCCCAATTGCCTGAAATCGGGAAGTTGTCGGCGTAAAACCCTTTGTTAGAGCCTGAATGGAGGCCAAAATGACCCAACCACTCTGGTTTGACCCCACCCTTTGCATGATCGGTGGAAACTGGACGCCTACGGCATCGGGCGAAACATTGCCGTTGACCAACCCGTCAGACGGGACCGAGATCTGCCGGATCGCGCGCGGCTCGGGCGCGGATATTGACGCGGCGGTCTCCGCCGCCAGATCTGCGTTAAAGGGCGACTGGGGGCGCAAGGCGGCCTTGGAGCGTGGTCGCATCCTGACCCGGCTGGGACAATTGGTGTTGGAGCGCGTGGACGATCTGGCGCGGCTTGAGGCGATGGATGTGGGTAAGCCCCTGACGCAGGCTCGCGCCGATGCCATTGCGCTGGCGCGCTATTGTGAATTCTACGGCGGTGCAGCGGATAAGGTGATGGGTGAGACCATTCCCTATCTCGATGGCTATACCGTCTATACCCTGCGCGAACCCCATGGGGTGACGGGCCACATCGTGCCGTGGAACTATCCGATGCAGATTATTGGGCGTTCGGTCGGGGCGGCGTTGGCCATGGGCAACGCCTGTGTTCTGAAACCGGCAGAGGAGGCCTGCCTGACCGCGCTGGCCTTTGCCCATCTCGCACAGCAAGCGGGTCTGCCAGCAGGTGCACTGAATGTTGTGCCCGGTCTGGGGGCCGAGGCCGGAGCCGCACTGTCCGGGCATCCGGGGGTCAACCATATCTCGTTCACTGGTTCGGTCGCCACGGGGGGCCTGGTGCAACAGGCTGCGGGGCGAAACGTTGTGCCTGTGACGCTGGAGCTGGGCGGAAAATCCCCGCAGTTGGTGTTTGACGATGCCGATCTGGATGCCGCTCTGCCATTTCTGGTGAATGCGGGCATTCAAAACGCGGGGCAGACCTGCTCGGCCTCCTCCCGCATTCTGGTACAGCGCGGTGTCTATGATCAGGTCAAATCCCGCATGACCGCGGCCTATGAACAGCTTAGTGTTGGGCCCGCGATGCAGGATCTTCGCGTTGGGCCGCTGATTTCCGAGCGGCAAAAGCATATCGTAAACAGCTTTCTGGACAAAGGCGCCGATCTGACCATTGCGGCAGAAGGGACGATCACACAGGATGCGCCAGAAACCGGGGCATATGTCCGGCCCACCTTGTTCGCGGATGTGCCACCGGATCACCCGCTCGCCCGCGATGAAATCTTCGGCCCGGTCCAGGTTCTGATCCCCTTTGACACCGAGGAACAGGCTCTAATCATTGCCAACAGCACAGACTACGGCCTTGTCGCCAGCGTCTGGACACGCGACGGTGCGCGGCAGATGCGGTTGGCGAAAGGGCTGCACGCGGGTCAAGTCTTCCTCAACAACTATGGGGCAGGTGGCGGCGTTGAACTGCCTTTTGGCGGCGTGGGCAAATCCGGCCACGGCCGCGAGAAAGGCTTTGAGGCGCTTTATGGCTTTTCACAACTCAAGACAGTGGCCGCCTATCACGGGTAACAAGCGCCCGACCTGTCAGATCATCGTTTCTTTGGCGCATGCGCGCCCCAGATTTTGTTGATGTATTCGCAAGGTGTGGAACCGCTGAAGGTGGCGAGACTACGCGCAAGTTTGTAACCCGCGGTGAAATCACCAAAGCGCGGGTGACTCAGCACGAGGACAGCAATTTTGAGAAACGGTTTCGCACGGTCTGAAGGCATAGGAGATGAATCTGTAAACGGAAATCCTACCAACGAGGTACCCCCACCCCCAACACTGGATGGATCTGGTTCGCTCTGAGCATTCCAAGGAGGATTGCGCAGCCCCAACCGACACCGGAGAAAGCGGTAAGCAAAGTGATACTGGCCCGTCGCATCGGCGTCGCACGTGATTAGTTCGAAAAACCGGACGTACTTATCCGCAAAGCAATGGCATGCGCATCGCAATATATTTTTTTGTTAAAAAGTGGTGAGCCGTGCAGGATTCGAACCTGCGACCCACTGATTAAAAGAACGGCCAGAGCCATTTCGCTGTATTTCTCCAAAATTCGCCACACTGACAAAAATGAAGCAAAAACAATATATTGCATTGACCATCGTTGCGCCTTGAATTCATGAATTACTCCAGAATTCGCCGCCATTTGCTTCCGTATAGCTTCCGGAAGTAGGCCGGAAGCAAGGAGTGTTCTGGATATGTTCAAACTGACAAAACGCGCAGTTGAGTGCCTTTCAATTGAAGCCAAGGAATACCTTGTCTGGGACCGGGACATGCGCGGTTTTGGGCTGCGAGTCTATCCGTCCGGCAAAAAGACCTATCTGGTTCAATATAGAGTTGGTCGCCGGACGCGACGGATCACTATCGGCCAGCATGGCGTTCTGACGGCTGAGGAAGCACGGACACACGCCAAGCAGCTTCTGGGCGACGTTGCGCGCGGATCAGACCCATCTGCCGAGAAGCAGGCCAAGCGGCGCGCACCGACCGTTGCCGGGCTGTGTGACCGGTTCCTTGAGGAATATGTCGATCAGCATTGTAAGCCGACCACAGCCCGCGATTATCACAGCGTCATTCGCCGATTCATCCGGCCCAAACTTGGACCTATCCCAATGGCCGAAGTAACCCGTGCCGACGTGGTGGCTTTTCATCACGGTTTGCGCGAGACACCTTATCAGGCAAACAGGGCGGCAGCGATGTTGTCGAAGCTGTTCAATCTGGCCGAGGATTGGGGCTTGCGGCAACCGGGATCGAACCCCGCGCGCCGAATCAAAAAGTTTCGCGAAGAAGAAAAGAAACGCTATTTGTCAGACGCGGAACAGATACGGCTTGGCGAAGTGCTGGCAGAGGCGCTGGAAGACGGCACAGAGACCGTTTACGTGGTGTCGGCACTGCTGCTGCTGATTTACACGGGATGCCGCCTCAGCGAGATTCTGACGCTGCGCTGGGACTATGTAACATCCCACCATCTGGAATTGCCGGATAGCAAGACCGGGCGTCGCCGTATTCCCTTGCCGAGGGAAGCTTATGACATTCTGATGGAATTGCCCCGGCAGCCGGGAAACCCTTATGTAATAATAGGTGAGTCAGATACCGGGCCGCTTAACAATCTGCAAAAGCCATGGCGGCGTATACGTAAGATAGCAGGTTTAGAAGATGTCCGTATACACGACTTGCGGCATACCTATGCTTCGGTTGCGATGAAAGACGGGATTGACCCTTTTACCCTGAAAGAGATTATGGGCCACAAGAACCTGACAACAACACTACGATATGCGCACCTCGCGGACGATGCGGTTCAGCGCGCGGCGGGATCAGTTGCGGCCCGATTGGCGCGGGCTGTGCGCAAAGACGTTCGCGCAGCTCCACTAAGGATAGTCAATTGAATAATCACCAGCGGCGACACACACCCTCACGGATCATCTCTTCACCAAGGTCCCGTCCATTCGAAAGCGTACATTCACCGATCATCCGGTCATAGCTTCGCCGACCGGACAAAGCGCAACGTAACTGTTCTCCTGAAACCAATTGGGCCATACGGCGTTTGGCCTTTTCCCCTGACGCCGTCCCGAGTTCATCACAATCAAGTTTGGAAAATCGGACCGGAGTACCAGACACCTCAATCGTGTCTCCGTCTCTCACATGGGTAACCCTGCCTTCAATAACTCTGGCTCCGGAATATGTGCCGTTAGATTTGTTGGCAGTTCTACTCGGTCCCGACCCGATCTGTGGTAGCCTGTTTACAATTACTGTGTCGGATGATGCTCCCGCATCGGGAATGCGCAAACCATATTTTTCAAGCACGATATACGCATTTGCGGCAACGCCAGCCACTATCAACCAAACCAATGGGTGAATCTTCGGCAGTCTTAGCCTGCGCAGGCGACGATGGTGGGGATGGCCGAACATGATAATGTTACGGGCGTCCCGTATCTGTCGTTTTCGTTGAATTCTTCGTCCTGCAAATCTTCCCAACGCCACGAGGGACAAAAGCGCTAGAAGCGCCACTAGTCCAAGTGCGATTGTTTCCTCGTCTGAGAGTGAAAAATTCACGTTCAGTAAATTCAATCAAGCTGCTCCCAATACCCATTCTGATACTTGTTGTTTTTGATTTGGCCAAAACTAAGGCGGCGCTTGCTCCAACTACGGGAGTTACCCGTCTAACATGCCACCCGCGAGTACAGCTACGCCGCACAAACTGTACTTGATTAAGTGATAAAAAGGCGCTGTTCCCTACATACTTATATACATAGGAAAATAGTCCTGCCTATGTATATACAGTCAGCATTCCCAAGTGACATTTCTACGTATACGAAACGCTTTGAGCGGATGGCTATATACGGAGCGGAGATTGTGCAGCAAGACATAAAGTGCGGTCTGACTTTGCGGGAAGAAGTAAACGACAATCTATCCAGTGAGTTGGTAGAAAGGCTGCGAAACCTGATAGGCCCACTTAGGGATGAAGAAATTTTCCGAGACCGGCTTGTTCACATCCTGACGCGATATCGCCGGTATCTTGCAGTAGCCAAGACAGTGATGCGCAAAGAACGACGAAAACAGTTTTCGACACTTCTTAGCAAAGCGCAGGGCTTTCTAATCGCAGTGGACGCGTTGCATCCAGAGGTCAGGCAATCTTTGGAAACCGTTTTAGACGCGCAAACTCTGGACGAAAGATGGGAAGGTTTCGATTTTTTCGATCTCGAGCAGCCGGTACCGAGCCACGATGATAGCTTAGATCAAATGCAATCATTGACCCGTAACATTATTGAAGCTTGCCATATGGAGCTGAATTTTCTGGTCGAAAGCAAGAGCGAAAAAAGAGGTAGCCGCAAACCATCACTTGACCAGCTTTTGATTGATTTGGTCGAACTTTTCGAAGCCGAAACTGGACAACCAGCAGTCTCGAGCTGCTATCGAGACGAAACCTCAGAGGACGGGTACAACGGTAAGTTCTTTAATATGACCAAGACTCTCTTGGATGAGATCGATCCGGGTAGCTACGATACATCGGCGGCGCTAGGCATTCGTATATTGAGATTAATTTGAAAGACTTCTCTGGACCCAACACTAAGGGTTAAAAATAAGTCCTTAGTGTTGTTACACATTGATCCGAAAACGCTGCATCTTGCTTTCAACACATTTCGGAACAGTGAGGCGAAGATGCAGACACAAACTAACCCAGACTACCTTGACCAGCTAATCGACGAAAAAGTGGCAGCGGATTACCTGTGCTATTCCGTGCGTGCACTGCAAAACTGGCGTGTGCGCGGCGGCGGACCGTTTTTCATAAAAGTGTCTGGTCGCTCTATTCGCTACACACGTCGCGACCTGCAGAAATGGATTGCTGACAAACGGGTCGCCAATACGAGCGCAGCACCTTCCTAACACACGGGTTTTGCCCGTTCAGAGTTGGCAGCGCTGAGCGGGATTTTGGGGCCGGATGGCTCTCAGGGGCGCGGGGTGACGCCACCCCGCGCCCTATCTGTACCTGCCAAATGGTTCAAACAAGGAGTTCACCATGACACAGCAACCAGCCTTCAAATTCAAAATCGGGCTCATTACCGCGACGATCTGGGACAATGACGGGTTCTTTTCCGTCGATATCTCGCGGTCCTACAAGAACGGGGAAGGTGACTGGCGCACCACTACCGCCTACTCTCACAATGACCTTCTGAACGTCGCCAAATGCGCGGAACGTGCGGAGAATTGGATTTCACGCAAGCAGGCAGCAGCCATCCAATGATATCCGCCGGGCGTCCAGCCCGGCCCCAAAACAATAGCTGCCCCGCCGGAGGCACTATCGAAGGGCGCTTTAGCGCCCGCCCCTTTTTCAAACCTCAACCAAATCGCGCGGCATTCGCCGAAAGAGGGGGGTGATTGTAGCACCCCCCTCTGGAAATACCGGAACCCAAGGAGACCCCACTAATGCAAGTTGTTCATCGTGGATTCGACACTATCGCACTTTCGATTCAAGCGAATATCTCTCAGGAGTTGTTCGACCTGCTGAACGCCGAACGGGAAAGGGCCGAAGAAGAGCGGCACCCTGTTCCTTTCAGCTACGGCGGCGCAGATTTTGACTTGTTGCCTCATGGTGGCAACGGGTATCGCTTTATCCTCAAAGGTGGGCCTTTGGATGTACATTGGTCCTTCAAGAAACCAAATGCACGCGACCCTTGGGGCATTCGGGTTTCTGTAGGGTCAACGCTTCTTGCAACCCAAGGACTCGGATATGCGCGATCCTACATTGACAAGACACTAACAAGGCTTGGAATCCGCTTTGAGTCGCACCAAGTTAGTATCGGTCGCGCGGATTTCTGCGTTGATATCCTCGCACCGGAATTCGAACTGGTTCCGGAAAACTTCGTCATCCACAGTCACACGAACCGCGCGGACTATCTCACTGCTCAAGATGATATGCGCAGCAACGGTAAATCTGGTCAGTTCACATCTGTCACGGTTGGTAAAATGCCGGGACGACAGGTCATCATCTATGACAAGCGTCGCGAAGTGATTGACAAGAAAAAGCCGATCTGGTGGGACATCTGGAACACCAACCTTGAGCGGGATGGCTTGTCCCCTCTGAACCCTTCTGATTTGTCTCAGAGCCGCGTGTGGCGTGTTGAGGTGCGCGCCGGGAAGGATTTGCTCAAAGATCGCTGGCAGATCAGGACATGGCCTCAGTTTGACGCTATGTTCGGTGATGTCATTTCCGAGGCCTTGCAGAAGATACGCTACTGTGAGCCTGATCTTGATGACAGCAATCGCGCCCGGTGGCCCAATCATGAAATTTGGGACTTGGTTTCTGGATCGTCGGAGGGTGACTTGCAGGAAATGCGCAGCCACATCGACGCGACCAACATTAAGCACGTACACCGAAACGAGCAGATACGTCTGATAATGACACAGATTGCGGGCCTTGGGATCACGCTGGCCGCGCTGGAAGATACCCAGGAAAGTGAGTTGAGTGATTTCATGGAAAGTGTTGGAGGCAGGCTCGCAGAGAATGTACAGGCTGATCCTGAGCGCGCAGCAAACAAGCTGCATGAAGCCAAGAACAGATATCGGTTTATTGCCTAAACCACTGACGAGCACCCGCCTTTATCGCGGCGTGTCCGTTAGGGCAGTTTGAGCCCTTACCGGTAATTGCTGAGTGATTTGGTAACTGCGGTTGCAGTCGGCCGCTTACAGCCCAATGCAGGCATTAGATTCCGGTACTCAGTACACAATTCAGAAATCCTCTGCGCGTCCTCGGCACGTCGGTAGAAACGGCGAAAGTTGCAACAAGTAGCATGTTAGCAATAGCTGATTGAACCAACAGTGACCTTAGCGTCGCAACCAATCCTCATAAGATTGTGTCATTATATCGACCCTGCCAATGTGACTTTGAAGATCGTTTGTGCTTCTGTTCAGCGTATCAAACCGCGCGAGGTTCCTCTGAAGAGCTTCAGCACCTTCGACTTTTTGATTGTCCCTGTTCTTTTTTCGTTCTTCTTCAAAGTAAAGCAGGAACGGACGAATTGGCCACAATTCAACCGTGTTGATCTGTCGGATGAACCAATAATATACTGGAATAATCCCGGCCGATGATAGCAATGGATCGCGCGGAATAAATACTTGGCTCATAGAAGATAGGGTATCCAGAACACGCCTTCCTGCCAACTCCAGCTTCTCCCGGTCGATATTCTGCTTTGCAAAGCCATCCAGGTCGCTCTTTTTCGTGGCCGCAGGCTTTTCTTGGTATTCAAATAACAGCAACTTAGCCGCAGCATTCAAGTCTGCAGCTCGCTTCACAGAGAACCGAATATTTTCAACAAAGAATTCATGCAAAGTAATAACGCGGATCAAATCGGAAACGGGGCCATCAACGGCGTTTCGTACCTCCGCACCGGTAAGTGGCTTAGATTTGTTCAAACGAACAAAAATTTCATTAATAACCGCCTCCTCTTCAGCGACGACACTCATGATATCGAGAGAAGCGTTCTCAAATTCCTCTGCTACACGGGGATGAGCCCTCCGCAGGTCCCTTAAGCTCATGCCGCCTAGCTCCAGTGAAGGGTCCTTTCTGAACTTGAAACCCTCGTTGAGAACGAGCTTATTCTCAAAAAAATCAAAAACTGCTTCTAGTCTCTGCTTCCCATCAATAATTGCATAAGGGAGCTTAGCCTCATTCAGTTCAGATTGGCCGAATTGAAAGTCCGCAAGATACAACTTCGGAACATCAAACCCATTGATGATTGAGTCAATCAAATAGGCTTTGTCCTGATCAGACCACAACCGACCTCGGCGTTGATAAGGAGGGTCAAAATGGATCTCATCCTTTCGATTGAACCACCAGATCAGGGTTTTGGGGCTGTGCGGCGATATCTTAAAATTTTTCATTGGGTAAATCCAAACGAACGCTTCAATTCCAGAGAAAGACCATGAAGGTCCGGGTAGATTGTTGAGTCAGATACTCCCTTGCGAAAGAGAGAGGTTGCGATGCTATCTCGTTGTGCTTTCGGGATGATAACTTGTTGAAGCGCACCAGCATCGAACCCGCCGCCCCTGTAGCTTTTTTCCATTGGCTCCACACTTTTCCCAAAAAGTGAAAACATACCTCTTTGCGCTACAATTCTTGGGCTATTGTGCGTACCGTAAATCATCACAGGCAAGTTTTTTCGCTCAGCAAGATCAACTTTTGGGCTGTAGCTTTTTACTTGCTCGCGGTTGGGGTTAAGGATGCCCCCGTCATAGGAGATATCTTGAAGTGCTCCGCGGTTCCAAGCTGCCGGGTCCAGCATCCAGAATGCAGCATCGTTCTTCGCTTTCCCCGCAGCCGTTCTCTCACATGAAGAAAGAGCGAAATACAGTGCTATGAAGGGGCTTTCAGTCCAGTCTAACAGCCGGGTTGGAATTCCGTAATGTTGCATGAAGAACATTTGTTCCCACTCTCCGTCAAATGTCTGGGCAACAAACGGAGGGGAGCGCTGCTCAAAGACTGACGCCAGCTCGTTCTCCAACTCTTGGATCTGCTCGATGCTCTTCTTCTTGGGGTGGCGAAAGATAGAAGGCAACAAGCCATAGGATGCGTTGCCAACACCTCGATACCAAGAAGTTTTGTGGGCCTCTTGAAAAGTTTCAATAACTCCCATGAATTCTGCAAAATTATTGCATGTGTGCTTTTCAAGCGCTGGCATCGACACCTCAATTGACTGTAGCCAAGAAATCACCCGGCTTAATAACTTTGCCCAAAGTATCTACGACAACCACGCGTTGTACAACGCAAAGAAAACGATGTTTGAAAATGAACCTGAATGCGCCAAAGCAAACTCCATAACCTTTCGCTTTGTCCGCGTTGCAGCCTTCTGGCCGTTCAAAATGAGGCGCTGCTCAGGAAAGCCCGCTCCGAGGAAGCTAATCGCAGCGACGCTCGCCTTGATCAAAGTCCGCAATGGACCGGCTGTTAGAAATTGCAAAGTCCGCTCACAGCGCATTGCCGCCGGTGCTGAGGTCTAGTGCTGCACTTGCAGCGAATGGCAGCGAAGTGGCCTGCTCATGTTCCGCTTGAGTTTGTCAGAGAGACTGCAAACCCGTGTCCGAGAGCTGCCGCCGCGATATACCTTTGTGATCCAATAAGCACACTTAATCCTTTGTCACACTGCTTCCGTATTGCTTCCGGCAAGCCGCACGTCACGAAGATCGCTCTGCACGACCTCGCGCAAATATCTGTTTTTACTGAAAAAAGTGGTGAGCCGTGCAGGATTCGAACCTGCGACCCACTGATTAAAAGTCAGTTGCTCTACCAACTGAGCTAACGGCCCACTCTTTTGTTGGATCTTCTCGATCCGTGGCGCTCTTTACGGCAATTTCCCAACCGGGTTCAAGCCCTTATTTTGCGCCTCGTTTCGCTGAAACAACCTGTGTTTCCAGCGACCCGATAGGCGGCCTAATTAGGCAGGTGGCGCAGGGGGGTCAACCCCTTTTTTCACGATTCTACGCGACAGGGTGGATTCATGTTCCGACCGACGTTATATCGCCGCCATGCAACAGAAACGCGATATCAGTTTGCCATTTGTTAAGATGCACGGGTTGGGCAATGACTTCGTCATTGTTGATGCGCGTGCGCAGGATGCTCTGATTACCCCGGCACTGGCCCGAGGAATCGGACATCGGCATTTTGGTGTGGGATTCGATCAGCTGGCCGTAATCGAAAACGGTGCGGCTGACGCGCATCTGGTGTTCTACAATTCGGATGGATCAACTTCGGCGGCGTGTGGCAACGCCACAAGATGCATCGCGCGAATGTTGATGGATGAGACGGGCAAAACCCAACTGTCGTTGACAACCGAACGTGGAACGCTTGTTGCGCAGGACGCAGGTGATGGGCTGACCTCGGTCAATATGGGTCTTCCTCAGTTGGAATGGCACGAAATTCCGTTGGCTGAAGAGATGGACACGCTGGAACTGCCAATCGAGGGCGCCCCGACAGCGACAGGTATGGGTAATCCGCACTGCACGTTCTTTGTTGAAAACGCCGCGGCGATTCCGCTGGCCGAGTTCGGCGCCCGCTATGAACACCATCCTTTGTTTCCCGAGCGCACCAATGTGCAGGTGGCTCAGGTCGTGGGGCCGGATCATATCCGCATGCGGGTGTGGGAACGTGGCGTGGGCATCACCCTTGCATCAGGGTCGTCATCCTGTGCAACTGCTGTGGCTGCGGCGCGGCGAGGGTTGGCGGGGCGAAAGGTGCAGATTGATCTTGATGGCGGAACCCTTTGGGTTGACTGGCGCGAGGATGGCGTCTGGATGACCGGGCCAACCTGCCACGTCTTCTCGGGCACGTTGTCGCCCGAGTTTCTAGGGACACTGGGATGAACCCGCCCAAATTCGCTACATTGGGTTGCCGCCTGAACGCCTATGAAACCGAGGCGATGAAAGAGCTGTCGCAACAAGCCGGACTGACGGATGCCGTGGTGATAAACACCTGTGCCGTCACGGCTGAGGCTGTGCGCAAGGCACGGCAGGAGATCCGGAAACTTCGACGTGAAAATCCGAACGCCCGGCTGATTGTTACCGGGTGCGCTGCCCAGACAGAACCCGACACCTTCGCGCAGATGGCCGAGGTCGATGCGGTGATCGGCAACACGGAAAAGATGCGGCCAGAAACCTGGAAAGGCATGGCCGCCGACTTTATCGGCGAGACCGAGGCCGTTCAGGTCGATGACATCATGTCTGTCACCGAAACGGCCGGGCACCTGATCGACGGGTTCGGCACACGCTCACGCGCTTATGTGCAGGTCCAGAACGGGTGTGACCATCGCTGCACCTTCTGCATCATTCCCTATGGCCGGGGCAATTCGCGCAGCGTGCCTGCCGGTGTTGTGGTGGATCAGATCAAGCGGCTGGTGGATCGGGGCTATCATGAGGTGGTGCTAACCGGTGTTGACCTGACCTCATGGGGGGCCGATCTGCCTGCGCAGCCGAAACCGGGCGATCTGGTGATGCGTATTCTAAAACTGGTGCCGGACTTGGCTCGCCTGAGGATCAGTTCGATCGACTCGATCGAAGTGGACGAGAATCTGATGCAGGCCATCGCAACCGAACAACGCCTGATGCCGCATCTGCACCTGTCGCTTCAGCATGGCGACGATCTGATCCTGAAGCGCATGAAACGCCGCCACCTGCGCGACGATGCCATTCGATTTACTGAAGAGGCCCGGAAACTGCGCCCCGACATGACCTTTGGTGCCGACATCATCGCAGGTTTCCCGACCGAGACCGAAGCGCATTTCGAGAACTCGCTGAAACTGGTTACCGATTGCGATCTGACCTGGCTGCATGTTTTCCCATATTCGAAACGCGAAGGCACTCCAGCGGCTCGCATCCCGCAACAGGTGAACGGAAATGTAATCAAGGATCGCGCCGCCCGTCTGCGTGCGGCTGGGGACGTTCAGGTCAGGAAACACCTGTCAGAACAGATCGGCAAAACCCACCTAATCCTGATGGAGAACCCGCATATGGGGCGGACGGAACAATTCACCGAAGTTACGTTCAATGCACCTCAGCCCGAAGGTCAGATCGTAACCGCCCGAGCCATTGGGGCGAATGATCACAGTTTGGTTGTCTGAAGGTCCGCAGCCTCGCCATCTGCGACAAGCAATTCTTCCATGAATACGCTTATCAGCTGCGCACGCCCGTCAACCCCGGCTTTGGCATAGATCGAGGTGGTCTGCGCGCGCACGGTTCCTACGGCCCGCCCCCGGATGCGCGCGATGTTTTCGTTATCCAGCCCTTTCAGAACCAATAGACCCACGTCACGCTCGGCGGTGGTAAGTCCCCAACGGTCGAAGAACGTGTTGATGACGACGCTCATTTCACCCTGCGCGGCCTGTAGGCCAAGCTTGGTCTGTTCCACCCTTGCCAGCAGGCGTCGAAGTTCAATCATGAAAAAAACAACTCCGGCAAGCAGAACAAATGCGACAAAAGCCTCAAGACTTACATGAGAAGGCCCCTCGCCTTCCTTCAAATCCAGAGCAACGTCGCCAAGGTAAAACACCACGCAAAGTACCTGAACAACGATCATTATCGACATAAGTACAGCCCGGTGAGCGTCTGCATCGCCGGGCCGCCAATGGCTGCTGATCCATTTGATCATTTGGTTGACCAGTCCTCAGGTATATTCTTCCGCCCTGTTATCATAGCTTTTGCCAAAGCGACACCTGTTCGCCGCTGATCAATGACAACCCCGGCAACATGCAGCAGAACAGACAGCATCAGCCAGTTGAAGGCCAGTTCGTGCAGATCTTCGACCCATTCGATGCCAAAGAACCGAACCGTCCCCATCATGAACCCTGTCACACACAAAGCCAGCAGTGTCGCCCAGAGGTTATAGACCATAAGGGCCCCCAGAGGGTTGTGTGAAAGGTGCACGCTTTGGTCACCCCGCCCCATGTCGCGCAGGTGGTTGAGTGCCGAACGGGGGCTGAAAGGGAAGGCTGCAAACCTGGCAAAAGCCGGACCCGTTAACCCCCAAAGCAACCGCAACAAGACCAAAGCCAGCACGACATAGCCCACATATTCGTGGAACGCGCCCTCGGGATTGGATATCGCCGCATTGATCAGAACGCACAAGGCTACGACCCAGTGAACCAGCCGGACCAAAGGATCCCAGACCTGAACTTCGTGGGCGCCTGTGCGCCCACGATGCATCAATTCTGTTTCGGACATTCTGGTTACTGATCCTCAATCTTGACGACTTTGCCGCTTGCGGGGTCGACGTAAACCTCGGCCAGTTTACCATCCTTGACGACATAGGCTTCGATCTTGCCGTCTTCCGCCTCGATTTTGCGGACATCGAATCCCATGCCCGTCAGCGTTTGCCGAATTTCGGCCTCGGATTTTCCAAGTTCCGCATTGGGTGCAAGATCCAGCGCCAATACCGGCGTTGCAAATAGAATTGAGGCAAAAAGAATAGGAAGTTTCATTGTCGTGACTCCGTGTTTCAGACAAACGGCAATTGATCAGCCGTTGTGGCTGATGTGCGCCTGTGAAGCTGTCCAATCCATTGACCCGGCGCTTATTTCGACCAAATAAGCTCGCGCTGATGGCGGCTTGGCAAAAGAAAACCCCCGCAACCTGACGGCGCGGGGGGCTGATTTAGTAAAATCCGGTAGGACGGATCGGATCAATCTTCCTTGCGGAGTTTGCCCTTGTGCGGCGCCCATAGACGCTTGTTGACCAGGTACAGCAGCACCGACAGAACGGTCAGGAAGATCACACCGACAAAGCCTGCGTTCTTGCGGTCTGTCAGCTTTGGCTCGGCTGCCCACATCAGGAATGCGGCAACGTCCTCGGCCATATGCTCGACCGTGTTCGAGTGCCCGTCTGCGAACTCGACCTGCTCATCAGCCAGCGGAGGCGCCATCGAAATCCAGCCGCCGGGGAAGGCAGTGTTTTCATAGAGCACCGCACCCGCCTCTTCTTTTTCGTGGCCGGTGTAGCCATGCAGCAAAGACGCGATGTATTCCGGTCCACCCATGCCTTTGACCAGCTGGTTGATGCCCAGGCCATAAGGCCCATGGAATCCGGCACGGGCCTTGGCCATCAGGCTCAGGTCAGGTGCGCCGACGCCGGTATTGGCCGGGAAGTGGTCGGTGGGAATCGCCGGACGGAAATCGTCCAGCTCGGGGTCGAAGACTTCGAAGTTGCCAGCCGCGTATGCGATGACTTCTTCTTCCGAGTAACCCAGCGCTTTCAGATCGCGCAGCGGCACATATTGCAGACCGTGGCAAGCCGCGCAGACCTCGGTATAGATCTGCAGGCCGCGTTGCAGCTGATGCTGATCCCAGGTGCCGAACGGGCCTTCGAACGAGAAGGCGAAATCTTCGATATGCTGCTCACCACCACCTGCTGCAATGGAAGCAGCAGGGGTCAGGGCCAGAGCAAACGCGGCGCCGATTGCAAGTTTCTTGAACATGTTTCCGGTCCCTCTTCTTACTCGGCCGGCGTGGCGTCGGCGTCAGCCTTGCCATAATGCGCGTTGAAGTCTTCTTCGATGGTCTCGGGCTGGGCCAGAGGTTTCTCGATCACACCAAGGATCGGCAGGATCACGAAGAAATAGGCGAACCAGTAGGCCGATGCGATCAGCGAGAAGGTCGCATAGGGTTCTTCCGCAGGCATCGCACCCAGCCACATCAGGGCGAAGAAGTCGATGATCAGCAGGTAGAACCACCATTTCAACATCGGACGGTACTTGCCCGAACGCACGCTCGACGTGTCCAGCCAGGGCGCCAGCGCCATGGCCAGGATCGCACCAAACATCGCCAGAACACCGAAGAACTTGGCGTCAACGATACCACCGGTGATGAAGCTGGCGAACTGAACAACCCAGACTTCACCGGTAAAGGCACGCAGGATCGCGTAGAACGGCAGGAAGTACCATTCAGGCACGATATGTGCGGGTGTCGCCAGCGGGTTGGCTTCGATATAGTTGTCCGGGTGGCCCAGATAGTTCGGCATGAAACCGACAACGGCCCAGAACACGACCAGGATCACGGCCAGCGCGAACAGGTCCTTGATCACGAAATACGGCCAGAACGGCAGCGTGTCTTTCTTCGCCTCGTCCTTCGAGCCGCGACGCACTTCAACACCTGTGGGGTTGTTGTTGCCCGTGGTGTGGAAGGCCCAGATGTGTACCACGACCAAAGCCGCGATGATGAACGGCAGCAGGTAATGCAGCGAGAAGAAGCGGTTCAGCGTGGCGTTATCCACCGCGGGTCCGCCCAGCAGCCAGGTCTGGATCGCGTCACCCACAAACGGAATGGCACCAAACAGACCGGTGATCACAGTCGCACCCCAGAAGGACATCTGACCCCATGGCAGAACATAGCCCATGAAGGCCGTGCCCATCATCATCAGGTAGATCAGCATGCCGACGATCCACGTGATCTCGCGCGGGGCTTTGTATGAGCCATAGAACAAGCCGCGGAAGATGTGGATGTAGACCGCAACAAAGAACAGCGATGCGCCATTCATGTGCAGGTAGCGGATGAAGTAACCGCCATTTACGTTGCGCATGATGTGTTCGATGCTGGCAAATGCCATGTCGACATGCGGCGTATAGTGCATCACCAGAATGATACCGGTGACAATTTGCAGCGCCAGGCAGAACGCCAGAACGATGCCCCAGATCCACCACCAGTTCAGGTTCTTGGGGGTCGGGATCATGAGGGTGTCATACAGCAGGCCAACAATCGGCAGGCGGCTGTTCAGCCATTTCTCGCCGTTTGTCTTCGGCTCGTAATGATCGTGGGGAATTCCGGACATAAGTTTGGGTCTCCCTTAGCCGAGTTTGATTGTGCCGTTGTCCACCCACTCTGCGGGCGGAATGGGCAGGTTCTCAGGCGCGGGGCCTTTGCGGATACGACCGGCAAGGTCGTAGTGTGAACCGTGGCAAGGGCAGAACCAGCCACCGAAGTCGCCTGCATCACCCAGAGGCACACAGCCGAGGTGGGTGCAAACACCCATCTGGACGACCCATGCACCCGGCGCTTCGCCTTCCGGCGACGGCATCACACGGTTTGCGTCGGTCGCAGGGGCATCGGCGCTCAGGTTAAAGTTGCGGGCCAGCGGATCGGGCAGCGCATCAACACCTTCGGCGTCCTGTTTCTGAGCTTCCTGAATCTCGGCACCGGTGCGGTGACGGACAAAGACGGGTTTTCCCAACCATTTGACGGTCAGCTGCGTACCCGGCTCAACACCGCTCACATCCACACGGATCGAGGACAGCGCCTGAACGTCTGCCGATGGGTTCATTTGGTTGATCAGGGGCCATACGGCTGCACCCGTTGCAACGACACCTGCGCCGCCAGCGACGTAGTACAGGAAATCTCTGCGGGTGCCTTCGTGGTCTTCTGCGTGGGACACGAGGTTATCTCCGATTGTCTGGCGCCCGCGGACGGGCAAATAGCTCGCGCACCGCACGAATGCGGTGTCTTAACCGCGCTTACTATCGGGGAGAATAGTGTTCGTCCAGCGTTCATAAACGCGCAATACGCCGCATGTGTCGTTTCCAGCAGCTGCGGAGAGTGTTTTTTGGTGAATCTCGCGTGCGACTTTGTCGGCAACTTCGATTCATGCGTCATTGATTCGCTTTCGCACCCCGCCTTCCGCCACCCGGGTTGGGTATTTGAAGCCTGTCCTGGGTGCCGCTGATTTGCGCCCAAAAGGTCCATAATCAAGACTTCGAAACGGAGATTGTTTTCAGCAAAAACATACTCGCTAAATAGATGATTTAAATTACAAATTGCACGCGCCTCACCTGTTGCACTTTCCGCGCGAATAAAGGACAGCGCAAAAGGCGTGCGAACTCCTGCAAGGAGACCCCAATGTCAAAGATCATTCTGGCCGCTGCCTTGTGCACAATGGCCCTGCCCTCTCAGACCCTTGCCGCGGGCGACCCCGCGAAAGGTGAGGCGATATATAACCGTTGTTCTTCGTGTCATGCGATCATCAAGGATGGTGAAGTTCTGGTCAAAGGTGGAATCACCGGCCCGAATCTGTATGGCGTCGTCGGTCGCGTGGCCGGGTCCGAAAACGATTATCGCTATGGCAGCGAGCGCCTGCCGATCGGCATGTTCACGGATGACATGATCCGTGCCGGCGAAGCGGGTCTGGTCTGGACCGAGGAAAACATCGTTGCTTATGCGCAGGATCCGATCGGCTTCATCAAGGAATTTCTGGATGACGAAACTGCCCGTCCGAACATGAGCGTCAAACTCAAGACCGGTGCAGACGATATTGCCGCTTATCTGGCGACCTTCAGCCCCCAGTAAACCCGGCGCCTGATGCTGGTTAAGCCTTGTGCATCAAGGCGGCCAGCCGGGCGATTTCACTGCCAAAGCCAGAGGACACCTGATCAGCGGCGGCATTTCGCGCACCTTCAGGTTTGTTCTGACCAAGCTTCCAGGTGCCCTGAATATCTTCAACACGCATGCGGCACGGTACGATCATGCGCATCATCTTGTTCAGCGCGTCAGAGGACATTTTTCCCGTGACCCATGGGGCCTTGGGCAGCAGCCGCTTTTCGTAGAACGCCGATTGGCGGTCAAGCACGTCACGTAACTCGTCCTGCGGGCGCAGCTCAAGTTTTCCGATCAGGTGCACGGCGACATAATTCCAAGTCGGAACCTGATCTTCGACACCGTACCAATCCGGCGAAATATAAGCATCCGGCCCCTGCACCGCGATCTTTGCGCGCTGCGGTTCGTGCAGCGCACGCACGATAGGGTTCGAGCGCACCAGATGCAGGTCAGCCAGTGAACCGTCTTCGGACAGCAGAAACGGGACGTGGCTTAATAGCGGGGCCTCTTCGGCAGAGAGTGCCAGAACGCCGAACGCCCGGTCGCGGGCGAATTCAACATGCCGGGCTCGATCCTCGGCGCGAAAAGCGGGGTTAGGGTGCATGAATGTCCTCCTGTCAATTCTCTTGCAGCGTCGGACAGTTCTTGGCAAGGTCCGCCTCGTTCTCAGGGCGGGGCGGAATTCCCCACCGGCGGTATGCGGGCCACGGCCCGCAAGCCCGCGAGCGGCCCCGGCTTTCGGGGTGTCAGCAGATCTGGTGAGAGGCCAGAGCCGACGGTTACAGTCCGGATGAAAGAGAACGTGCAAGCCGCGCCGGTGAACCGGCGCGCCTGCTCGTGATCGCCTTGGGTGACGTGTCATGCCGGGCTGGCAGCGAAATGGGATCTGGTTCTCGCGACTGCCGGCAGGCCACCAAACTGAAAGGAGATCATGATGACACACACCCGCTATGCTTTTGTCAAAGCCAACTGGCATTCCGATATTGTTGACCGCGCGCTCGACGGCTTCCTCGAACTCGTCCCCTCGGAACAAGTCGATGTCTATGACGTTCCCGGCGCGTTCGAGATGCCCCTGCTGGCCCGTGATCTGGCCCGGACCGGGCGCTATGCCGCCGTCGCCTGCGCTGCCTTTGTCGTTGATGGCGGCATCTACAGGCACGACTTCGTTGCGCAGGCCGTGGTCGATGGTCTGATGCGCGCCGGGCTTGATACAGGGGTTCCTGTCCTTTCGGTCTCACTGACCCCGCACCAATATCAGGAAACTGATCATCACAATGCGATCTACCGCGACCATTTCGTACAAAAAGGGCGCGAAGCGGCTCAGGCCGCGCTGATGATCTCGGAAACCCGTGCGAAAGTCGCGCAGGCCGCCTGATCTTCATCTTTTCGAAAATACTCAAAAATGCGCCGCCCGACGGGCGGCGTTCAAACCGTCAACGGCCAAATCCGCTTGAGGCCGGGGGCCTTGCCCGCTAATCACGATCCGCAAAGGAGCACGCCCCATGTCGATGAACAGCTTTGGCCATCTTTTCCGCGTCACCACCTGGGGTGAAAGCCATGGGCCCGCCTTGGGCGCCACTGTCGACGGTTGCCCGCCGGGCGTTGCGATTGACGAGGCGATGATCCAGCACTGGCTGGACAAGCGCAAACCGGGGCAAAACAAGTTCACAACGCAGCGGCGCGAACCGGATCAGGTCAAGATCCTTTCTGGCGTGTTCGAAGGCCAAACTACAGGCACGCCCGTGCAACTGATGATCGAAAACACCGATCAGCGCTCGAAAGACTACGGCGACATCATGGACAAGTTCCGTCCGGGCCATGCCGATATCACCTACTGGCAGAAATACGGCATCCGCGATTATCGCGGGGGTGGGCGCAGTTCAGCCCGGGAAACCGCGTCGCGTGTGGCCGCGGGTGGACTGGCGCGCGAGGCCATCAAACAGATTGCGCCCAATGTGCAGATCACCGGCTACATGACCCAGATCGGTCCGCACAAGATCGACCGCTCCAAATTCGACTGGGCGCAGATTGAACAGAACCCGTTCTGGACGCCTGATGAACAGGCGGCCGGGGATTGGGCCATCTATCTGGATGATCTGCGCAAATCCGGCAACTCGGTCGGTGCCGTGGTCGAGGTTGTGGCACGCGGTGTCCCGGCAGGGCTTGGGGCGCCGATATACGCCAAGTTGGACACTGATCTTGCGGCCGCGATGATGTCGATCAACGCTGTCAAAGGCGTCGAGATCGGCGAAGGCATGGCTGCCGCCGAACTGACTGGTGAAGCCAATGCCGACGAAATCTTCATGGGTCAGGATGGCCCGCAATACAGTTCAAACCACGCAGGCGGGATTCTGGGCGGCATCTCGACCGGGCAGGACATTGTCGTGCGCTTTGCGGTCAAGCCGACCTCTTCGATCCTGACCACCCGCAAGACCATTACAAAATCCGGTGAAGAGACCGAGATCATCACAAAGGGTCGTCATGATCCCTGTGTTGGCATCCGCGCTGTCCCTGTCGGTGAGGCGATGATGGCTTGTGTCATCCTGGACCACCTACTGCTGCACCGTGGTCAGATCGGAGAAAACCGTGGACGGATCGGCTGATCTGCGCGCGCGTTTGCGTGCCGTTGTCGCGCAACGCATGGAAACTGATCCGGCCCATGACCTGGCCCATCTGGATCGTGTTTGGACCAATGCTCAGGCCATTGCAGACGCTCGGGCGGACATCCCCGTCCTGTTGGCAGCCTGTTATCTTCATGATCTGGTCAACCTACCCAAGAATGACCCGAACCGACAGTTTGCCTCACGTCAGTCAGCGGCTGAATCAGGGCCTATTCTGACAAAACTGGGCTTTTCCGACGATCAGGTTCAGGCCGCACAACATGCGATAGCGGCCCATAGCTTCTCGGCCAACATCCCACCTGAAACGCTGGAGGCCCGGATTCTGCGCGATGCGGATCGCCTTGATGCCTTGGGTGCCATCGGGATTGCGCGCACATTTTCTGTATCGGGTGCTTTGGGGCGTGTTCTCTATGATCCGGCTGATCCATTCGCAGAGGCGCGCCCGCTGGACGATCTGCGGTATTCGATTGATCACTGGAAGGTTAAGCTGTTGACCCTGCCGGACGACATGCTGACGGATGCAGGCAAGCAGATCGCGCAAGCAAGGGCAGGCCGGATGTTTCAGTTCCTTGAGGCTTTTGCAGCGGAAATCGGCGCATCGATACCGAACTCGTGGACCATCACCTGATCCACCCCGTTGATCTTTTTTCTACAAAGGCGCAGGGTCGCGCCGATGACAAAACCCTTAACATCGCATCGACCTTTGCTGGCTGTGGCGCTGAAGCTTGGCGCGCTGTTCCTGTTCACGTCGATGTCAGCCTTAGTCAAAGCCTTATCTGACGAATTCCCACCGGGCCAATTGGTGTTCTTCCGGTCCCTATTTGCTATTCCGGTCATCATTCTGTGGCTGATCGCGCGCCGAGAGCTGGCGCAAGGCTTTGTCGTCAAGAAACCCATGGGTCATTTCTGGCGCGGTGTTCTGGGGACCAGCGCCATGGGGTTGACATTCACTGGCCTTAGCCTGTTGCCTCTGCCCGAAGTTACCGCAATCGGTTATGCCACCCCGATTTTCACCCTGATTTTGGCCGCAGTGATGCTGGGCGAGCGCATCCGCATGATTCGCATCGGTGCCGTGGCACTTGGGCTGCTGGGCGTGATGATCATGATCTGGCCCAGGCTTGGCAGCACTCAGATGGAAACGGCTGCAACTATCGGAGCTCTGTGCGTACTGGGCGCGACTTTTGCCCGGGCCTTTGTGCAGATCCACATCCGCCAACTGGTCAAGGTCGATCACCCTGCTGCAATCGTGTTCTATTTCTCGCTGACCGCGACGTTGCTTTCGGCCCTGACGGCGATCTGGGGATGGACAATGCCAACTCTGACTCAGGCTCTAATACTGATCACCATGGGGTTAATTGGCGGAGTTGCGCAGATTTTGGTCACGTCCTCGTATCGCTTTGGACAGGCATCGATGCTGGCACCTTATGACTATGCAACAATGCTCTTTGCGATTGTGATAGGTTATTTCGTGTTTGATGAATTGCCTACCGTTGCGATCCTGATCGGGGCCGCATTGGTGATCGCAGGCAATGTTGTTGTGATCTGGCGCGAACACCAGCTGGGGCTTGAGCGTGGCAAGGCGCGTTCTGTCACAGACCCCAAAGCGTGACTTTACCTTTTGCATTCTTTCCCTAGGTTGGGCCGGACAATCAATGAGGTTCCCCAATGAGCGACGCGCAGGATCACAAGGAAAAGATGCAAAAGGTGCAGGCCCAGCACCGCAAGAAAGTGTCCGAGGCCGTCGACCCCGAACGCGGCCTTGTTCTGATCAATACCGGCAAGGGCAAAGGCAAGTCATCTGCGGCCTTTGGCGTTGTTATCCGCGCGCTTGGTTGGGGTCAGAAGGTCGCCGTGGTGCAGTTCATCAAGGGCAAGTGGAAAACCGGCGAGCGCCGTTTCTTCGAAGAACGTGATCTGGTCACCTGGCACACGATGGGCGAGGGGTTTACCTGGGATACACAAGACCGCGAGCGCGACATTGCAGCTGCCAATGCCGCCTTCGACAAGGCTTGCGCCCTTATGGCAAGTGGCGAATACGATCTGGTGGTTCTGGACGAGATCAACATCGCGCTTCGCTATGAATATCTCTCGGTCGAGCAGGTGATAGACGGGCTGAACGCGCGTTCGGACAAGACGAGTGTGTTCCTGACAGGCCGCGACGCACCGCAGGCGCTGCGTGATTATGCAGATCTGGTCACCGAGATGACCGAAGAAAAGCATCCGTTCCAGGCGGGAATCAAGGCCCAGCGCGGGGTGGATTTCTGAACCTTGCAATAGCGCAGCCCGTATTGCTGCGCAGTTATCCTCTGCCGCTTAGCACAGTTTCAAAGATATATCGCAACGACTTGCGTTGACGGACGGTGCCTTGTGCCCGGGCTTCTTCTGCGGTTGCGGTGTCCCGGTTCTGGCGATCAGCATAGGCACAATAGTCGCCTTCGCAACAGTTGCACCCGCACGCAACTAGCGCATCATGTCGGGCCATGATTTCGTCAAGCGTGTCTGTCATCTGTGACCTCACCCCGCACTGGGATAAATCTGATGAATTCAGTCAGCTTTTTCAAGTAAATTCACCCGACCGGTCGATACACTTCTCTGCTCTGAGCCGCCGATTTCTAAAACAGGCAGCTCAGCTTTTTTGGCAGTATTTGGACAAAGTTGCCAATGCAGAGGCACAGCGCTCAGGCAGCGACTTCCTGCTCGGGCGCGCTGAGCGAGATGACGAGAACCACGGCCGCACCGTTCAGCCAGTAGAACGCCGCATCCAATCCTGAAAACCCCAGTACACTAGGTGCAAACAGAAAGGTGATGCCGACAATAAGGTCCACGGCCAAGTGAAATTTGTAGGGTAGAACGCGCCAAATTCCCAAATGATGGTCGGTCAGAACCGTCAGGACAAAGGCGGCGACGCCAGTGACAACCGAAAGCCACAGCGCCAGCGGGTTGGACTGACCCAATCCCAGCAGGAATGGCAGTGTCATCAGGGCAATGGCAACCGGGTAGTCCAGATACGCGTGGACAGTGCGGGTAACGAAACGCAGGGACATAAGATTTTCCTCTTTTCAATCAGTGATGAAAGAAAGATAGAAAGCCTGACCCGAACGCTGAATTCTTGATCGTTTCAAAAATCTTGCAGATCGTACAGAATATTCGGCGTTTTAGTGCATGGACCTATATGCGGCTGGTGACAAGCCGACCTGCTTCTTGAAAACGCGGGAAAACGCGGCCTCAGAGGCATATCCAACTTCGGCTGCTGCATCTGCGACGTTCCATCGTGCCTCTGTAAGGCCATGGCACGCAATCTGCATGCGCCAGTCGGTGAGGTATTGCATCGGCGTCGTGCCCATCTTCTGGGCAAACAACTGAGAAAAGGCCGTGCGCGACATGCCGGATTCACGCGCCAGTGTCGCAACACTCCAGTCTTGCGCTGGCGCTTGGTGGAACGCCGTCAATGCGCGTGAGATGCGTGTATCCGCAAAGCCCGCAAGGGCGGTGTCCTGAGGGCTTTGCCGTTCCAGGTAGGTTCGGATCGCCTGCGCAAACAGAACTTCGGACAGCTTCAGGGCAATCAGATCGCCGCCAATACGGGCCCCGGACACTTCGGATCCGATCATGCGCAGGGTCGATTCCATCCACGATCCGGCCTCTTCGCCATAATTCTCGATCAGGATGTAGGGCGGCAGGCGGTCGATCAGCATATGCCCGGTGCCTTTTCGTCCTGCTGGGCCGGTGAATGAAAAATGACCGCAGATCAGTTGTGTGTCCCGGTCCTCGTCTGCACCGCCATAAACAAGAACGCCATCGCCCTTGTAGCCGGCAATCTCAAGAACCTGTTCCAGAGGAAGCGCATCCAGTGGCCTGACCTCGGCACACAACAACGCATGTGGCGCCCCATGAGGGATCAGGATCAGGTCTCCCTGCCGCAACCGCAACGTTTCCCCGGTGGATGAGACATGGACCTTGAGCTCACCCCGTTGAACAAAATGAAACCGCGCGACGTTTTCGAATTCCGGCACCTGAATACCAAATGGTGGTGTGAACGAGGTGCGGAAGTAGAACGTGCCTCGCAGGGACAGGCGGGTGAGAATATCGCTAAGTAGATCCAACATGTGTTGAAGATACGGGAACTGATCCGATCGTCCAGATCACGGAACGCTTTGCACGACAATTTGCACAATCTGCAACAAAAACCCCGCCGAAGCGGGGTTTTGCAAGTTATTACGAGCGGACCAGCTTTTCGTAATCTTCTGCGATTTCGCGGGTCAGGTCGCCGACTTCGAAAGTGTAATCGCCGATTTGCCCGACCGGAGTGACCTCGGCCGCGGTTCCGGTCAGCCAGCACTGTTCGAAATCAGCCATTTCTTCGGGCTTGATGCGCCGCTCATGCACAGTGATGCCTTTATCCTTCAGCATCTGAATGACGGTTTGTCGGGTAATGCCGTTCAGGAAGCAATCCGCCAGCGGGGTGTGAACCTCTCCATCCTTGACGAAGAACACGTTGGCACCTGTTGCTTCGGCCACGTAACCACGCCAGTCCATGAACAGCGCGTCCGAGCATCCCTTGGCTTCGGCCTTGTGCTTGGAAATGGTGCAGATCATGTAAAGGCCCGCAGCCTTGGCGTGAACCGGGATGGTTTCCGGGCTGGGGCGTTTCCATTCGGCGATGTCCAGTTTTGCGCCCTGCATCTTGGCGTCGCCATAGTAGGCACCCCAAGGCCAGACCGCGACGGCCATCCGTACCGGGTTGCGGGCCGACGCCACGCCCATGTCTTCGCCAGACCCGCGCCAGACCAATGCGCGGACATAGGCATCCTGAAGGCCACTGGCTTTCAGGGTCTCTTCCTTGGCTGCTTCAATCTGATCGACAGAATAAGGCATCGGCATGTCCAGTGCCTCGGCGCTGGCGATAAGACGTTCGGAATGTTCGCGGCTTTTGAAGATCTTGCCGCTATAAGCGCGTTCCCCCTCGAACACGGATGAGGCATAGTGCATCGCGTGGGTCAGAATATGCACATTGGCATCGCGCCAGGGCACCAGCTTGCCATCCATCCAGATGACACCGTCACGATCATCATACCCTGCCATGCGAAACCTCCTGAACCGGGTTGAATTTCCGATTGTTGCGCTACTTAGGTCCGATGCGGACACAATGTTGCGCAAAAACTGCGATTCGATACCGCTCTGCCCTTGGAATGTCAATAACGCTGACATAAAGTCGAACCCGAGTAACGAATGAGGAATGATATGTCCGAAATCCGCCCGGCCCCGCGATATGGGGGCGAAAGCCTGTTGTTTTTGACGGATGAACAATTGCGGCAGGGGATCGAGGCCATGTTCTTCGCCTATCGCGGCTTTACCGCGGATCCCGATCGTATCCTGTCCGAAATGGCCTATGGCCGCGCCCATCACCGCGCGATCCATTTTATCAATCGCGCTCCGGGCACCACGGTGAACAACTTGCTGGCGATCCTCGGGGTTACAAAACAGTCTCTGAACAGGGTCCTTCGGACGTTGATCGAGGATGGTCTGGTGGAAAGCCGGGTCGGAACCGTGGACAAACGCGAACGGCATCTATTTCTGACGGAAAAGGGCGAAACGTTGGAGGCCACGTTGTCAGATGCGCAACGAACAAGAATGCGCGCGGCCTTCAAAGATGCCGGTCCGGAGGCCGTGGCCGGGTTTCGCAAAGTGCTTGAAGCAATGATGGATGCTGATATGCGTCATGCCTATACGAAATTGCGGGATACGACATCATGAGCGAAATAGATGCACATTTGCTGATTGTTGATGATGACGAACGCATTCGCGATCTACTCAAGAAATTCCTGATGCGAAACGGGTTTCTGGTGACGGCGGCACGGGATGCGGCCCATGCGCGGCGGGTTTTGTCGGGGTTGGATTTCGACATGATCGTCATGGATGTGATGATGCCGGGCGAAGATGGCGTCAGTCTGACCAGGTCGCTGCGTGACACTCATACGACGCCGATCCTGTTACTAACCGCCAAGGGCGAGACCGAGCATCGGATTGCAGGGCTTGAAGCCGGGGCGGATGATTATCTCGCCAAACCTTTCGAGCCGAAAGAGCTGCTACTGCGGATCAATGCGATTCTGCGCCGGATGCCGGAAACCCCGGCCGAGGAAACAGCGGCGAAGATCCTGCATCTCGGCCCCATCCGGTATGACATTGAACGCGGTGAAATGTGGCAGGGCGAAAGGCCAGTCCGCCTGACCGCGACCGAAAGCCAGCTGATGAAAATCTTTTCGGCCCAACCTGGTGAGCCAATCAGCCGCGCAAAACTGGTGGAAGATCTGGGCCGGGATAAAGGACAGGCACAGGAACGTGCGGTGGACGTGCAGATCACCCGCCTGCGCCGGAAGATCGAACAGGACCCGAAACAGCCCCGGTATCTGCAGACAGTCCGGGGCGCGGGCTATATGCTGGCGCCCGATTGAATGAGCCGCTGTGCGGCGATTTAAGCCTTCGGCGAGGATATTTTAGCCAGATGAAGATGGGATCCCGATGAAAACCGCCCTTTTGACACATGCCGATTGCCTTGGACATGTCACACCGCAAGGTCATCCGGAACAGGTGGCGCGGCTGGAGCATATCCTGCACGCGCTTGAAGGACTTGACCTGAAGCGCGTGACCGCTCCACTGGCGGCAGACGATGATTTGCTGCGTGTTCATCCCGAAAGCCATATCCGAGACATCAGATCGTCACGCCCTACTGACGGGTTTGCGCAAATCGACGGGGACACCTTCATGTCACCGGGTTCCGTGGATGCGGCCTATCGTGCGGCTGGTGCGGCGGTACGGGCCGTTGATCTGGTTTTGGGCGGTGAGGCGCCGAACGCCTTTTGTGCCATTCGCCCACCGGGGCACCACGCCGAAGCCGAGAAAGCTATGGGGTTCTGCCTGTTTGGCAATGCGGCGCTGGCTGCGAAACATGCGCTGGATTACCACGGGCTGAAGCGGGTCGCAGTGGTCGATTTCGACGTTCATCATGGCAACGGCACGCAGGACCTGCTGTGGGATGAAGATCGGGCCCTGGTAATCACGAGCCAGCAGATGCCGTTATGGCCAGGATCGGGCCGCCCGGACGAGACAGGCGCTTACGATAACGTTCTGAACATCCCGCTTGCCCCGGGCACCGGCGGGGCTGAGATGCGATCCGCCTATGAAACGCAGGCCTTTCCACGCTTGCGGGCGTTCCGGCCGGAACTGATCATCATCTCGGCCGGGTTCGATGCGCATCAGGACGACCCTCTGGCCAACCTGAACTGGTCGACCGGCGATTTTGCTTGGATCACGGCAGAGCTGTGCGGGATAGCCGATGAGGTGTGTCAGGGCCGTATCGTCTCGACTCTGGAGGGCGGGTATGATCTGAACGCACTGGCCGAGGCGGCACGCGCCCATGTGGAAGAACTGATGAAGGCAGCACGATGACCGATACCCCAGTTGAACAGATGACATTCGAGCAGGCCATGAAAGAGCTTGAGGCCGTGGTTGGCCAGCTTGAACGCGGCGATGTGGCGCTGGATCAGTCGATTGCGCTGTATGAACGCGGGGCCGCTTTGAAAAAGCGTTGCGAGGACGAGTTGAAGCGGGCCGAGGAAAAAGTGGCCGCGATCACTCTGGACGCGAATGGCCAACCGACCGGGACAACACCTGTCGAAGGTCAGTAAATGTTTCAGGAAAGACTGGCGCAGGACGCGGCGCGCCTTCAGGATCATTTTGACCTGATAATGGGCGCGCTGGACGATCTGGATGTGACACGGGCAATGGCCTACGCCACCCGGGGCGGTAAACGGCTGCGCGGGTTTCTGGTTCTGGAAAGTGCGCGTCTGCACCAAATCGACGAGTCCCGCGCGATCTGGCCCGCGACCGCGATCGAGGCCCTGCACGCCTATTCTCTGGTTCACGACGATCTGCCCTGCATGGATGACGACGACCTGCGGCGCGGACGTCCCACGGTTCACGTGAAATGGGGCGAAGGCACGGCTGTACTTGCCGGGGACGCGCTGCAGACACTGGCCTTTGAGCTGTGCACCCGGCCCGAGGTTGGAGGTGGAGACGTTCGCGCTGATCTGGCACTGACACTGGCCGGGGCAAGCGGTGCGCAAGGTATGGTTTTGGGGCAGGCGCTTGATATCGCGGCGGAAACCGCTTCTGAGCCTCTGACGCTGAATGCGATAACACGGCTTCAGGGCGGCAAAACGGGCGCTTTAATCGAATGGTCCGCCTGTGCGGGTGCGCGTCTGGCGAAAGCGGATCCAGAGCCCTTGCGCCAATATGCCCGGGCCCTTGGTCTTGCTTTTCAGATTGCAGACGACATCCTTGATGTTGAAGGTGATGCGACAAAGGCAGGCAAACGTCTTCAGAAAGATGCGGATGCGGGAAAGGCTACTTTCGTATCGCTTCTGGGTTTGGATGCTGCCAGAACCCGCGCCAGTGAACTTGTTGATCAGGCCTGTGCCGCACTGGACGGGTATGGCCCGACGGCAGAAACCTTGAAGGAAGCCGCTCGCTTCGTTATTGCCCGGGACAGCTAAGCCAGGAACGCGCCAAATGTCTGACCGCCCCAAAACGCCCCTGCTGGACCTTGTGAACCGCCCCGCTGATCTCAAGCGGTTCTCGGACGCGCAACTGCATCAGGTTGCGCAGGAATTGCGGGCCGAGACGATTTCGGCGGTTTCTGTCACCGGGGGGCATCTGGGCGCGGGTCTGGGCGTTGTGGAACTGACGACCGCGCTGCACGCAGTTTTCGACACGCCGCGCGATAAGATTATCTGGGATGTTGGCCATCAGTGCTATCCGCATAAAATCCTGACCGAACGGCGCGACCGCATTCGCACGTTGCGTATGAAAGACGGCCTGAGCGGTTTCACCAAGCGCAGCGAAAGCCCCTATGACCCGTTTGGCGCCGCGCATTCCAGCACCTCGATCAGTGCTGCACTGGGTTTTGCCGTGGCGCGTGATCTGGGCGGTGTAACCCCTGAAGGGTTGGGCGACGCCATTGCCGTGATCGGTGATGGATCGATGTCCGCAGGCATGGCCTTTGAGGCGATGAATAACGCAGGTCACCTGAAGAAACGCCTGATCGTCATTCTGAATGACAATGAGATGAGCATCGCCCCCCCTGTTGGTGCCCTGTCCAGCTATCTGTCCCGAATCTACGCCGAGGCACCATTCCACGATCTGAAAGCCGCCGCAAAGGGCGCTGTTTCACTTTTGCCAGAACCGTTCCGCGAAGGGGCCAAACGCGCCAAGGAAATGCTGAAAGGCATGGCCGTGGGCGGAACCCTGTTCGAAGAGCTCGGGTTTTCCTATCTCGGGCCTATTGATGGGCATGACCTGGATCAGCTGTTGCCGGTTCTGCGCACCGTCAAGGCGCGGGCAACCGGGCCGATCCTGATCCACGTCTTGACCAAGAAGGGCAAAGGGTACGCACCAGCCGAACAGGCCCGCGACAAAGGCCACGCGACAGCCAAATTCGATGTGGTTACGGGCGAGCAGAAAAAGGCCCCTTCAAACGCGCCTTCTTACACGTCTGTCTTTGGCAAGGCGCTGGTGGATGCGGCCGCGCGCGATGATAAGATCGTTGCGGTGACTGCCGCGATGCCAGATGGTACCGGATTGGGCCTGTTTGCCGAACGGTACCCGTCGCGCTGTTTCGATGTGGCGATTGCCGAGCAGCACGGCGTGACCTTCTCGGCTGCGCTGGCGGCAGGGGGGATGAAGCCATTCTGCGCCATGTATTCGACCTTTCTGCAGCGGGGGTACGACCAGGTTGTGCATGACGTTGCAATCCAGCGCTTGCCCGTTCGGTTTGCCATTGACCGCGCAGGTTTGGTGGGGGCTGACGGTGCCACCCATGCCGGGTCGTTCGATATTGCCTATTTGGCCAATCTGCCGGGCATGGTCGTCATGGCCGCCGCGGATGAGGCGGAATTGATGCACATGGTGGCAACCGCTGTCGCGCATGATGAAGGGCCGATTGCCTTCCGCTATCCGCGCGGCGAAGGTGTCGGAGTGGACTTGCCCGAACGCGGTGAGGTACTGGAGATCGGCAAAGGCCGCATGATCCGGAAAGGCGCGCGCGTCGCACTTTTGTCTTTTGGCACGCGGCTGGCTGAAGTTCAGAAAGCAGCCGAGTCTCTGACCGCCAAAGGCATTAGCCCAACCATCGCCGACGCCCGCTTTGCCAAGCCGCTGGATCGCGATCTGATCCTGGACCTGGCTGCAGATCATGAGGCGTTGATCACCATCGAAGAAGGCGCTGTTGGCGGGTTTGGCAGCCATGTGGCACAGCTTCTGGCGGATGAGGGTGTTTTTGATCGGGGCTTGAAATACCGCTCGATGGTCTTGCCTGACA
This sequence comes from Ruegeria sp. N10, assembly GCF_056531545.1. Taxonomy (NCBI): domain Bacteria; kingdom Pseudomonadati; phylum Pseudomonadota; class Alphaproteobacteria; order Rhodobacterales; family Roseobacteraceae; genus Ruegeria; species Ruegeria sp. N10. The sequence continues at coordinate 29,248 of NZ_JBQFLY010000008.1, read as the reverse complement.
TCTTCATCGATCAGGCCGGCCCCGCGGACATGTATGCCGTTGCGGGTATGAATGCCGAGCAGATCGAAGCCAGGGTGCTGGATGTTCTGGGCGTAACCTCGATCAGTGAAAAGCGCGCGTAATACCGGTGCTGCCTTACCCTTCTTTGGTTTTGCCGCTTACCAAAAGCAGGAGGCGATAGGCGACCCAGAACCAAGCGGGTATACATAGCGACACGAGGACCCTTTATTGCGGTTTATCTTGTCATGACAGAATCGCCGCTGTTTCAAAGATGATTTGAAGCGATAAGACACCGATTCAGACATCACCAGCTCATTAGGCGGCTGCTTCCATATTTTCTTTGGGAAGAAATGGTGCCCAGGAGAGGACTCGAACCTCCACGTCCATACGGACACTAGCACCTGAAGCTAGCGCGTCTACCAATTCCGCCACCTGGGCAGGTGTCGTGGAGCGGCGTTTAAGCTGACTGGCGGGGGGCGTCAACCGGATTCTGAATGAATTTTGAAAGTTTTTTAAGTTCGGTTTTCGAACTGAAGTTTTGGCCTGAATATTTCATGACCGGCGCGGCGAATTAGTGCCTTGTTTGGCTGGCCTGCGGGCGTTAGTTCTAGGGCGCAATTTCTCAGCAGGAGCCCTCTCATGTCGAAACTGGTGACGATTTATGGCGGATCGGGATTTGTCGGTCGCTACATCGCGCGGCGCATGGCGAGAGAGGGGTGGCGTGTGCGGGTGGCTGTACGACGCCCGAACGAAGCCATGTTCGTGAAACCCTACGGCGCCGTGGGACAGGTTGAGCCTGTGCTGTGCAATATCCGCGATGACGCCTCGGTCGCGCTGGCAATGCAGAGCGCCGATGTCGTGGTGAACTGTGTGGGTGTGCTTAATGAACTGGGCAAGAACGCGTTTGATGCCGTTCAGACCGAAGGGGTCGAGCGTATTGCGCGCTTGGCCGCACAGCAGGGCATTGGTCGAATGGTGCATATCTCGGCTATTGGTGCAGATGCAAACGCGGCCAGCGATTATGCCCGGACCAAAGCGCTGGGCGAGGCGGGTGTGCTGAAGCACATGCCGGATGCGGTGATCCTTCGCCCATCTGTGATCTTCGGTACCGAGGATCAGTTCTTTAACCGATTTGCCGGGATGACTCGCATGGGTCCGTTCCTGCCGGTGGTTGGTGCTGAGACCAAATTCCAACCCGTCTACGTGGACGACGTGGCCCAGGCAGCGGTCAAAGGTATTCTGGGGCAGGCTGAGCCGGGCGTGTACGAGCTTGGCGGGCCGGAAGTGAAAACCTTCCGCGCCCTGATGCAACAGATGCTTGAAGTGATCCACCGGCGGCGCATCATTGTCGGTCTGCCGTTCTTTGCTGCCCGGATTATGGCGGGCGTGCTGGATATTGCGAAATTCGTCAGCTTCCAGCTGTTCCCGAACAACATTCTGACCCGCGACCAGGTCAGGAATCTGCGTCATGACAACGTGGTATCTGACGGGGCCAAGTCCTTTGCGGATCTTGGCATTGCGCCGACCACTCTGGAATCGGTGCTGCCGGAATATCTTTGGAAATTCCGCCCATCGGGGCAGTATGACGACATTCAGAACTCGGCGAAAAACCTGCGTATCTGATCAGCTGTAGGCCATGAACAACAATGCCGCGCCCAGTATGACGCGGTAGATCACATAGGGCGTGAAGCTGACACTGCGCAGCAGTCGCATCATAAGGCTAAGCGCCAGAAGTGCCGAGACAAAAGCAAATGCCGCGGCAATGGCCCCGTCCCGTGCCAGTTGCGCATCAGCGTCGCGTATCACATCCAGTGTCAGCAGTGTGCCTGAGGCCAGAATGGTTGGGATTGACATAAGCATGGCAATCCGTGCGCCGTCTGCTCGGGTATAGCCCAGTTGACGTGCTCCTGTAATGGTGATCCCGGATCGCGATGTTCCGGGGATCAGCGCAAGAACCTGCCACAGCCCCATGATGAAAGCATCGCGCACACCCCAATCAGACGCCCCTTTCGTCTGGGGGCCTTTCTGGTCAATCCAATAAAGCAGCAGGCCAAAGCCCAGCATTGTCCATCCGATTACAGCGATCGAACGCATGGCCTCGCTTAACCCGGTCAGATGCAGGATCAGACCTGCAATCACGGTTGGAATTGTTGCAATGATGAGGCCCAGAGCCAAACGGGCCTGCGGCGTATCTGTCCGGCCGGTCAAGGCGCGCGGCAACCCGGCAAGGGCCTGCTTCACATCCGTCCAGAAATACAGAACGACCGCTCCGAGGGTTCCAACGTGCACCGCGATGTCTATGGCTTGACCCTGATCCTGAAGGCCTGACAAATTCGGCAGCAGGATCAGGTGACCCGAAGACGAAATGGGCAAAAACTCAGTTATTCCCTGAATGATTGCCACGAGAATCAGGTGGAAGAGACTCATCTGCCCTGCCGTGCTGTCGCCACGATTTTCTTGTTGTGTATGGCTATAAGGGCAGTGGGGAAAAGGAAAGCCTTCATATAGGTCCGGATCGTACCTAAAGTTCCCTCCATTATTTGCCGATTTCGAGCGGGAGAGCGAAAAATTCTCATATTAGGTCAGCATATATGACTTTTCATCCGTTTGCGCATCGCATAAAGAAATCGAACCAAGCCAATTCATGGAGTCTGACCCGTGGCCAAGCAACCGATGCTGAAATTTGTGCAGATCGACCGCGTCATGCCGGAAAAGCGTGCCGCCAATGACCGCAGAGAAGACTTTAACGAGATCTATGCAGAATTCGCTGCCGAGAAAGCAGCAGAACAGGCCAGCCGTTGCAGTCAATGCGGTGTGCCTTACTGCCAATCGCACTGCCCGGTGCATAACAACATTCCCGACTGGTTGCGGCTGACTGCAACCGGACGATTGGAAGAAGCTTACGAAACCAGCCAGGCGACAAACACCTTCCCCGAGATTTGCGGCCGCATCTGCCCGCAGGACCGTTTGTGCGAAGGAAATTGCGTGATCGAACAATCCGGTCATGGAACAGTTACCATCGGAACGATCGAAAAGTACATTACCGACACGGCGTGGGAAAAAGGCTGGGTCAAGCCAGTGGTCCCTGCGGCAGAGCGCCGTGAAAGCGTCGGCATCATCGGTGGTGGGCCGGGCGGTCTTGCCGCGGCAGACATGCTGCGTCGGGCCGGTATTCAGGTCACGGTTTATGACCGCTACGACCGTGCGGGTGGGTTGCTGATGTATGGCATTCCGGGCTTCAAGCTTGAAAAAGAAGTCGTCCAGCGGCGCAACGACCTGTTGGCTGACGGCGGTGTCGAGTTCGTTTTGAACTGCGACGTGGACGCTGCCAAATTCGCGGAAATTCACGCCAAGCATGACGCGGTCATCATCGCGACGGGCGTTTACAAGTCGCGGGATCTGTCCATGCCGGGCAGTGGTCTTGCCGGGATCGAGAAGGCAATCGATTTCCTGACCGCATCAAACCGAAAAAGCTTTGGTGATGCTGTTGAGGATTTCGACAACGGACGGCTGAATGCCGAGGGCAAGAAGGTTGTCGTGATCGGTGGTGGTGACACCGCGATGGATTGTGTGCGCACATCGATCCGCCAGGGCGCGACGTCAGTCAAATGCCTGTACCGTCGTGACCGGGCTAACATGCCGGGTTCGCAGCGCGAGACACAGAATGCCGAGGAAGAAGGCGTGGTATTCGAATGGCTCAGTGCACCCAAGGGGTTCACGGGCGACGACAAGGTTTCCGGCGTGATGGTGCAGAAAATGCGCCTGGGGCAACCCGATGCATCCGGTCGCCAGGCCCCCGAAGTGATCGAAGGCGCGGATTATGTCGAGGACGCCGATCTGGTGATCAAGGCATTGGGGTTTGAGCCCGAAGACCTGCCAACGCTGTTCGGGCAGCCCGACTTGCCCGTCACCCGATGGGGAACGGTCCGGGCAGCATTCCAGACCGGGGAAACCGAAATGGAAGGTGTGTACGCAATTGGCGACATCGTGCGCGGTGCTTCGCTGGTTGTATGGGCGATCCGTGACGGGCGCGACTGCGCCGACGCGATCATCGACCGGTTTAATGCCAAGACTGCCGTCGCAGCGGAATAACCCCAGCTTTCAGGAGGGTTCGAAATGTCGGAACTTCAAGGCCAATGCATGTGTGGTGCGGTCACTGTAACAGCTACACCGGCGCGGGATGCGCTGGGGGCGTGTCACTGTGACCAATGCCGTCGGTGGACCAGTTCGATGCTGGTGACGTTTCAGGCGAAAGAAGGCTATGCCGCGCTAGGCCCGGTCAAGACATTTACCTCGTCCGACTGGGCAGAACGTGCCTTTTGCGACGAATGCGGATCCTCGCTCTGGTACCGGATCACGCTACCGGGTGAGATGCACGGACAGACACAAATGGCGGCTGGCCTGTTTGAAAATGCAACAGGCAACCCGCTGAAACTTGAACTTTATATCGACAAAAAGCCCGAGGGATACGCGTTCGCAGGCGAACGTCGGCAAATGACCAAAGCCGAGGTCGAAGCCATGTATTCCCTCTCTGACGAAGGAGACAGCCAATGACCAAATATGATGCCGATTGGGTGCGGGCAGAAGAAGCAAAACGCAAGTGGATGGCCGAAAATGGTCTCTACTCCGAGGCAGAAGAGCATTCTTCGTGTGGTGTGGGCCTTGTTGTGTCCGTGGATGGCAAACGGTCTCGCAAGGTGGTGGATGCCGGGATTGATGCCCTGAAAGCAATCTGGCATCGCGGAGCCGTGGACGCGGATGGCAAGACCGGCGACGGCGCGGGCATCCACGTGCAGATTCCAGTTCCCTTCTTCTATGATCAGATCCGCCGCACGGGCCACGAACCAAAGCTGAATGAACTGATTGCAGTTGGTCAGGTCTTCCTGCCCCGCACCGATTTTGGCGCACAGGAGCGGTGCCGGACTATCGTCGAAAGCGAAGTTCTGCGTATGGGCTATTACATCTATGGCTGGCGACACGTGCCTGTCGATGTGACTTGCCTGGGGGAAAAGGCCAATGCAACCCGACCCGAGATTGAGCAGATCCTGATCTCGAACTCCAAGGGTGTGGACGAAGAAACTTTTGAGCGCGAACTCTATGTCATCCGTCGTCGCATCGAAAAAGCGGCCTTGGCGTCGGGCATTTCGGGCCTTTATCTTGCGTCGCTGTCCTGCCGGTCGATCATCTACAAGGGCATGATGCTGGCTGAACAGGTCGCTGTATTCTATCCCGATCTGATGGATGACCGCTTTGAATCGGCGTTTGCGATTTACCACCAGCGGTATTCCACGAACACCTTCCCGCAATGGTGGCTGGCACAACCATTCCGCATGCTGGCCCATAACGGCGAGATCAACACCCTCAAGGGCAACGTCAACTGGATGAAAAGCCATGAAATCCGGATGGCTAGCGGAACTTTTGGTGACTATGCCGAAGACATCAAGCCGATCATCGCTGGTGGTTCGTCAGATTCCGCCGCATTAGACTCGGTTTTCGAGGTGTTGGTGCGTGCGGGGCGGTCGGCCCCGATGGCGAAAACCATGCTGGTTCCGGAAAGCTGGTCCAAGCAGGCGGTCGAGCTGCCGCAAGCGTGGTGCGACATGTATTCCTACTGCAACTCGGTGATGGAGCCATGGGATGGTCCGGCCGCGCTGGCGATGACCGATGGACGCTGGGTTTGCGCTGGTCTGGACCGGAACGGGCTGCGCCCCATGCGGTACGTCGTGACTGGCGATGGCCTTGTCATCGCAGGGTCGGAGGCAGGAATGGTGCCGATCAACGAAGCCACCGTGACCGAAAAAGGCGCATTGGGGCCGGGTCAGATGCTGGCGGTCGACATGAAAAAAGGCAAGCTGTACCGCGACACCCAAATCAAGAACAAACTGGCCAGCGCGCTTCCATTCGGCGAATGGGTTGGCAAGATAAACGACTTGGACGAAACGCTTGCGGGTGTGACCGAAGCTCCGATCTTTGCGGGTGGCGAGTTGCGCAAGCGCCAGATTGCTGCGGGATACTCGGTAGAAGAGTTGGAACAAATCCTTGCTCCGATGGCGGAGGATGGCAAGGAAGCCTTGGCATCCATGGGGGATGATACGCCCTCGGCCGTTTTGTCAAAACAATACCGCCCGCTGAGCCATTTTTTCCGTCAGAACTTCAGCCAGGTGACCAACCCACCGATCGACAGTCTGCGTGAATACCGCGTGATGTCGCTGAAAACCCGGTTTGCCAACCTCAAGAACGTGCTGGACGAAGACAGCAGCCAGACCGAGATCGTGGTTCTGGAAAGCCCCTTTGTCGGCAACGCGCAATGGGACAAACTGGTTGAGAACTTTGATGCGCCGCTGGCGGAAATCGACTGTAGCTTCGAGGCTGGTCAAGGCGCATTGAGCGCAGCTTTGGCCCGTATCAGAGCCGAATCCGAAGAGGCGGTGCGATCTGGTGCCGGGCATATTGTCCTGTCTGATATGCGGTCGGGCGAGGATCGGATTGCGATACCAATGATTCTCGCGACCAGCGCTGTGCATTCCCATTTGACGCGTCAGGGTTTGCGGACCTTCTGTTCGTTGAACGTTCGTTCGGCCGAATGTGTGGATCCGCATTACTTTGCCGTTCTGATCGGATGTGGCGCGACTGTGGTGAACGCCTACCTGGCCGAAGATTCTTTGGCCGACCGCATCGACCGCGGTTTGCTGGACGGAACCCTGACAGAAAACGTCGCGCGCTATCGCGAGGCGATCGATCAGGGTCTGTTGAAGATCATGGCCAAGATGGGCATCTCGGTCATTTCGTCCTATCGCGGTGGTCTGAACTTTGAGGCCGTTGGCCTCAGCCGTGCCATGGTGGCCGAGTATTTCCCCGGTATGACGAGCCGGATTTCCGGTATCGGTATCAAAGGTATTCAGGCCAAGGCCGAAGAAATCCATGCCAAGGGTTGGAACAGCGGTCTGGATGTACTGCCCATCGGTGGTTTCTACAAGGCGCGTAAGTCAGGTGAGACCCACGCGTGGGAAGCGACCTCGATGCACATGATGCAGATGGCCTGCAACAAGGCTTCGTATGAGCTGTGGAAGCAGTATTCGGCCAAGATGCAGTCGAACCCGCCAATTCATCTGCGCGATCTGATGGATTTCAAACCGTTGGGCAAGCCGGTGCCGATCGAAGAGGTGGAATCGATCACCTCGATCCGCAAACGCTTTGTCACGCCAGGTATGTCGCTGGGTGCATTGTCGCCCGAAGCGCATAAAACACTGAACGTGGCGATGAACCGGATCGGTGCGAAATCCGACAGTGGCGAAGGTGGCGAAGATCCGGCACATTTCGTGCCTGAACCCAATGGCGACAACCCTTCGGCCAAGATCAAACAGGTGGCTTCGGGCCGGTTTGGCGTGACTGCGGAATACCTCAACCAGTGTGAAGAGCTTGAGATCAAGGTCGCTCAGGGTGCAAAACCCGGCGAAGGTGGTCAGTTGCCAGGTATGAAGGTCACCGACCTGATCGCGCGCCTGCGCCATTCGACCAAGGGCGTGACGCTGATCTCGCCGCCGCCGCACCACGATATCTATTCGATCGAGGATCTGGCGCAGCTGATCTACGATCTGAAGCAGATCAACCCGCGCTGCAAGGTGACGGTCAAGCTGGTAGCGTCCTCGGGCGTTGGCACGATTGCTGCCGGTGTAGCCAAAGCGAAAGCGGATATTATCCTTATTTCGGGTCACAATGGCGGTACAGGCGCGTCGCCTGCGACCTCGATCAAATATGCCGGTTTGCCGTGGGAGATGGGTCTGACCGAGGCGCATCAGGTTCTGGCGATGAACAACCTGCGGGATCGCGTCACCCTGCGGACCGACGGTGGTCTGCGTACCGGGCGCGACATTGTCATGGCCGCGATGATGGGGGCCGAGGAATACGGCATCGGTACCGCCGCGCTGATCGCCATGGGCTGTATCATGGTGCGTCAGTGTCAGTCGAACACCTGTCCGGTGGGCGTGTGTACGCAGGATGAATCCCTGCGCGCCAAGTTCACCGGCAATGCGGACAAGGTGGTGAACCTGATCACTTTCTATGCCCAGGAAGTGCGAGAGTTGCTGGCCAGCCTCGGTGCGCGCTCGGTTGACGAGATCATCGGCCGAGCCGACCTGTTGGCTCAGGTCAGCCGGGGATCGGCGAATCTGGACGATCTGGACCTCAATCCGCTGCTGATCACTGTCGATGGGGCACATAACATCGTCTACAACCGCGACAAAGAGCGCAACGCGGTGCCGGATACGCTGGACGCCGAAATCGTTCGTGATGCGGCCCGGTTCCTGAAGGATGGTGAAAAGATGCAGCTGTCTTATGCCGTGCAGAACACGCACCGGACCGTTGGAACCCGTGTGTCCAGCCATATTGTGCAGAATTTCGGGATGCGGAACACCTTTCAGGACGACCATCTGCATGTGAAGTTGCAAGGCTCTGCCGGGCAATCGCTGGGAGCTTTTGCGGCCCCGGGTCTGAAGCTGGAAGTGTCGGGCGATGCCAATGACTATGTCGGTAAGGGCCTGTCCGGGGGTATGATCGTCGTGCGCCCACCGCAGGTCAGCCCGCTGAAAGCAGATGACAATACGATCATTGGCAATACGGTTCTCTATGGGGCCACTGATGGGTATCTGTTTGCCGCCGGTCGCGCCGGTGAACGGTTCGCGGTGCGGAACTCTGGCGCCAAGGTTGTTGTCGAGGGGTGCGGTTCCAACGGGTGTGAATACATGACCGGCGGTGTCGCTGTTATCCTTGGAACGATCGGAGCCAACTTTGGTGCGGGCATGACAGGCGGAATGGCCTATCTGTATGATCCCGAAGGCAAGGCAGAGGCGCTGATGAACAGGGAAACGCTAGTCACTTGCCCGGTCACTGTGGACCACTGGGAAGAGCAGTTAAAAACGCTTATCATGCGTCACGCTTCTGAATCACAAAGCCGCAAGGCTGCTGATATTCTTCAGCATTGGGATGTGGAAAAAGGCAACTTCCTGCAGGTTTGCCCGAAGGAAATGCTGAACAAACTTAGCCACCCACTGAGTGTTGAAGTCAAAGCAGTTCCGGCGGAATAAGCCGAAACTTTTTACCTCGCGAAACCCCGCGTGTCATTTGCACCACGCGGGGTTCGTATATTAACGACGTTTCAGTGCAGATCTTGCCCGTTTATCCGAAAATCGCCAATCTTTCTTCACACTCAGGCGATAATCATGGGCCAATCTAGGCACCAGATGATAAGCAGACAGGGGCAACCGGATGCCAACACCGTATCAGGATCAGTTTTATACTTTCGATCCAGCAAACCCGCCACCTGCGGGAACGGCAGTCGCTGTTAGCAGTTTCACTTTGATCGATGCAGATGATGACAACGAAATCGATGCGCCAAGTGGCGATACCGTCAACGGTCAGGACGTCACGAATTCCTGGCCAGGGGACACTGTTACCATCAACGTGGCGGGCGTCGGGAACGTAACCTATACCGGCACCACGTTTTATCTGGCTGACGGATCTCGGGTTTTCACACCGACAGACGGCCAGGTCCTGCAGCCGGGAACATTTGTTTCAGCCACCTTCGTCAACACACAGGGGCCGCTGAATGTCGGCAATCTGGGTCCGCCCTGTTTCACGCCGGGCACCATGATAGCGACCCCGGAAGGCGAACGTGCGGTAGAAGATCTTGAAGTCGGCGATCTGGTCACGACCGTGGATCATGGCCCCCAGCCTTTGATCTGGGTTGGGCGTACAGTGGTAGCCGCCGAAGGAAAGCTGGCCCCGATCCGGTTTGAGGCCGGAGTGTTCGACCTGGATCGTCCGCTGCTTGTTTCGCCTCAGCATAGGATGCTGATTGAAGACTGGCGAGCCTCGTATCTGTCCGGGCACGCTGAAGCGCTGATTCCGGCACATGCTCTGGTCAATGGAAAAACGGTGACCCGGCTGGAAGGCGGTGAGGTAGAGTATTTCCACCTTTTGTTCAAGCAGCACGAGATCGTCATCGCCAATGGTGCCAAAAGCGAAAGCTATTATCCGGGGCATGCGTTGTCGGCCTCGGACCGCGAAACGCAGAGCGAGGTCCTGCATCTGTTCCCTGAACTGGCAGGTCATGATCCGATGTCGGTAGAAACCGCACGCCCGGTTGTTCACCCGCGCGAAGCGCGCGCCTTCGCAATTTAGGCCGTTTCAAACCCGGATCGCGCGTCGTATAGCTGAAGTATGGCGAAGAAAGCAGCCCGCAAATCAAGCGGTAAGAAAAACAAGGCATCCAGCAGGAAATCACCAACGGTGCGTCAGATACGCCGTTGGCTGACTCGTGCGGTTGCGGCAATTGCAGGAGCTTTGCTTGCGATAATCCTGTTGTATTCGGTTGTGAACCCACCTGTAACCCATACGATCTGGTCAGAATGGCGCCGATTGGGAAAGGTTGAGCGTGAATGGGTACCGATCGAGGACATGGCCCCGATCATGGCGCGATCGGTTGTGGCAGCAGAGGATGCGAATTTCTGCCTGCATTGGGGATTTGATGTAGAGGCCATTCGAGATGCGCTTGAGGATGGCGGAAATCGCGGTGCCTCGACCATTACACAGCAAGTGGTAAAGAACGTATTCCTTTGGCAGGGGCGCAGTTGGATACGCAAGGCGCTGGAAACTTCGATCACACCTGTGGTCGAGATTTTCTGGAGCAAGCGGCGCATCCTTGAGGTCTATCTAAACGTTGCCGAAACCGGGAATGGCGTTTTTGGGGTCGAGGCTGCCGCGCAACAGTATTTCAACACCAGCGCATCGAAACTGACCCCAGTTCAGGCAGCGCGGATTGCCGCCATTCTGCCGTCACCGCGCAACAGGTCAGTCACAGATCCGACGGCGCGTACGCGCAGACGGGCGGCATCTATTCTGGATGGGGCGGCCACCATCCGCGCAGATGGTCGCGCAGATTGTTTCGAGGATTGAAACCCGTCGCCTGCCAAGGCTAAATCTGTCGGGTACTCACTGGTTCGATTGGAAGCCCATGGCGCGTTTGTTTCATGTTCCCCTCTCTCCGTATTGCCGCAAGGTTCGGCTGTCTTTGGCGGAAAAGAAGATCGAGGTTGAGCTTGTCGAAGAGCGATACTGGGAGCAGGATCCCGACTTTTTGCGCCGAAACCCTGCGGGTAAAGTACCAGTATTGCGTCTGGACGGACAAATGATGTCGGAAAGCGCGGCGATCTGCGAATATATTGAGGAAACCCGCCCCGAACCATCATTAATGCCAAAAAGCCCCGAAGCCCGATACGAAGTACGGCGCCTTGTCGGTTGGTTTGACGACAAATTCCATCATGAGGTGACGTCGAAGCTGCTGTACGAACGGGTGAACAAAAAAGTGACGGGTCAGGGCTATCCTGACAGCAAGAACGTCAAACAGGGTGCCAAAGCGATCAAGTACCATCTGGATTATATGGCATGGCTGTTGGATCACCGCCGGTGGTTGGCCGGTGACCAGATGACACTGGCTGATTTCGCGGCAGCGGCGCACCTGTCGTCGCTGGACTATATCTCGGATGTGGATTGGAACCGCAGTCAGGTGGTCAAGGACTGGTATGCAAAAATCAAATCGCGCCCTGCTTTTCGCTCTATTCTGGCGGATCAGGTGCCGGGTTTCCGGCCGCCGCCCCATTACGCGGATCTGGATTTCTGATAGGGTGTGCCAGGGGGGCTGTCTGCCCCCCCATCGCGCATCTGCGCGATTCCCCCCGAGGATATTTTTGGCCAGATGAAGAGCGGATCAGATTTGAAGGAAAAGCTGGTACAGCAGGCCCTTGAAGAGGGGTTTGTTGCGTGCCGTGTCTGCCGCCCCTGGGATGTTCCAAAAGTTCCCGAGCGTTTGGCAGCGTTCCTGGACGCAGGGTATCATGGGCAGATGGGATGGATGGCCGAGCGGACGCATTGGCGCGGTGATCCTGAGGCCCTCTGGCCTGAGGCGCGATCAGTGATCATGCTGGCCGAGAGTTACACGCCGGAACATGATCCTACAGACGTCTTGAAGCAACGCGGCCACGGGGCGATTTCTGTCTATGCGCAGAACAAAGACTATCATGATCTGGTCAAAAAGCGACTGAAGCGCCTGGCGCGGTGGCTGATTGGCGAGGCGGGCGGCGAGGTTAAGGTGTTTGTTGACACTGCACCCGTGCCGGAGAAAGCCTTGGGGCAGGCCGCCGGGTTGGGCTGGCAGGGGAAACACACGAATCTGGTCAGCAGGGAGTGGGGTAATTGGGCCTTTATAGGGTCTGTTTTTTCAACTTTGGATATACCCGCGGATCCCGCTGAGATTGATCGCTGCGGGTCTTGTCGGGCCTGTTTGGACAGCTGCCCCACGGACGCCTTTCCGGGCCCGTATCAGTTGGACGCACGGCGGTGCATTTCCTATCTGACCATCGAGCATAAAGGCCCTGTGAAGCCTGAGCTTCGCAGAAAGCTGGGCAATCGAATCTACGGCTGTGACGATTGCCTTGCGGCTTGCCCGTGGAACAAGTTTGCGGTTGCCGCAAGCGACCTGCGCTATGCAGCGCGCGAAGATCTGGCGGCGCCTGCGCTGGAAGAGCTGGTGGCGCTTGATGATACTTCGTTCCGAGTGAAATTCTCGGGCTCACCCATCAAACGGATCGGGCGCGACCGGTTTGTGCGCAACGTGCTTTATGCCATTGGAAACTCGGGGCAGTCGAAACTGAGGGCCGCGGCCCAAAGTTTGACAGATGACCCAGATGAAACCGTGGCCGACGCAGCGCGCTGGGCGGTGGAACAACTTTCATAATTGCCGCAAACAGGCTGGACGTGTCGACCCCAATCGCTACACCAATCTGCAGCGAACAGTAAGGAGAACCCGATGGCGTTGGCTTTGGGGGTGGATACGGGTGGAACCTATACCGATGCGGTACTGATCCGGGATGAAAAAGAGGTAATAGCCTCGGCCAAGTCCCTGACCACACGTGCGGATCTGGCAATTGGTGTAGGCAAGGCGATTTCTGCCGTTTTGGAGCAGGCAAAAGTTGCGCCGGATCAGATTTCAATGGCCTCTTTGTCCACTACATTGGCGACAAATGCCTTGGTCGAAGGGCAGGGCGGGCGCGTTGCATTGATCTATATCGGGTTCAAAGACAGCGACCTTGAAAAGCACGGTTTGAAGGACGCGTTAAAAGGGGACCCGGCCCTGGTTATGTCTGGTGGGCATTCCCATTCTGGCAGCGAAGCTGCACCATTGGATGTTGCCGCGCTGGAGCAGTTTTTAGACACTCACAAGGGGATTTCAGGCTTTGCCATAGCCGCTCAGTTTGCCACCCGTAATCCCGCGCATGAACTTGAAGCCGCGCGAATCGTTTCGGAAAGAACCGGGGCTCCGGTAACATGTTCGCATCACTTGTCGGCAAAGCTGAATGGACCGAAACGCGCAGTGACGGCAGTGTTGAACGCGCGGCTGATCGGGATGATCGACCGTTTGATCGGGCGGGCGCAGGACCGGCTGCGCGAGTTGGGGATTATGGCCCCGATGATGGTTGTTCGCGGTGATGGGGCGTTGATGAGTGCTGAACAGGCGCGTGAACGCCCCATTGAAACGATCCTGAGCGGACCTGCCGCGTCAATTGTCGGCGCGCGCTGGTTGACTGGCGCAGAGAATGCGTTGGTGTCGGATATTGGCGGTACGACAACTGACGTGGCGTTGATCCGTGACGGTAAGCCCGCGATCGACACGGCAGGGGCACAGGTGGGCGGGTTCCGCACAATGGTCGAGGCAGTTGCGATGCGCACCCATGGCCTTGGAGGTGACAGTCAGGTGCATGTCGTGACCGAGGGGTTGCAGGGCGGTGTTTTTCTGGGGCCGCGCCGCGTTCTTCCGGTGTCCCTGATCGCCTCGGAAGCGCCCGAGATCGTTCATGCCGTTCTGGACGAGCAATTGCGGGCCACGACGGTGGGTGAGCACGATACGCGCTTTGCCCGACGCGTGCCGGGAATACGTGACGACGGTATAGATGTGCGCGAAGAAGCCCTGTTGGAGCGGTTGGGAGATCAGGTTCTGCCGATTGGTTCCTTGCTTAGGTCCCGAATGGAGAGCGGCGCATTGACCCGGTTGGTGGATCGCGGGATCGTTCAGATCTCGGGCGTGACGCCGTCGGATGCCAGCCATGTACTGGGGCGGGTGGATGCCTGGGATGCTGAAGCCGCCCGTAAGGCACTAGAACTGGTTGCGCGCAAACGGGTCGGGTCCGGGGATATGTTGGCAAATTCCGCCGAGGCGCTGGCGCAAATGATCGTGGACCAGTTGACGGAACAGACCAGTTTGATCTTGTTAGAGGCTGTTTTTGATGAGGAACCGGACAGTTTCGGGCTGCCGCCACAGGAGTTGGCGCGGCATGTCCTGACACAGCGCGGATTGGCGCGGCATCGCGGTTTGTTGTCGCTGACCGCAGCTCTAAACGTTGATGTTGTGGGGCTTGGGGCATCAGCCCCCAGCTATTACCCGGCGGTTGGTGAACGGCTGCACTGCCGGATGATCCTGCCGGAACATGCGGGCGTAGCCAATGCGATTGGCGCCGTCGTGGGACGGTTGACCTTACGGCGATCGGGCACGGTGACAAGCCCTGCCGAAGGGCGGTACCGTGTACATCTCAAGGGCGGGCCCAAGGATTTTTCCGCATCAGAAGACGCGTTGGCTTTGCTGGAAAATGTTCTGAGGTCGGAAGCTGAAGGCGCGGTGCGCGAAGCCGGTGCAGAAGATATCCGCGTGATCGTGGATCGCGACATCAAAACCGCGCGGGTCGAGGCCAATGATGTGTTTGTCGAGGCAATGATCACGGTCGAGGCAAGCGGGCGACCGCGGGTTGCGACGGGCTAGCCCCTCTGACTTGTACAGAGGGGCATGGCAGGTGGTGCATTATTCTGCGGCGCTGGCACGTTTGGGAAGAACCCAGCCCTGGCGCGGGAAGTGGCAGGTATATCCGTTCGGGATGCGCTCAAGATAATCCTGATGCTCGGGTTCGGCCTCCCAGAAATCGCCGACGGGTTCGACTTCGGTTACGACTTTTCCCGGCCACATGCCGCTGGCATTCACATCTGCGATAGTATCCAGCGCAGTTGCTCTTTGGGCTTCATCGACGTGGTAAATCGCGGAACGATAGCTCATGCCTCGGTCGTTGCCTTGCCGGTTCACCGTGGTCGGGTCGTGAATCTGGAAGAAAAATTCCAGCAGGTCGCGGTAACTGATCTGCGACGGGTCAAACCAGATCTCGATCCCTTCGGCGTGGGTGCCATGGTTGCGATAGGTTGCGTTGGGCACATCGCCTCCGGTGTAGCCCACCCGGGTTCGCAAGACGCCCGGCAGCTTGCGGATCAGGTCCTGCATACCCCAAAAGCAGCCTCCGGCCAGTACAGCACGTTGTTCAGTCATTGGATTTCCTCCACGTGGATCAGGAATTCGGCGTAACCTTCAGCCTCCATCTCATCCCGATGGATGAACCTGAGCGAGGCCGAGTTGATGCAATACCGCAGGCCACCATGTTCTCGCGGGCCGTCGGGGAAGACATGCCCCAGATGGCTGTCGCCGTGTTTCGAGCGAACCTCGGTCCGGATCATACCATACGTCGTATCGCGAAACTCCTCCACATGCTCGTGGAGGATCGGCTTGGTGAAGCTGGGCCAGCCACATCCGGATTCGTATTTGTGGGTCGAAGCAAACAGCGGCTCGCCTGACACGATGTCCACGTAGATGCCCGGTTCCTTGTTCCCCAAATACTTGCCTGTCCCCGGTCGTTCGGTGCCGTTGCGTTGGGTGACATGAAACTCTTCGGGCGAAAGCGCCGCGATAACCGTGGGGTCTTTGGTGTAGCGTGTCATGGATCCTCCGGCTGATTTGACGTTTGAGCCATTATCTGGGGGCTGCAGGGTAGAAAGCAAAGCGATATTTCAAACAGCTCTCACAGTCGTGCAGTCGGTCAGACGCAAACATTTGGGTCCTTGCTTTAGGCCGAAGCCGTTTTGCCAGAAGGTTGGCGTGACAGCTGAACCGCAAGAATACCCAGCGTCGTGACGGTAACGCCAATTGCGTCCATCGCGCCCAGTTTTTCGCCCAATAATATGGCCGCAATCGTGACACCAAATACCGGGTTCAAAAAGTGGAACGTGGCTGCGCGGATCGCGCCGATGCGATCCAGAAGAAGGAACCAGATCAGCGTGGCCAGCAGCCCAGGAAACAGGGTTGTGTAAGTGAACGCCAATGCCAGTGGCAGCGTCGGGTGGATGTAAATGGTCTCAAAGATCGGAGCGGCCACGAACAACGTGGCGGAACCTACAAGCATCTGCAGGCCCACGACCATCATGAAATTGCCGCCTGAGGTTGCGCCGCGAACCGCGAGGGTGGCAAAGGTCAGCGCCAAAGCTCCGATGCCGCATAGCGCGACGCCGAACATGTCGACACCAGAACTGATCCGGCTGCTCATGATCAGGGCGACGCCGGTGAATCCGGCAAACAAACCCAAAATACCGAGAGGGCGCAGTTTCTCGCCAAAAATAAGCCACCCTGCCAGTGCCACCAGCAAGGGCATTGTGGACGCGATAATCGCCGCAACCGAAGCCTCGACCGTTTGCATCGCGTAAAAATTCAGACCCAAATACAGGGCATTTTGGCAGATACCGAACAGAATTGTCGCCCGCCATTGGTTCCGAGTCAGGTGCCAGCTTTGCCCCATCGCCCGGGCAATCAGAACCCCCAGAACCCCTGAGATCAAAAACCGCAGAGCCAGCGAAAACAAAGGAGAGGCGTCTGCCACTATGATCCGCGCCGAGGTAAAGGCGGACGACCAGATCAGGGCAAATGTCAGCCCCATGGCTATGGCGCGCAGATCCATGGAGACCCCCTGTCACTTTGCGCGGACTGTCCCCGATTTTGTGATCGGTCGCAAGCGCTGCGCGTCATAAAAGACGCATATGTGATGACAAGAAAGTCGCCCTTACGTTTTCGTTGATTGACTGACCAATTAAAGCTATCAGCTCCGGGATCTGACATATCAAGGGAGGGTTGTCGGTGCTTCTGGAATACATTCTATCTTTTGGCGTCCTACTGGCGTTGGGCCTGGTCGCGTTCTTCGTCGTGAAATGGTGGAACCTGCGCTGCGTTGGCGTGACACCTGTTCACCTTTTCACATTCATCGCGATCCTGTTTACGTCCGGTCTGGATGTTGGCCTGATCATGTTCCCGTTGACAGAATTTGGTGGGTATGCCGAAGATCCGGCATATGCCTTTGCTAATCCACTGGCGATCGAATTCGGTTTCTGGGGTTTTCTGATCTGGGCGTTTTACTTCCTGACAGCCTTCTATTTCTGCGTGATCGAACCGCGCGTGAACTTCTTTGAGATCCCGCTGGTCAAACTGATCAACAACGTGGTCATTATTGGCACCTGCGCCTTTACCGCCAGCCTGTTCCTGATCTACCTGCCTGGCTACCTGCCAGAGGTCGGAGATGGCGAATCTGTCGTTACCACCTTCTACGTCATCGTGTTTGTAGTCATATTGGCGGCGGCATACTCGTCGACCGACCTGAAATATGTGCGGATCCTGTCGGTGGGCTCGACCTTCCTATTCATGGCGCTAATCTTGGGAATGTGGGCGGCCGCTGGTATGGGAATGACCGGGTTTGTCGAAACCGGCAGTAACATTGGCGCCTATTTCACCAATATGCACAAATTTGTCCTGCCGCTGACTGACTACCATGCCTTCTACCTGTTCTGGTGGTTTGCGTGGTCAATCATGATTGGCCAGTTTACTTCGCGCTTTGTGGGCGGGTTGAAGACTTGGCAGTTGCTGGCGGCGTTGCTGATCTTCCCGTCGATCCCGCTGGGGATCTGGTTCACCGTTCTCTACTACTATCATCTGAACAGTATCAGCACCGCAGGGATCACCAATATCGCGATGGTAATCGTGGGCGTGACCTTTGTGATCAACTCGCTGGACTCTCTAATTAGGCTCTATACGGACAACCTGAACATGACCGCGGAGCGGTTTGGCAAGGCGACCTATGTCGCCGGCAACGTCGCGCTGCTGTTTGTCCTGACCCTGCTGTTCCAGAGCCAGTGGCTGCAAATCCAATGGATCGGAGCCGTCGTAGTCGGTCTCTACCTGGCTTGTGTGGTCTATATCCTTGTCACCAAGCGCAAAGAAGTGATGAGTATCGACGCCATGCCGGAAGATCGTGATCTGGACTTCCACAAGGTTGAGACGATTCACTGATTGTTTCTAACCTACCAAAACAAAAGCGGGCCTCGACATCGGGGCCCGCAGCCGTGTTTTGGCGCTGCCCGGTTCGCGCCTCATTCCGTGTCGAGACGATATTTGAGGAAGCTGTGGCCAGAGTAGTCTACTTGCCCAACAAAATACGCGCCGAGTTTAGTCATTGCGCGCAGTTTCGTGCGTGAGGGCGGCAGCAAGAATGTCACGAATGGAATACGATTGTCCTGCTTTGCGAATGCGATGGCCTGACGCGCTATTTTGGCACCCAGTCCAAATGCACTGGGCTTCAGGACCAGCCCGAAATCCCACTCTTCACCTTCTTTTTGAAAACCGCCCCATCCCACATATTGTCCGCGGTGCAGAATTGCCCAATGACCAAGGCCGTCCCGCGCCCAACACGACTCTTTCGCGTGAATGAAACCGGCGACTGTTTCCTCATCCCAATCCTGCGTCAGGAGAGGCATGTGTTCGGCAAGAATTGGATTTCTCATATGCGCCAGTATCTCAGGCGCTGAGACGAGGGGCAGTCGCGTGAAGGTAATATCCTGTTCCATGGAACTGGGATTTAGCGGGCCGAGCAGGAAATCAAAGGGTTGTCCGAAAAAAACGTGCCAAGGACATCCAGTGCTGAATTGTAGCCTTTAGTCACAACCTAATGCCTTATGACTTAGTTACGCGGGCCGTAGGATGTGAAGTTCAGGCACAAAAAAAGGGGCCGCGTAACCGCCACCCCTTTACATGGTTCCAAGCGCTTTGGATCAGCCGTTCACGCTGTCTTTCAGTGCTTTCGCGATGGTCATTTTCACAACCTTGTCGGCTTCTTTGGTGAAGGTCTCACCGGTTGCCGGGTTGCGGACTTGACGCTCGGGGCGTTCGCGGCAGTAGATTTTGCCGACGCCGGGCAGGGTTACTGCACCACCTGCGGAAACTTCACGCGTGATCAGGCCGGTGATGGCCTCAAGCGCAGAGTTCGCGGATTTCTTATCGGTTCCCATTTCCTCAGCGAGAGCAGCTACCAGCTGAGTCTTTGTCATAGGTTTTGCCATTTCTTGGTCTCCTTAACGTGCCCGATCTATAGGGCCTCACCGCGTAACTGTAACGGGATATTGTGGCCAAACACAACGAATAGTAGCGCAGAAACCCCTAAAAATATGGGGAAAACGTTGCTTTTTTGCGTCAGAGGAAGGCAGTTTCATCGAAGGAACGCAATTTCCGGCTGTGCAAACGCTCTAACGGCATGCCACGCAGGTGCTCCATGGCGCGTATCCCGATCATCAAATGACGGCTGACCTGGGTGGTATAAAAGGACGACGCCATGCCCGGCAGCTTCAGTTCGCCGTGCAGAGGTTTGTCCGACACACACAACAATGTGCCGTAAGGAACGCGGAAGCGATAGCCGTTCGCGGCGATGGTGGCGCTTTCCATATCCAGCGCGATGGCCCGCGACTGGCTGAGGCGCTGAACCGGTCCGGATTGATCGCGCAGTTCCCAGTTGCGATTGTCGACCGATGCAACTGTTCCCGTCCGCATGATCCGCTTCAGTTCATACCCTTCCAGCTCGGTCACCTCGGCCACGGCGCGTTCCAGCGCGACCTGAACTTCGGCCAGGGGCGGGATGGGCACCCAGACCGGCAGGTCATCATCTAGAACCTTGTCATCACGTAGATATGCATGGGCCAGAACGAAATCGCCCAATGCCTGCGTGTTACGCAATCCGGCGCAATGGCCAACCATCAACCACGCGTGCGGGCGCAGAACCGCGATATGGTCGGTCGCAGTTTTCGCATTCGAGGGACCGACACCGATGTTCACCAAAGTAAGACCCGAACCATCTTCACGCTTCAGATGATAGGTTGGCATTTGCGGCAGTTTCAGCGGTTGCTTGATTTCTGCGTCCGGCTCCGTGATCTCAACATTCCCGGTCGAGACAAAGCTGGTATACCCGCTGCTAGGATCAGCCAACTGCTCACGGGCGTAGTTTTCGAATTCCGAGACATAGAACTGATAGTTCGTGAACAGAACGTGGTTCTGAAAATGCCGGGCATCCGTCGCTGTGTAATGTGCCAGTCGCGCAAGTGAATAATCGACGCGCTGGGCAGTGAACAATGACAAGGGCCCGACGGCGTCTTCATGATCGTGCACGCCGTTAACGATGTCGTCATTCGTGGTGGTCAGATCCGGCACGTCAAACACATCGCGCAGGGTGAAAGCAGCCGCCCCCTGATGCGGCACAACCAGACCTGACGTATTCGCCACGGCAAAATGCACCGGAATAGGTGTGTCCGACGCTGCAATCGTCACCGGTTGGTCGTGATTCTTGATCAACAGGGCAATCTGTTGAGTCAGGTAGGACCGGAATAAATCCGGGCGCGTTACGGTTGTAGCGTGAACACCGGGCTCCGCCACATGCCCAAAACTCAGGCGGCTGTCGACTTGAGCATAGGTCGACGTCTTTATGCGAATCTCGGGGTAATAGGCTCTGTATCTGGCGGTTGGTGCTCCATTTTGCAGTACCTTCGAGAAGCTGTCGCACAGAAATTCTGTTGCTTGAGTGTAAAGCTCCTCCAGTCGCGCAACTGCGGCTGCGGGATCGGTGAACTGTTCTGGCGAAAGGGCTTCAGGTGTCAGGAGTGTCGTCATGCCAAGGGTTCCAGAAGATCAATTTTTTTGAATGTGCGCACGTCAACCAGCCCGAGATCAGAGATCCTGAGTTCCGGTATGACGACCAACGCCAGCAGCGAATGTTGCATATATGCGTTGTTCAGATTGCAGCCACATTCCTGCATGGCCTGAACCATCCTGTCCGCCTTGGCCGCAACTTCAGCGGCCGGGCTGTCGGACATCAGACCGGCAATGGGAAGTTCGACCATCGCCAGTTCCTGGCCGTCCCGGAAGATCGTGATGCCGCCACCCACCTCGGCCAGTCGATTCGCGGCCAGCGCCATCTGTTCACGATCCGTGCCGACGACGATCATGTGGTGACTGTCATGTGCCACGGTCGAGGCCATGGCCATTTTTCCCTGATATCCAAACCCCGAGACAAAGGCATTGGTGACGCCCCCTGTCGCCCGGTGTCGTTCGACCAGTGAGATCTGACATACGTCACCCTCACCTTCAACAAGCCCGCCGATAATCGGCAATTCGGCTTTCAGCGCTTTAGTGGGGGCCTGGTTTTCTACCACGCCAATGACGTTGGCCCTTACCTTGTTTGCGCCCTTCGGCGCCGTGATCTCAAAATCGGTCGAGGTCAGCGCATGCTTCAGATGAACCGTGCGACGTGCTTTGTCGGGCCAGTTTAGATGGGGGCAATCAACCTTGATCACCCCGTTTTCCGCGACAACCTGCCCGCGCGCTATGACCAGTTCGACCGGCAATTCGGTCAGGTCAGAGCTGAGGATGATATCCGCCCGTCGTCCCGGCGTGACCGATCCGATCTCGCGTTCCAGACCGAAATGCGTGGCGGTGTTGATTGTGGCCATCTGCACGGCCACAAGCGGGTCACAGCCACAGGCAACGGCGTGGCGCACGACGCGATTCATATGCCCTTCATTGACCAGCGTTGCAGAGTGGCAGTCATCCGTGCACAGGATGAAATTGCGCGCATCCAGACCTTTTTCGGTTACTGCGGTAATCTGGCTTTCAACGTCATACCAGGCCGAGCCCAACCGCATCATCGAACGCATTCCCTGTCTGACCCGTGCGATGGCATCCGCTTCGCAGGTGCCTTCGTGGTCATCGGCAGGTCCGCCAGCCACGTAAGCCGCAAAATCAGGCCCTAAATCAGGGGATGCGTAATGCCCGCCAACAATCTTTCCTGCCCGCTGCGTGGCCGCAATCTCGGCCAGCATTTTGGGATCGCCGTGAATCACGCCGGGGAAGTTCATCATTTCACCCAAGCCGATGATCCCGGGCCAGTTCATCGCCTCGGCGACGTCTTCGGGGGTGATTTCATAGCCTGTCGTCTCTAACCCCGGTGCAGAGGGTGCGCAGGAGGGCATCTGAGTGAAGATGTTGACCGGCTGCATCATTGCTTCGTCATGCATCATGCGCACACCGTCCAGCCCCAACACATTGGCGATCTCGTGCGGGTCGGTGAACATACTGGTTGTGCCATGGGGGATCACCGCGCGAGCAAACTCGGCGGGGGTCAGCATCCCCGATTCGATGTGCATATGCGCGTCGCATAAGCCGGGCAGGATATAGCGGCCTTGCGCGTCGATAACCTGTGTCTCTGGTCCGGTACAATGCGAGGCGTCTGGACCGACAAATGCAATCCGGCCTGCGGCGATTGCAACAGAATGGTTCGGCAGCAGTTCGCGGCTGTGCACATTTACCCAAGTCCCACCCGTTATTACCGTATCTGCTGCCTCACGTCCGGCAGCAACTGCGATCAATCGGGGGGCGACATCGGGCCAAGTTGGGAAGGGTGTGTTTTCCATGGCTCAACTTTCACGAATGCGCGCGCGGGTGCAACCCCGGTTCTTCACTACTGCCGACGGATCACAATCCTGCAAATCTGCCCAACCCGGCCATCGAAAGCTGACATAGGTGCCGACAGCGCCCAGGAACCCGTCGAGTTTACGTTTCGGACCCGAATTCTCGCCGTATCCAGTTCGCAAAGGTGACGGCCCCGGGCGTATCCTCAGCCTGAGGGGAGAGCAGCAGATAATACGCCTCGGGCATCGGGGCGCGATGCTCAAATGGTGCGATCAGCCGCCCCTGATCGACCAGGTGACCCGCGATGGTGTCATGGGCCAGGCACAGGCCACCTCCGGCCATCGCGGCTGACAAACAAACCAGATAGGTTGTCGCGTAGGTAATAGAAGGATTCTGCCAATTCAGACCCTGATCTTCCGCCCATGTCGCCCAGTTGGTCAAAAGGTTGGAACAGTCGAACAGGGGTTTTTCCTGAAGGTCTTGCAGACACACCTGATATCCCGGCGCGCAGACGGGATAGTAATATTCAGAGCGCAGCATTTCTGTCCGGGTCGTATCCGAGGGTCGAAGGGAAAACCTGATTTCGACCGCTGCGCCTTCGGCCATCTCGCGCGGTTCCCACAGTTCGGTGAAGATGTTCAGCTGAACATCCGGGTGTTCAGTCCGAAATAACGGCAGGCGCGGGGCCAGCCAGTTCACGGCGAAACTGATGTTGCACTGAACCTGTACCGCGTTCTGTTGCGCGCCAGTAACCGCCTGAGTGCCCCGTATCAGCGTCCGAAACGCTTCGCGCACTACCGGCAAATAGGTGATCCCGGCCTCTGTCAGCTCAAGCGCCTTCGGGCGTCGCAGGAACAATGGCTGACCCAGATGACCTTCCAGCGATTTGATCTGCTGACTGACCGCACTTTGCGTCATGTTCAGATCCCGCGCCGCGTCGGTGAATGACAGATGGCGGGCTGCGGCTTCGAATGTGCGCAGCCAGCCCAGCGGGGGAAGCCTGTTTTGCATCGACATAACTCCGGCATAAGTTCAGCTAATGGGATAGTTGCGTTTTTTTCGTTGGTCAAATTGCTGGACCAAATGCAGGCTTTGGTCATTCGCAGTTGTCAAAGGACTCCACACATGAGCCTCACTAGCCTTCGCCCCAATATCGATCATTGGTCAGAACGTGTGGACATGGCCGCAACCTTTCGCTGGACAGCCCGGCTGAATATGCACGAAGCCGTTGCCAACCATTTCAGCCTTGCTGTGAACAAAGACGGGACGCAGTTCCTTATGAACCCCAATCAGGCGCATTTCTCGCGTATTCGCGCGTCTGATCTGTTGCTGTTGAACGCCAACGATCCGGATGTGATGTCACAGCCCGGTGCACCTGATCCCACGGCCTGGGGCCTGCACGGCTCGATCCATCGCCATTGCCCACACGCGCGCTGCGTCATGCATGTGCATTCGATCTTTGCAACTGTTCTGGCCTCACTGGCCGACAGTACGCTTCCGCCAATCGATCAGAACACTGCGACCTTCTACAATCGCTACGTTGTTGACGAAGAATTTGGCGGGTTGGCTTTTGAAAGCGAAGGAGAGCGGTGCGCCGGGATGCTGGCTGATCCGAAAAAGAAGGTCATGATCATGGGCAACCACGGGGTTCTGATTACGGGCAGTGACCCGGCGGATACCTTTAACAGGCTCTACTATTTCGAGCGCGCTGCCGAAACATACATCCGGGCACTGCAAACAGGTCTGCCCCTGCGGGTGCTGTCGGATGAGATTGCCGAGAAAACAGCGCAGGAACTGGACGACTACCCTGATCAGGCCGAAGCGCATCTGCGAGAGATCAAGGCAATACTCGATGCAGAAGGCTCGGATTACGCAACCTGATGCAAGACAGAGTGACCGACATGCGAGATACCGCGCAGGACCCCGAAGCCGCACGCTGGCATTACCACCCCGACGGGCCAGTAGGCCTCAATCCGCTGTTCAGTTGGCCGCCGCGCCCATCCGCCGTGCTGAAATGGTACGGCGGAGCGTGGTTGCAAATCACCGCCCTGACCCTGTGCATGACTTTGGCCGTCATCGCCTATGCGTTCTTTTTCCCTGCATTAGAGACGATGAAGAGCTTTGCACCCGGCTGGATGTTCAGGATTTGGTTGCTGAACATGGTGCCGCAAACTCTGATAGCAGGAAGCCTGCACTGGTGGCTGTACATGCGCAAAGGGCAGGGGATGTACAAAAAGTTCGATCGAAGAGACCTGACGCGGGACAACGGAACATTCACATTCCGCAATCAGGTCTGGGATAATATCTGGTGGACGCTGGGCAGCGCCATGACGGTGGCGACCATTTACCAGTGGGTCATCTTTTGGGCGATGGCAAATGGCTGGGTTCCGACGATTACCTGGGCCAGCGCGCCGGTGTGGTTTGTGGTTTGGATGCTGTTCATTCCCATGTGGTCCGGCCTGCATTTTTACTGGGTGCACCGGCTGGAACATCATCCCAGGCTTTATAAACATGTGCACGCGGTCCATCACCGCAATGTCAATACCGGGCCGTGGTCAGGGATTTCGAATCACTGGTATGAAAACATGCTGTATTTCACGACGTATTTCATCCACCTGATCGTGCCATCCCATCCGCTGCATGTGTTGTTTCACAGCTCGTTCCAGCAGGTCAGCCCGATACTGTCCCATTCTGGGTTCGAGAAGATAAAGGCCGGTGAGACCGAAGCCGCGCGGGCGGGCGACTTTTTTCACCAGCTCCACCACCGGTATTTCGAGTGCAACTACGGCACATCCGAAATTCCTTTCGACAAGTGGTTTGGCACCTATCACGATGGCTCGGCCGAGGCGACGACACGCACACGTGCCTACAAAAAGCAGATGTACACCTGACGCGGCTGGACCTGTCCGGGGCCTAAACCCGTTCGAACAATGCAATGAAGGCCGTGTCATCCTTGTTTGGACCCGCGGCAAGATCACCGTAGATGCGAACCTCGGGCAGGGTCAGGTTGCGAATCTGATCCTGTTCCAGTTCGTGCAGCTTGCCCTTGAAGCCCATCTTTTCGAAATGGTGGGCGTTTATTGACAGGGCGAACGTCGCGCCTGACCGTGCGACGCGAAGCAGGGCGGGTAATACTTCGGGACCCAGATGGCCATGCGTGAACGTGCCAGATGACACGATGCCGGAGTAGCTGTCAGGCGGAACCGGGATGCCATGGGTCAGGTCAGCCTCGATCGCGTCCCGGTAGATATCCTTGCGCATAGCCTGTTCCAGCATTTCCGAACTGATATCCGTGGCATCAATCGGCCCAACGCCAAGCCCAGACAACACCGCGCCGCACAGGCCCGTTCCCGCACCGACATCCAGAACCGGCCCCTGACCGCCCGCGCCCACAAACGCCCGCGCGGTATGGATATGAAGCTGATAATCCTCACGCGCGGCAAAGCTGTCGTCATAATCCCCGGCCCATTCCGCATAAAGGCGTTTGTTTTCGTCCGGAGAGCTCAGTGCGTAGGCAGAATGCAGGTCTGGTTTCTTTTTGCTCATATCCACAGAAAGGCGCATCAGAAGATTCGATTCAAGTGCGTCCATGCGGCGCTTGCATCCCGATGCGCTGAAGCCCATCAACGGGGCATGACCAAGACACTCTTCTCATTTGGCCACGGCTATTCTGCGCAGGCCCTTTCCCGAATTCTTGCCCCGAAAGGCTGGCAGATTTTTGGCACCACACGAGATGGCGAAGGCGCAGATGCGATACGTGCCTCTGGCGCGGACCCGCTGATCTGGCCCGGTGAGGTCCCAAATCTGGATGGGGTGACGCATTTGCTGATCTCGACGGCACCGGGCGAGGCGGGCGATCCGGTACTGGCGGCAATGGGCGATGAGATCCGAAAGCGGGCAAGTCAGTTCACATGGGTGGGCTATTTATCGACAACGGCTGTTTATGGCGATCATCAGGGCGGCTGGGTTGACGAAGACACCCCGCCAACACCGACCGCCAAGCGTGGAAAGTGGCGCATGCTGGCTGAAGAGCAATGGGCGGCTGTGCCGGGCCTGCCTGTTCACATCTTCCGTCTGGCAGGGATATACGGCCCAGGTCGTGGGCCGTTCTCCAAGCTCACACGCGGTGGGCTGCGGCGCATCATCAAGCCGGGGCAAGTGTTTTCGCGTATCCACGTGGATGACATTGCGCAGGTTCTGCAAGCCTCGATGACAAGGCCGAATCCGGGCAGTGTTTACAACGTATGCGACGATGAACCTGTCCCGCCACAGGATGTCATCGGGTATGCCGCCGAATTGCAGGGGCTTCCTCTGCCCCCGGCGGTTTCATTTGACAAGGCTGACCTGACACCGATGGCGCGCAGTTTTTATAACGAGAACAAACGCGTCCGAAACGACCGGATCAAGGATGAGTTGGGTGTCGAATTGATCTATCCAAACTACCGGGTGGGGTTGGAGGCGCTGATGAAGGACCGGTAGGTTCTTTACTGCGCGGCTGCTTTAATCATATCCGAGGCTTTTTCCGCGATCATTATTGTTGGCGCGTTTGTGTTTCCCGATACCAGCGTTGGCATCACCGACGCATCAACCACGCGCAGCCCCTCGATCCCCCGCACCCGTAGTTCAGGATCCACAACCGCCAGATCGTCGGTGCCCATCTTACAGGTGCCAGCCGGGTGATAGATCGTGTCGGCACGGGCGCGGATATGCCCCTCCCAATCGGCGTCGGATTTCGCCGTATCCGTTCCGAACATCTCTTTGTGCCGATATTTGGCCAAAGCCGGCGCTTGCAGGATGTCTCGCGTCATTCGCGCGCCTTTGATCATGGTGTCCAGATCTCGTGCATCTGAAAGAAACCCCGGATCGATGACAGGCATTGCCATTGGGTCCGCGCTGCTCAGGCCAACAGTTCCCCGACTTTCCGGGCGAAGCTTGCAGATATGACAGCTGTACCCGTAACCGTAATGCAGCTTGCGGGCGTGATCATCGACCATTGCGATGGTGAAATGCAGCTGGATATCCGGGCGTTTCAACTCGGGTGAGGTCTTCAGAAACGCCGCTCCTTCGGCAAACGGTGTGGCCGCCATTGACACACCGGTCTTGCGCCACTGACGGATGTGCTTCAGCAGTCGCACCGCTGCTGTCGCGCCGATCCCAAAGTTGTTCGTGTCTTTGGTTCGGTAGGTCAGCGTAAAGTCGAGGTGGTCCTGCAAATTCTGCCCCACACCCGGCAGTTCATGCAGAACAGCGATCCCGTGCGTTTCAAGATCAGCGCTTGCTCCAATCCCTGAGACTTGCAGCAGTTGAGGTGTTTTTAATGCTCCCGCGCACAGGAGAATCTCGCGCGTGGCGGTAACGGTGGTGTCTGCCTTTTTGCCTTTGACCCTGAAAACAACGCCAGTTGCGCGCTTACCCTGAAAGACCAGCCTTTTCGCATAGGCATGTGTAATGACCGTCAGGTTCGGGCGGTTGGCAATCGGGAACAGGTAACCCGCAGCCGCTGAGCACCGCTCTCCATTCTTTGAAGGGTCATGATACTGCGTTACCTGGTACACCCCGACACCTTCGTTATCGCCTCGGTTGAAATCTTCAGTGTGGCGATGTTGGAGTTGCTGCGCGGCTTCAATGAACGCGCGGGTGATTGGGCGAGGTTCTTTTTGCTGTGACACCTGTAACGGGCCTTTGTCACCATGCCAGCTGTCTGCACCAAGCTCATTGTTCTCGGACCGTTTGAAATACGGCAATACGCTGTCCCAATCCCAGCCGTCGCAGCCCAGATCGGCCCACCCATCATAATCCTGCCGCTGACCTCTGACATAAAGCATCGCGTTGATCGCGCTCGAACCACCCAGTGCTTTACCGCGGGGTTGATACCCCCGGCGTCCGTTCAACCCACGTTGCGGTATGGTTTCAAAAGCCCAGTTGTTGATCTTGGGGCGTCCCGGAAGGGTTGCCACGACAGCTGCCGGCACCCTGACTGTCAGGCCCTTTCCGTTCCCACCTGCTTCGAGCAGGCAAACGCGTGAAGCCGGGTTCTCGCTGAGGCGGTTTGCAAGAACGGATCCTGCCGACCCGCCGCCCACGATGATATAGTCGAACTGCATGCTGGCTTCCCTACTATCAGAACCATAATGCGCTGGTCCGCTGTTCGTCATCCGAGCCAGGCTTCCCTGAGACTGCGTCAATAGAGTGAAAAAACAATTGTGACCTGAAGTCAGTTTCCAAGTGTTCTTCGACATTCAGCGAAACGGTACGCCCGCGTCGATCGAAAGACTCAAGACGGATATCAATGTCGTCGTTCGCTGTCGGGGCCAACGATTCCAGCCAAAGCGCAGATTTCACCCACTTCTTCTGATGAGCCTGCACCTGAAGTGGCTGGCGGAAATCGCGAAATAAACTTGTAAACATCTGAGTTATAATAATTAATTTAGAATTTAGTGAGAAAAGCAAAGTTTTTTCAAAATGGGGCTTGCGGGTGGGGAGTCTAATCCGTAAATACCCCTTCACCGGCGCAGCTGAGGTTGGCCTGACGGACTGGAAAGACGGTTGAGACGCACC
>NZ_JBQFLY010000007.1:0-209435 GCF_056531545.1 Ruegeria sp. N10 | reverse complement strand
TGCTTTTTCTAGTGTGCAGGATGACGCTTCTGGGGCTGGCGCGGACACATGCCCCGTGCGCTTTCACATCAGTCCTTCAGGCTTTCTTCGCGCAAACCGTCGGCCAGCAGGTTCAAACCCAGAACCAGCGTCAACAAAGCCAGCGCGGGCGGCAGAGCAGGGTGCAGGTAGATCGACAAAAGCTTGCGCCCCTCGTTGATCGTCGACCCCCAGTCAGGGCTTTCGGGCGGCAGGCCCAGCCCAAAGAAACCTAAGGTTCCCAGAAGAATGGTGGTATAGCCAATGCGCAGGCAGAAATCGACGATCAGCGGGCCACGCGCGTTGGGCAGGATTTCCCACAGCATGATGTACCACGGACCCTCGCCACGGGTTTGTGCTGCCGCCACATAGTCACGGGTTTTGATGTCCATCGCCAGTCCGCGCACGATGCGGAACACGGTGGGCGAATTCACAAAGACCACCGAGACAAAGACCACCAGAATACCGCCTGGAATATCGAAAAGATCCAGATAGGTCGGCAGACCCCAGATACGATAGGCGTCGGTATTGATGATGTAGCCACCGGTCGAAATCAGAGACAGGTAGAACCAACCCGCAACCCCCAAAACTCCGATCAGCAGCGGTGTTCGGAAGTTCGGTCTGGTATAGTAGCGTGAGTTCAGCAGCACGCCGAGGAATATGATAGGGAATACGAACAAGACAGCCGCCATGTAGTTCGGCACACCGGTCGCAACGATCTCAGGCGTGACCAGCAAATAGAACAGCAGGATCACCGGGAAGGCCAGGATCAGGTTTGCAAGGAAGGACAGCAAGGTATCCAGCCGACCACCGTAGTAGCCTGCCGGCAGACCCAGCGTGATGCCAACCATGAAGGCAAATATCGTGGCAAGCGGGGCGATCTGAACAACAATCCAAGCCCCTTTGACCATGCGGCTGAACACGTCGCGGGCCAGGTTGTCGCCACCCAGCAGATACCAGGCGTATTGACCGTCCTCCAGATTGGACAGTGGCGTCCCTGGCACTTTGTTCTTCATGCCCGAGACCTGCGACAGCGGATCATGCGTGACGATCAGATCCATCGCGCCGAAAATCCCGGTGAAGACCCAGAACATCACAAGGCCAAAGCCAATCATGCCGATTGGACTGTCAAACAGTTTGCCGTAGAGGCCAAGCTTGCGTTTGAAAGCGATCGACATGGCATAAAGGATGATCAAAGACACCCATACGGGCAAAAACTGCTGGGACATGGCACCAATAATTCCGGCGCTGGTGCCCATCAGAACGCCTAGCACAATATAGGCGAGTGCGATTCCTACACTGGCCAGGAAACTGTAACGCAGCGCCAATTGTATCAGTGTCCGCAGGCCTGAGCTTGAGCTCAACGTACCGTCCGGGTTCACCGTCATCTGGTCTTCGGGCAGCACGATGCTGGCCAGCATCCATACGGCAATGGACAAGAGCATCAGCGCAAGGCCAAGTGCAAAAAGCGGGTTCAGGAAGGCGATAGAGCCGGTCCAGGTAAGTGGTTCCATGATCTAACCCTCCTTAAGAAATGCGGATGCGCGGGTTGAGGTAGACATAGCCGATATCAGAGATCAGCTGGGTCACCAGCACCACAAAGACCGACACGACCGAAATTGCCAGTAACAGCTGAATGTCGTTATTGCCCGCGGCCTGAACCAGCGCCCAGCCGAAGCCCTTGTAGTTGAACAGGGTCTCAACGATCACCACGCCATTCAGCAGCCAGGGGAATTGCAGCATGATGACGGTGAACGGTGCGATCAGCGCATTACGCAGCGCATGCTTCATGACGATATTGGGGAAGGATACACCTTTCAGACGCGCCGTCCGGATATATTGGGCGGTCATCACTTCAGTCATCGAGGCGCGGGTCATCCGGGCAATATAACCCATCCCATAAAGCGCAATGGTCAGGACCGGCAGGAAGAAGTTTTCAAAGGTCGGGTTCTCCATCGCTTGCGTGGCCGTACCCTTGAACCACTTCAATCCAACTGCAGAAGAGGTGAAAATGGCGATAAAGATCACGCCCGAGACGTATTCCGGTGTCGCCGTCGTTGTGATGGCGAAGGTCGACAACGTCCTGTCGGTGGCAGATCCTTCTTTCATTCCTGCCAAAACACCAAGGATCAACGCAGACGGAACCATCAGCAGCATGACCCAGAGCATCAGACGGCCAGTCAGAGCCAATCTGTTGCCAACAACGGTCGAAACCTCTTCTTTGAAGACGGTCGAATAGCCCCAATACCCTTGCAGGATTCCGCAAAAATTCGGAGATTCCTCGGCGGTTTTGCCCGGCAGAATGCATCTTCCCTGAACGGTTCCGTCTTCATTCGTGTACCGATATGAGGGCAGGACACCCAGCCATTCGCCGTATTTTATCGGAGTGGATTGGAGGTAACCATTTTTGTTCAGGTAGCTCTCAACCTGCTCATCCGACATCCGAAAGTTGCCCTGCGTTTTCGCCAGCTTTTCGAGGTTCGGATAGAGGTTGGTTAAGAAGAAAACCAGGAATGTCAGACACAATGCCGTCAACAGCATGATGCCAACGCGCCTTAGAATGAAAAGTCCCATATTTGCCCCTGTGGGTCGGCTAGCGCGGGTTTCATGGAACGCCACGCTTAGCTGTTATTATTTGTTCGCCGCATTCAGGACGAAGAAGCCGCGCCGAGGTGGCGCGGCCTTTTGCTTTTGGCTCAGGACGTAAAGCCGAACTTATAAAGCTGCGGCAGGTCAGCGATATGCTTTTCAACACCCACCAAATTGTCGCGATGATGGCGCATCGCAGTCCGCCAATAAGGTTGGATCGTGACACCTTCGTCAATCATGATTGCCTGCAGTTTGGCCATCACTTCGCGACGCTTATCTACGTCCGCGATCGAGTTTGCTTCAGACAACAAGGCGTCGAACTCTGCATTGGCGAAACCTGATTCATTCCAGGCAACACCTGACTTGTAGGCCAGCGCCAGAACCTGGGTGCCCAATGGGCGGTGGTTCCAGTTCGTCGACGAGAATGCGTATTTCGTCCAGTCGTTCCAGAAAGTTGATCCCGGCAGAACTGTGTGCTTGGCCTTGATGCCAGCGTCGTTCAGTTGCGCTACAACCGCAGCTGTGGTGTTACGACGCCAGTCATCGTCGATCGATTGCACTTCATGCTCAAAGTCACCCATACCCGCTTCGTCCATCAGGGCTTTCGCGCCGGCAGGATCATACGGAATGCGAGTTACGGCCGAGTCATGTTCAGGGTGCATTGGCCCGACGTGGCAGTTGTCAGCCGGAATGCCATAACCCGACATACCCAGTTCCAGACACACTTCGTTGTCCACCGCCATGGCTAAAGCCTGACGAACGCGCTTGTCGCCGTAGATTTTGTTACCGTTTTCGTCCTCCGCCAACTGGTTCGGGCGGATAACGATGGTGAAGCCCGACGGGATTTCCGAGCGCACAAGCCCAATGCCGTCGAAGATGTCGACGAATTCGCCAACAGACTCCCAGTTCATGTCGATCTCTTCGGCCTCATAGGCCGCAAGGAATGCAGCCGGGTCAGTGCCGTAGTCGATGAACTCGATGCGGTCTATATAGCCGCCTTTGCCGGCCTCATAACCCCACCATTCGAAGCCTTCGTTGCGCACCAGTACGCCTTTGACGCCAACTTCGTGGCTGTCGGGCAGCATGAAGCCTGTGCCGACCGGGTTTGAAAGCATGTCGTTTGCATCAAAGCTGCTATGAACGATAGGAGCGGGATAGTCCGCCATGCCCGGGATGATCGTGATGTCAGGCGCGTTGCACTTCAGTTTGACAGTATGGGAGTCGACAACGGTGATTGCACCGTCCGCAGCTTGCTGAGTGCTTTCGTCGATAAGCGACGCCATACGCGATGCCATCGAGTTGCCTTCTAGACCAGCGTCACACCATCCTGCGATGTTGCGGGCCACGTCTTCGGCTGTGAAATCGTCGCCATTGTTCCACTTTACGCCCTTGCGAACGTTCAATGTGTATTCGGTGGCATCGGCGTTGGCTTCCCAGCTTTCCAGCAGCATCGGCTTGAACGAGCCGTCGTTGTTGTATTCGACGAGGTACTCCAGCCAGCCTGCTGTGAAAGTAGCAATTTGCGTCCAGTCATAAGTCCGCGGATCTTTGAGCGCGCGCACTTCCATCTGATAGCGGATGGTGCCGCCGCGCTGCGGCTCTTGCGCCGCCGCAGGCGACTGCAGACCGATCAATCCATAGGCTGCCGGTACTGCGACACCCAGCGCCGTCGCGCGGGCCAGAAATTCCCGGCGGCTAAGCTTGCCGTCACGGTATTCCTGCGCGTGCATCTCGGCCGCCCAGTGCACCTTGTCTGTGGTGATTGCCGTATTGGTCATAAATGTCTCCCTGTGACATTGATTTTGTTGATTTGTTCTTGTTCTAAGCGACACGGGCTTGTCCTGTCGAAAGAAAGAAGGGTTCCGGTTTTTGGACTCTTTGCATCCCCATGCCGCTATTCGGCACCAGAATTCACTTAACGTCAACGTTCGGAATCGACATAAAATGCACAAAAGCGACGTTCCCGCAGTGTTGATACTTTGGCGCGGATTTTGTCATGTGGCGCTTCGTCAGGAGAAATCCTTGCGGAGATTCTGTGTCAAATCACTGATAACAGACGAAAAACTAATTCGTTTCCGTTGATCCGTTTGCTTTGGTTGTCAAATCTTGTGGAATGAACAACACCAGATATCACTTTGAGAAATCAACGTGATTCCATGTTTTCATTCTGGCCCGGAACCACGTGCGTTGGCGTTTGGCAAATTGCCGGGTCGAGATCGTGGCCCTTTCACGGGCCTGATCCAAAGTCAGTGTTCCATCCAGATAGGCCATAAGCTCTGGCACCCCAATGGCTTTGCAGGCGGGAAGAACGGGGTCGAAACGATCCCGCATGGCGCGAACTTCGTCGATTGCGCCCAGTTCCAGCATCTGGTCAAAACGGCGTTCAATCCGGTTCAGAAGCCACGCTTTGTCGACGTCGAAAACGATTGGAACCACATCTTTCAGCCGTAAGATTGGCGGTGGAGTATCGGCCTGCCAGGACATCAGGCTGCGCCCCGTGGCACGCTGCACTTCCCAAGCGCGCTGCACGCGCGCGCGGTTCTGTATATCCAGACCAGCCAGAGTCTGTTCGTCAACCCCGGCAACAAGATCAGCAAGGGTCAGCAAGTCTGCTTCGGCCCGCACCTGCACTGGGGTAGCAGGGATCTCGGCCATGCCTTCGGTCAGGGCCGTGAAATACAATCCTGTGCCGCCGACGATGATTGGCCGCTGGCTCCCGGTCAGCAGTGGCACCACTTCACGCAGCCAGTGACCGGCTGAATAATCCTGATCATAGGCGATGTGACCATAGAGCAGATGCGGTGCGCGTTCTTCTTCTTCGGCAGATGGTCGGGCCGAAATCACGCGCCAACAATCATAAACCTGACTTGCATCGGCATTGACGATGACCCCGCCATGGCGTTCGGCGATCTCCAGTGCCAGCGCTGATTTCCCGGATGCTGTGGGCCCTGCAATCAGGACAGGCTTGTCATCGGGAATAGGGGGCAATTGCCGAAATATCGCGTCTGTTGATCGCCGGGTCATATGCGGTTGCCTCAATCCTCACCAACCGCATTGAACCTGCGGAGCTTTTGCTTCATTTTGCGCCGGAAATTAACCCCGTGCCAGCCCGGAGCGCAACATGAGCCTTTCCCCGTCTTCTGAAACTGCCGAAACCCCGAAAACCACATACAAACGTGTCATGTTGAAAATTTCAGGAGAGGCATTGATGGGGGATCAGGGCTTTGGCCTGCACCCGCCGACAGTT
Organism: Ruegeria sp. N10; assembly: GCF_056531545.1. Lineage (NCBI taxonomy): Bacteria > Pseudomonadati > Pseudomonadota > Alphaproteobacteria > Rhodobacterales > Roseobacteraceae > Ruegeria > Ruegeria sp. N10. The sequence goes on along the minus strand of NZ_JBQFLY010000007.1, from coordinate 203,581 downwards.
CAACGCATCGCGCAAGAGGTGAAATCGGTTCACGATCTGGGCGTTGAGATCTGCATGGTTATCGGTGGCGGAAACATTTTCCGGGGCCTGAGCGGGTCTGCCCAGGGTATGGAGCGGACCACAGCAGACTATATGGGGATGTTGGCCACGGTGATGAACGCGCTGGGAATGCAGTCTGCCCTGGAAGAGATTGGGGTGTTCACCCGGGTCATTTCGGCCATTCGTATGGATGAGGTGTGCGAGCCTTATATCCGCCGCCGCGCCGTACGGCACCTTGAAAAGAAAAGGGTTTGCATCTTTGCGGCCGGTACCGGCAACCCGTATTTCACCACCGACACCGCGGCGACCTTGCGCGCCAATGAAATGGCGTGTGAGGCGATTTTCATGGGCAAGAACGGTGTCGACGGTGTTTACGACAAGGATCCCAAGCAACATGCCGACGCGGTGCGTTATGACACGGTCACCTATGACGACGTTCTGGCCAAGCGGTTGCGGGTCATGGATGCGTCGGCCATCGCGCTGGCGCGTGACAACAACCTGCCTCTGATCGTCTTCGGTCTGGATGAGCCCGGTGGTTTCCGTGGTATTCTTGCAGGCGAGGGGACGTATACCAAAGTTCAGGGTTGAGGTCCGAACGAGACTTGGCCCAGAGTATTAGCAACTCAGCCCTGGCAGTCCCGCCGGGGCTTTTTCTTTTGCTTCAGCTTGACGGTCGCGGATGGCGCTGTCTAAGTAACGGTGTCCTTCTGCGGTGAAGGGCTGCCCGGTGTTTCGTCAGTCCATGACGCAAGCACAGGCTGGGCTGGAAGACCTGCCATGATTTCTGAGATGTCCGGAAACATGAGCGGGCATCTTGTTGATATGACAGCACAACTAAGGAGCAATGAGGCATGAGCTCTCTGGATATCAATTTCGTTCGGGCACAGTTTCCGGCTTTTTCCGAACCCAGCCTGAAAGGACAGGCGTTTTTTGAGAACGCGGGCGGGTCTTATACCTGCAAGCCGGTGATCGACTGTCTGACTCGGTTCTATACACAGCGAAAGGTTCAGCCCTACGCCCCGTACGAGGCCAGCCGTCTTGCAGGCGCAGAGATGGATGAGGCACGCACGCGCATGGCCGCCATACTGGGTGTTGAAACCGATGAGCTGAGCTTTGGCCCATCGACAACTCAAAACACCTATGTTTTGGCACAGGCGTTCAGGCAATGGATGAAACCTGGCGAGGCGATTGTCGTGACCAATCAGGATCACGAGGCAAATTCGGGCCCATGGCGTCGTCTGGCCGAGGCAGGGATTGAAGTGCGGGAGTGGCAGATCAATCCTGAAACCGGATCACTGAACCCGCAGGATCTGGAAAATATGCTGGACGAAAAAGTGCGTCTGGTCTGTTTCCCGCATTGTTCCAATGTCGTGGGAGAGATTAACCCGGTCACCGAGATCACTGCGATTGCCCACGCGGCTGGTGCATTTGTCTGCGTGGACGGCGTATCTTATGCCCCGCATGGGTTTCCGAATGTTGGCGATCTGGGGCCGGATATCTATCTGTTTTCAGCCTATAAAACTTACGGCCCGCATCAAGGCTGCATGGTCATTCGCCGAACACTGGGAGAGTTGCTACCCAACCAAGCGCACTACTTCAACGCCGACGTTCTTTACAAGCGCTTTACCCCGGCAGGCCCGGACCATGCTCAGATTGCGGCAAGTGCAGGTATGGCCGATTACGTCGAGCTTCTGTGTGCTCATCACGGCGGGCCTGACATGGGCGCAGCAGAACAGGGTGCCTTTGCCCATGACCTGATGCGCGCGCATGAGGTGTCCTTACTTCAACCGGTTCTGGATGCGGTAAAGGACCGCAACGCGGTACGTCTGATCGGCACTTCAGATGCCACCCGGCGTGCGCCGACGGTAGCGCTGTCGCTGAACCGTCCCGCTGAGTCAGTTGCAGCAGAACTGGCGCAATACGGTGTTATGGCGGGGGGAGGCGACTTTTATGCTGTGCGCCCATTGCAAGCGATGGGCGTGGATCTGGCACAGGGCGTTTTGCGGGTCAGCTTTACACATTATACCTCGCAGCAGGAGATTGATCAGCTTTTGGAGGCGCTTGAACACGTTTTGTGATCCACTCAGCTTGGGGCTTCGTAGAACGAAGAAAACCTCAGGGTGGATATGGAAAACGAGCGGTCTCCGATCATCTTATGGTACCGACGGGATCTGCGCCTGTCGGACCATCCGGCATTGACTGCTGCTGTTGCAAGCGGCCGTCCGATCATACCAGTCTTTGTTCATGACCTTCTTGTGCAACACCTTGGCGCGGCCCCAAAATGGCGGTTGGGGTTGGGTCTGGAGGTCTTTTGCGACGCTCTGACGAGGCTTGGTAGCCGTCTGATCCTGCGGCGTGGCGATGCGCTTGAGCAATTGCGGACACTTGTCAAAGAGACGGGCGCAAAGGCTGTCTATTGGTCGCGGGCCTATGATCCGGCGTCGATCACACGCGATACACAGATCAAAACGGCTCTGACCGAACTGGGGGTATGCGCAAAGTCTTTTTCCGGTCATTTGCTTTTTGAGCCCTGGACGGTAACAACAAAACAGGGCCAGCCGTTTCGTGTCTACACCCCTATGTGGCGCGCGGTTCAGCGGCGGGACGTGCCCGCGCCGGATGCGTTGGTGTCACGCTTGGCAGCGCCAGCGACCTGGCCTTCCAGTGACAGACTAAGCACCTGGCAGATGGGTGCGGACATGAATCGGGGTGCTGCAATCGTGCGTCCCCATGTCCAACCCGGCGAGCAGGTCGCCCACGATCGCCTTGAGCACTTTCTCGACCATATCCCCCGTTATTCCACTGACCGTGACCGGTTGGATCTGGAAGGAACATCAAACCTGTCAGAATACCTTTCATTGGGCGAGATCGGGCCACGTACAGTCTGGCACAGGGTTCAACAGGCTGCGATGATAGGAACCCCCGGCACTGAGGCATTTCTGCGGCAGATGGTCTGGCGTGAGTTTGCCTATCACCTGATGTATCACTCACCGCATCTGCTGACCGAAAACTGGAAAGCGGAATGGGATGATTTCCCCTGGAACGTCGATCCGCACCATCCTGAAGTTGCCGCCTGGAGGCAGGCCCGAACCGGAATTCCTGTCGTCGATGCTGGCCTGCGACAGATGTATGTGACAGGCCGTATGCATAATCGGGCCCGGATGATTGTTGCCAGCTACCTGACCAAACATCTGATGACACACTGGAAAATCGGGATGAGTTGGTTCGAGGATTGCCTGATTGACTGGGACCCGGCCTGTAACACCATGGGCTGGCAGTGGGTTGCTGGGTCAGGCCCCGACGCGGCACCTTTCTTTCGCATATTCAACCCTCAAACGCAGGCGGAAAAGTTTGATCCGCAAGGGTCTTACCTGCGGCGCTGGATCGCCGAAGGCCAGACGAAACCCAGTGACATTGCGCTTTCTTATTTTGCTGCGGTTCCCCGGTCATGGAACCTGTGCCCGCAGGCGGATTATCCCGAACCTGTCGTGAAACTGGCGGACGGTCGAAACCGCGCCTTGCGTGCGTATGAAAGCCGAAAATCCCACTAAGGAACTGAAAACTTGCCAGAAACAAAATCGCGCCCTAGCCTGATAACTGTACCGCAGAGGGGAGAGCGGATGGTGCTGACGACGACAGAGGGGCAGTCGGATCTGCCCAGGTATTTCGCCCAGGTCTTCAAGATGCTGACCCGAATGGAGTCGGGGCGGTTGGACATTACATTGCCCGATGGCCGCACTTTTCGCGCTGAAGGGCCCAAGGCAGGGCCCGTCGCCCAGATCGACATTCACAACGGAGATGTTTTTGCCCGCCTGATCCGCGAAGGCGAACTGGGTTTTTCTGATGCCTACCTTGAGGGACATTGGAGCACGCCAGACCTCCGCTCATTCATGGATCTGGTCCATTTGGGGTCTGAGACCGTTTATGACGGATTTACTGGGAAATTTCTTGTTCAGGCCTATGAACGGCTACGGTTCTGGCTTCACCGTAATAACAGGACGCAGGCGAAGAAGAATATCTCGTACCACTATGATCTGGGTAACGACTTCTACGGTTTGTGGCTGGATGACACGATGACCTATTCCAGTGCCATTTTTGAGACCGGGCAAGAAAGTCTGGAGAAGGCGCAAACTGCCAAATACGCCAGCCTTGTCGATGAGATGGGGGCCAAACCCGGCGACCATATTCTGGAAATCGGATGCGGATGGGGCGGTTTTGCGGAATATGCCGCGAAAGAACGGGGCCTGCATGTAACCGGCCTTACGATCAGTGAGGAACAATTTAAATATGCGAAAGAGCGTATTGAAAAAGCAGGGCTTTCGGATCAAGTGACGTTCAAGTTGCAGGACTATCGCGACGAGCGTGGACAATATGATGGCATCGCCTCAATCGAGATGTTCGAGGCGGTGGGCCAAAAATACTGGCCGGTTTATTTTGAAACCGTTCGTGAGAGACTGAAGCCGGGGGCACAAGCGACCTTGCAAATCATAACGGTGGGTGACCACCGCTGGGATTACTACAAGAACGGTGTAGATTTCATTCAGAAATACATCTTTCCGGGCGGAATGCTCCCATCACCTTCGATCCTGCGGCAGCAGATCAATCAGGCCGGTCTGAATGTGGTGAAGTCGAAAGAATTCGGCAAAAGTTATGATCTGACACTGCGGAGATGGTATGAAACGTTCAACGCAAAATGGGAACAGATCGCAGATTTGGGGTTTGATGAGCGTTTTCGCCGCATGTGGAATTATTATTTGACTGCCTGTGGCGCAGCCTTTGACACGCGCAATTGCGATGTGACACAGATCACCGTAGTAAAGCAAGTTAACTGACGGACCGTTATATGCCCACTGCCTCGCGTCTCGTAGCCGCCATTTGCCTCATCGTGCTGGCCTTCATTGTCTCTGGCATGATCATCGAAAACGGTGAAGAAGGTAAGGATTATGGGTACTTTACCGTGGTCAACATGGCCCTTGGTGCGGTTTGCGGGTGGGGCATCATGGGTAAGCGGGCCGGGCGCGGTTGGACTGCTGCGATCAACAATGGGCTGACTGGTGTCGCCTCGATGATTTTCTGGGCGCTGTTCGTGCAGGGCTGTTATGAAATGTTCCGGCTTGCCATGCGCAATCGTTACGGTGGCCCGTTCGAGGCCATACTGGCCATTTTCAAAATCGGGATTGAGTATAGTAAGCTGCTGATTTATCCGGAAATCCTGATTGCATTCCTAATTGGTGCCGTTGTCTCGGGGCTGGCCACAGAACAGGCCAACCGTTCGTGGCGCTGATCCGTTTCCTTACAAGAGAGATCGAATTTGTCTGATTTGTTTTTTTATGGAACGCTGCGGCACTTGCCGTTGTTGGAACGCGTTCTTGGTCATCCTCTGAGCGAAAGCAAAGCACGGCCCGCCCGACTTCGAGGCCATGCTGTCCATTCTGTTCAGGGGCAGGATTTCCCGATGATCCTGGAAACGGAAGGCGCCAGTGCCGAAGGGTTGCTCGTGCAGGACTTGTCGCCTGAGGATCTGGCCAGGCTGGATTATTACGAAGGGTCTTTCGACTATGGTCTGAAGCCTTTGAAAGTCGAATTAGAAGACGGGACCGAGGCCGAAGCGCAGGTCTTTTTTCCGGCACCCGATGCCTGGAGACCGGGTGATTTGTGGTCGCTTCAGAACTGGGCGGACAGATTGGGCGAACTCACAACGCTCGCAGCTGAGGAAGAGATGGCCTATTTCGGGAAGGTCGCCCCCCGGGTCATGGCCCGCAGTATTCGCGCCACTCAAACGCGTGCCTGGTCGAAGATTATGGCCGGGCAGCGGCGAACCGGTGATCCGCGGGACATTGCAAAAGACGTGATCGTGCATCGCCATGACCGGGTGTATCTCGATTATTTCGGGATGGAGGAAATCGATCTGCAACACCGGCGGCATGACGGCAGCATGGGTCCGGTGCTGCGCCGTGGAAGCTTGTTGCAGGGCAGTGCGGTCGGCGTTCTGCCCTATGATCCGGTCCGTGATACCGTTTTGATCGTGGAACAGTTCAGACCGCCGGTTTTCCTGAACAACGATCCGGAACCCTGGCTTTGGGAAGCGGTGGCCGGGATGATTGATCCGGGCGAGACACCCGAACAGGCCGCGCATCGCGAGGCGATGGAGGAGGCGGGTATTCGTTTTGACAGGCTGGAATATGCCGGCGGGGCCTATACCTCGAGCGGATCTTCCACCGGGTTCATGTATCTTTATGTTGGTCTGGGTGAGTTGACGCACACCACAATCACTGGCGGCCTGGACACAGAAGGTGAAGACATCCGCAGTCAAATCTTGCCGTTCGACGAATTCATAGACATGACGGATCGCCATGTTTTCAAGGATCTACAATTGGTGTCTCTGGCTTATTGGCTGGCCCGCCATCGGGACAGATTGCGCGGGTGACTATCCCGCTTGTGGTCGCGGCGGTGCGGCTGTAAATCTTCGATGGTACAAAACGACAAGGGGCCATCATGCGCATTGCACGAGATCTTGCTGACGCAGTAGGAAAAACACCGTTGATCCGGCTGCGCCGCATCAGTGAAGAAACTGGTTGCGAAATTCTCGGCAAAGCCGAATTCATGAACCCCGGTCAATCCGTCAAGGACCGTGCTGCACTCTTTATTATCCGTGATGCCATTGCGCGGGGCGATTTGAAGCCTGGCGGCACCATTGTGGAAGGCACCGCGGGCAATACCGGTATTGGCCTGGCGCTGGTGGGTGCGTCAATGGGGTTCAAGACCGTGATTGTGATCCCGGAGACCCAGTCGGAAGAAAAGAAAGACATGCTGCGGCTGGCAGGTGCACAACTGGTTCAAGTTCCGGCTGCACCTTATCGCAACCCCAATAATTTCGTGCATTATTCCCGCCGTTTGGCCGAGGAATTGGCGCAGACGGAACCTAATGGGGCGATCTGGGCCAACCAGTTTGACAACGTGGCGAACCGTCAGGCCCATGTTGAAACCACAGGACCCGAAATCTGGGAACAAACAGAAGGTAAGGTCGACGGGTTTATCTGTGCTATCGGGTCGGGCGGTACGTTGGCCGGGGTTGCCGAAGCGTTACAGCCCAAGGGGGTGAAAATCGGTCTGGCCGATCCTATGGGTGCGGGTCTCTACTCTTACTACACCACCGGTGAAATCGCGATGGAGGGCGGATCGATTGCCGAAGGTATCGGACAGGTGCGGATAACAAAGAACCTGGAAGGGTTCACGCCGGATCATTCCTATCAGATTACTGACACCGAGGCGTTGCCCTATATCTTTGACCTGCTCCGTGAAGAGGGGCTGGTTATGGGCGGGTCAACCGCGATCAACATGGCGGGCGCCGTGCGTCTGGCCAAGGAAATGGGGCCGGGCCACACGATTGTGACTGTCCTTTGCGACTATGGCACGCGGTATCAGTCCAAGCTGTTCAACCCGGATTTCCTGCGCGAAAAAGAATTGCCGGTGCCGGATTGGATGACTGAAGCACCGCGCAGCATTCCCGGCGTTTTCGAGGACGTGTGATGCCGGGGCAGGTTCGCCTGTTTCTGACACTGGTATTCCTGTGTCTTGTCGGGCTCGCAGGCGGTGCTGTCGCGCAGCTGACCGACAGGCAAAGTGAGTATTACCGGGGCTGGATAAAAACGGCTGACCGTGCCGAGTCCGTGATTGAAGCGAACCGTGCGTCAAACGCTGCGTTTGAGAATTTACGTTCTGAAATAAACGGTTACCGAGAGGACTTTAACAAGGCACGCAGCGCCAACACAGACCGTATCACAACGCTGGAAAGCCAGATCAAGGCGCTTGGTCCGAAACCCGAAGGGGACGCGGCCGAACCTGAGGACATCGCTAAATTGCGAACTCATCTTAATGAGCAGCTCAACAGTTTGCGCGTGCCGCGCATCATTTCCGAAGAAGCGTATACCCGTGCAAATGGATTGATCAGTGAAATCGATCGGATCATCCGGACGCGGCAGACAAAACAATTCTTTGAGCGCGGGCCGTCACCGATCAACCCCGTATATTGGGGACCTGCATGGCAAGACGTAAAAGAGGCGCTTCTGAGCCTGACAAATGAAACATTTACCAACCTGCGTTCGGACGTAGTGAAAGAACGTATCCGTGATCGTGGCTTGGGAATCCTGTTTCTGGTGATCTTGGCCGCGGTTTTACTGATCTTCGGCAAACGTTGGTCCGAGCGGGGCGGCGACTATCTGAGGTTGCTGGGCGGAGCGGGCACTGGTGTTTGGTCCTTCATCATTTCTCTGTTGCGGATTCTGTTGCCATGGATCGGTGTCGTTGCCGCCATCGCCGCGATCAGTCTTTCGGGTATTCCGGGTCTGCGAGGCAGTTTGTTGCTGGAAAAAATCCCCTACTGGGCGGCAATTGCCTTCTTCTACGACTGGATTGGCCGACAGATTTACGTGATTGGCGCTTCACAAGGATTCAAGCGCCTGTCTGCTGCTCGGATTACCGAATTGCGGATATACATTGATCTGTTGGCTTTGATGTTGATCCTGCACGAACTGGCGCTTCTGTTTCAGCAGATCGAAAACGTCTCGGATGCGACCCGTGCGGTTATTAGCTTTCCCGTGATCGTCGGAACGGCATTGCTTTTGCTCCGCGTGCGGCAGACCCGAACGAACGACCGCCTGCTGGACCAGGCGGCGTCTACCCGGGCCGCCGGATTCAGCCAGTTGTTGGAATTCCTGCGCAAGGCCATGTTCCTGCTGGGGATTGCAACTCCCGTTCTGGCAATCGCCGGGTATACCAATGCGGCCGAAGCGATCGTGTTTCCGGCGGTAAAAACGCTGGTTCTGATTGCCGCACTGGCGATTTTTCAACGGTTCGTCAGTCAGATATACGGATGGATCACAGGGCAGGGCGACGCTGCGCGCGACTCTCTTTTTTCAGTCTTGGTGGGCTTTGCACTGGCCATCGTCGCGCTGCCTGTTCTGGCAATATACTGGGGCGCGCGCGAAACGGACCTGCTTGAGGTGTGGTCACGTCTGCTGCTTGGCTTTGACATCGGCGGTGTCATGATCTCGCCCAGCAATTTCCTGACATTTATCGCTGTTTTCGCAATCGGATATACGCTGACACGGTTGTTGCAAAGCGGGTTGCGCAACTCGCTGTTGCCCAAAACCAGCATCGATCCGGGCGGGCAGAATGCGATTGTCGCTGGCTCGGGGTATATCGGGATCTTTCTGGCTGCGTTGGCAGCGATCATGGTCGCGGGGTTCGACCTGTCATCGCTGGCAATTGTTGCTGGTGCACTGTCTGTCGGTATTGGCTTTGGCCTGCAAACGATTGTGTCCAACTTTGTGTCCGGCATCATCCTTCTGGTGGAACGGCCAATCTCCAAGGGTGACTGGATTGATGTGAACGGGATGATGGGCTACGTACGTGACATTTCCGTCCGCTCGACCCGTATCGAGACGTTCGACAGATCGGATGTGATCATTCCCAACTCGGACCTGATCAGCGGTGTTGTCACCAACTATACGCGTGGCAATACAATCGGCAGGGTGATTGTTCCGGTCGGCGTCGCATATGGCACTGATACGCGTCTGGTTGAGACCATCCTGAGTGAGGTTGCGAACAACCACCCGATGGTTTTGGCCAACCCGGCGCCCAGTGTGGTGTTTCAGGGGTTTGGAGCGGATGCATTGGATTTTGAAATCAGGGCGATCCTGCGGGATGTGAACTGGGTTCTGTCCGTCAAATCCGACATGAACCACGAAATCAACCGACGCTTCCTTGAAGCAGGCATCGAGGTGCCGTTTGCACAGCGTGATATCTGGTTGCGTAATCCCGAAGCTTTGCAGACCTCAAACAAGGTGAAAGCTGCTGGTTCTGCGTCCAAACAGAAGGCAGATGAGTTGACGACAAGAGAGCCAGTTGAACTGACCGAATCTGATCTGGACCCCGACGCTGGCGATGAATTTTGACGACCTGTCCGAAAGCTGAAGAGTAGCCTTTCCGGTGGTTTGGCACACCGGAAAGGCGACCGGATTTAATTGATCTTTCCCGTGATTTCACCGAATTGGGGCCTTGCAAATTCCATGACATTGGTCCAAACATCGCCGGCACGGAGAGGTGGCCGAGTGGTCGAAGGCGCACGCCTGGAAAGTGTGTAGGCGGGGAACCGTCTCCAGGGTTCGAATCCCTGTCTCTCCGCCATTACCACTTTTGACAGAGAACTATGTCTGCCCCGGCGTCTTGGCTGTGCAACGCAGTTTCGTGAACCACGCCAGATTTCCGAAAGCCCAGGATCGTGTACCCTGGTCGCTATTGCTTTCCCTTAAAAGAATACCCGGTAAGCCGGAAAATAAAAAACACCATAAACATTAACAAAAATATCAATTTGATATAGAGTTATAGTGTTTTTGTTCTGTATCGCTTGGGTTTTCGTGTGACACAAACGCTTTATGACAAATACGGTGGCTTCAAAACGATCAGCCGTGTCGTGATGACCTTCTATGAAATGGCGTTGGATTCGGATGATATCGGCCATTATTTTGAAGATATCGACATGCCTCGGCTGATTGATCATCAGACGAAATTCGTATCGTCCCTGATTGGCGGACCGGCGTCATTCAGTGATGACAGGATCGAAGCCGTTCACAGGCATCTGGGTATTTCACACGACGAATTTGATGTGATGGCTGAGCTGTTTGGCGAAGCGCTGAGCGTGCATGGTATGTCCGATCAGGATATCAAAACCGCGCTGGCTGCAATTGAAGGGAAGCGTTCAATTATCGTCGCCCGAAACGCGGCATGAGCATTCATGCAATAAACGAACAGCTGTTACGCGCCATCGGTGTCGGCATTGCCGTGGTGCGCGCCTCGGATCTTCAGTTCGTGTTTCATAACGGACCTTTCGCAGAGTGGTTTGGAACCCCCGAGAACGGCAGTACTCTTACGGACATTCTGCCTGCCCTTGATCCCAAAGAACTGGAAGACGTCAAGCAATCGGGCCTGAGATATTCGGTTGAGTTGCAGATCAAACCAAAGCGGCGGACCTTGATCTTTGCGGTCGCAGTTTCGTTGGCAAGCGGATTGTCAGAGCAGGTTCTGATTGTCGAATGCCAGAACATCACGCGCATTCGCGAGCTGGAAAGTATGATCGACAGCTATTCCACCATGGTCGAACGCAACACGCGAGAGCTGGAACGCGAAAAAGAACGGGTTGAACGCCTGCTTTTGAACTTGATGCCACGGGCGGTTTATGAAGAATTCAAGACATTCGGTGTTGTCACTCCGCAGCTCTACAAGCAGGTGTCTGTGGTCATGCTGGACTTTGTGGGTTTCACCGATTTCGCGGCCAAGACCGACCCGACAGTGACCCTGAGTGAGTTGAACGACATTTTCACGGCGTTTGACAGGATCGTTGAACAATTCGGGTGTGAAAGGATCAAAACAATTGGTGACGCATATCTTGCGGTCTCAGGCATGCCTGACCCGACACCCGATCACGCGACGGCAGTGGCCCATTGCGCGGTACGTTTCCTGCGTTATCTCGAACGCCGTAACGAAAGCCATCCGCACAAATGGCAGGCCCGGATCGGTTTGGGCATGGGGGCCGCAGTCGGGTCTGTCGTGGGCATTCAGAAATACGTCTACGACGTTTTCGGTCCGGCGGTAAATATCGCGTCCCGACTGCAAATATTCGCCAATCCTATGAAAATAGTTGCGCCGGAAGAGATGAAATACGCCCTGATTGACGAGTTTCAGGTCTCGGACCTGGGACGTGTCGACATAAAGGGAATGGGCGAGATGAATCTTATCAACGTTACGTCCGGGCTGAGCTTACCGCAAAGCAGTCGAACTTTTTGAAAGGTGTCAGTCGTCCTGCGGGATCAGACCCAGCCCTCGCAGATAGATACCAATGCCGCTTTCCAGCAGGTCTTCCGGGGGGAAGGGAGACGTCGCCCCGGTATTGCGCGCGTATAATTCGACCACGCCATGGCTCATCGCCCAGATGTGCGCGCTGAACATCGACGCGGGCGGGCGCTTTTCTGGTGGAATATGTTGCGACAAGTCAGCGGCTGCTTTCTCGAGAACCGATTTGGCCCGATTGGCGGCCATGGATAATTCTGGGGTGCGATTCAACGAAATTCCGCTTTCAAACATGGCGATGTAGTGGCCGGGGTTCTTCCGGGCAAAAGCCAGATAGGCCCGCCCGGTTGCTTCGAAGGCGGATAGGGCAGAGGGTTGGCCTGTGTCATAAGCGTATTGCATCAGGTCCGCAAACATCTCGAATCCCTGCCGTGCGGCTTCGGCGATAAGGTCTTCGCGCCCTTCAAAATGGCGATAGACTGCGGCTGGTGTTACGCCAGCGGTTTTGGCGGCTTCAGATAACGTAAAACCTGTCGGCCCCTTTTCTTCGATCAGGGACAAGGCTGCCTCGATCAGAGCTTGCTTTAGGTTTCCGTGATGATAACCGCGTTTCGACATCCCGGCCTCAGGTTCTTCGATTAGGTATTGGAAGACAAGGGGATAGACCAAATACACCCGGTCGTCCAACACTTGCCCTTGAAAGCCTTGGCCGGGCAGGGCGAAAACGCAACCTACGCTTCCCAGACATCCGGACCACCGCAGATCAGGGGATCAATGTTACCAATGCTTTTTGCGTCCTTCTCATCATAGTCCAGCGTGTGCAGGACCGATTGAATTGCTGCAAGACGGGCGCGTTTCTTGTCGTCGGACCGGACTATTGTCCAAGGAGATATGTCTGAGTGTGACCGGGTAAGAGTTTCCGAAATCGACTGTGTGTATTCGTCCCACTTGTCCAACCCTGCCACGTCAATCGGGCTGAGTTTCCATTGCTTTAACGGGTCGGTTTCACGGGCCAGAAAACGGTTTAGTTGCTCAGCGCGCCCGACATTGAGCCAGAACTTGAAGAGTTTGATGCCATCATTGACCAGACCCGTTTCAAGCGGCAGAACCTGACGAAAGAACCGCTCGCGCTCTTCCCGGGTGCAGAAACCAAAGACGTTTTCGACCACGCCGCGATTGTACCAGCTGCGGTCAAAGAACACGATCTCGCCGGCTGCAGGCAGGTGCGGGATGTAGCGCTGAAAGTACCATTGACTGCGTTCAGTTTCCGAGGGTTTGCTGAGCGCCACATTGCGCGCGCCGCGCGGGTTCAGGTTATCGCGAAACCGTTTGATCGTTCCGCCCTTACCGGCAGCATCGCGGCCTTCGAAGATGATGGCGATCCGTTGCGCCGTGTCCTTGACCCAAGACTGCATTTTGACCAGCTCGATCTGGAGCAGTTCCATCTGCTCTTCATAGTCCTTGGGTTTCATCTTCTCGCTATATGGGTAGGTCGGGTTCAGGATATCGCCTTTCTTCGAATTCTCGATCTCATCCCGCATAGCTTTGGGCGCGCTATCCTGAAAATACTTCTCGATAGAACCTTTTTCGGTCCGAGCCATATGTCACCTCGCGATAAAACCCATATCCGACTATGGATTAGAGCTTGGATTAACGCAAACCTGCACGCTGCGCTGCACGATCAATTGCGGCAGCAACTTCGGGCGCTGCGACAACCTGCGGCATGTGACCGATCCCCGGTAACGCGACCAGTTCGGCCTGCGGGATTTGCTGGATCAGACGTTGCGAATGCCATTCAAGGCCGACAGTGTCATCGGCGGTGCCGTGAACGATTTCGGTTGGCACTGAAATCTCACCGTATCGCGGCTGCAATTGGGTTATCTCATCCAATAGGTTGGCCCGTTGCTTGGCATTTGCATGCATGGAACTGCGCCGAATGGTCAGGCCGGGCCCAAAATGTTCAGCATATCCAGCGGGGGCCGATTGGGGCGCAAATACACTGTCCAATGCCCGCGTTACGTACCAATCGGGCACAAAGGAAGAAATCAGAGGCAGGGCGAGCGTATTGCCGAGCGTGGTAGACGCTAATTGGTTAAACCCATCCAGCGGCGTTTCCCACGGAATGGCGGCGGGTGCGATCAGAACAAGTGCTGAGAGGTCGTCGGGCCTTGTGACCGCCCATGCAAGTGCCACTGAACCACCATAGCTTTGGCCCGCAACGACAGGCTTGTCCGCCCCAAGTTGGGCAGCAGCTTTTTGCAGGATATCCGCTTGCTCCGTGATCGTTTCACCGTCTGGGTTGAAACTTTCTGAAAACCCCAGGCCGGGCCGATCAAAAACGATGACGCGGTAGTTTTCCGCCAGAATGGGTGCCAGCGCAAAGGTCATGTCGCGGGTGTTGCCGCTTGAGCCGTGAAGAAGGACAACATCCGGCCCATTCCCTATGACAACCGCATGAACGGCGATCCCGTCGACATCAAGAATCTGACCTTCGGGTGGGAAAGCCACTTCTGCCTGTGCTTCGTTCCGGGCGCTGCGCCACGCAGTCACAACGGCAAGGCCCAGAATGATGAGGCCAAAGGATATCAAGGTTTTAGTGGCCAATTTTGCTCATATCAAAAGGCGTAGTCTGATAGATTTCGTTTATCCAGTTTCCGTAAAGAAGATGCGCGTGGCTGCGCCAACGGTTTTGAGGTGTCTTGGATGGGTCATCATCCGGATAGTAGTTGATCGGCACGTTGATGGGCGTGTCATTGGCGACGTCGCGATCATACTCCTGTTTCAGCGTGTCGCTGTCATACTCAAAATGATTGAAGATATACAGCGCGCGGTGGCTGGGATCTTCGACCAGACAAGGGCCCACATCATCGCTGCCCAGCAGGGTCGTCAAACCCTGCGCGGCGTCGATCTCATCTTGTTTCATTTCCGTCCAGCGGCTGACCGGGATAACGCAATCGTCAGAGAACCCACGTAAAAAAGGTGATGCAGGGTTCAGGTTGCGGTGACGGAAACAGCCAAAGGCCTTGGCATCCAGCATGTGTTTTCGGACACCATGAAAATGGTTGATCATCGCCATCCCGCCCCAACAAACTCCAAAGGTTGAATGTACGTTTGTCTGAGTCCAGTCAAAGATTTCGCTGATTTCATCCCAATAGGTGACGTCACCAAATTCCAGATGCTCGATTGGCGCGCCAGTAATGATCAGGCCATCAAATTTATGGTCCTTGACCTCCTGAAAAGGCTGATAGAACTCGGACATATGCTCGGCGGCGGTGGTTTTTGTCTGGTGTTCCGTCATACGGATCAAAGACAGTTCGATCTGCAACGGGGTTGCGCCGATCAGGCGCGCAAACTGGTTTTCCGTCTGAATCTTCTTCGGCATCAGATTCAGCAACCCGATGCGCAGGGGGCGAATATCCTGACGCATTGCCTGATCCTCGGACATGACCATAACGCCCTCTTTGTTCAGGACGTCGAAAGCGGGCAGATCTGAGGGGATTTTGATGGGCATGTGTCTGACTTCGAAGAGATTAGGGAAAACTGGTAGTTAGGCGTTATTGCGTCTGGCCTCAAGGGTACGTTCGATCAACTCATCGAAATCGGCCGCATCGCGGATCTTGCCGATGTCATTGGCATCAATCGTCACGCCCCAGTTCTTTGCCATCGCCTCGTACCGGGGCTGACGATGGGCCAGGGCTTGCGCATAGGTCCAGCGGACAAAATCATCGGGGTTGACCTCGGCCTCTGTACAGCCGTGTTGATCCAGATACTCGGTCCAGGAACGTGTCAGGAAATCAGCCTGATAGGACATGGGTTTTGGGGCCTTGTCGAAACGGCGCACAAGGTCGGCTGTGTGACCCTCGTCACCCTTCAGCCAGATCATGAGGGTGTGCCGCGCGAGTTCGGACAAAACCTGATCCCTTGGGTCTTCGGGATCTACCCACTCGCAGATGGATCCGCCCGTATCGCAGATAAAGTGAGGATATTTGTACAGACGCTCGGCGCGGTCGATGAAGTATTCGGTGTCCAGCAGCGCATGAATTTCGGCCAAGCGAAACTGTTCCTGCCTGCGGCGGTATTCCGGCATGTCCAAGCCGCCCAGATCGGGGTTTCCCGGCTTGCCCAGATAAGCGGCAACAGGTGTCAGGTTGGCGAATGAAATATTCGAACCGATATAGATCGAATCCGACAACAGCAGTTCACGCAAGAACGGAACTTTCATGGCCTCGGCCTTGGCATTGTCGGTGATGTACTCGCCCATATAGCGCGTGCCGATCCGGTAATCGATCGAGTAGTGGAACCAGTTCCCGGAATCTCTGAGGATGTTGGATACGTAGGTCTTGCCCAACCCCGACATGCCAAAGAACAGCACTTTCTTTCGGCTTGCCGTGCGCCAGTCATTGGCTGAGGTGTAGATCATTTTGCGCTGTCCTTTTTTGCCCTAGCTAAATCGGGCAGCGCACGGCGTCAATTGGGCCGGGGCGAACGATTCAGAACCAAAAGGCCAATCGCCAGAACGGCAAAGCCCAGAAAGGCGTTAGGGGGCAGGGACTCTTCGCGCAGCAATGCACCCAGAACAATAGCGACCGGAGGTATGACAAGTGTGACCAGCATCAGATTGCCACTGCCGGCCATTGCCAAAACCCGATAGTAAAGCAGATATGCGCCGGCTGTTGCGACAATCGCATAGTACCCGATGGCCACCCAGGTTATTGCGGGTAGCGCCAAGCTGGGTACTCCATCAACTGCTAATGTTATTGGCAATACCAGCACTGTCGAAGCCGTCAGCATACCGGCGGCGGCAATCACCGGGGGAAGGTGCGATAATGTCTGCCTCGCCCAAGCCGCGGCACATGCGTAGGAAACTGTTCCGGCCAACACTGCAATCTGAGCTGTGCTTTGCAGGCTGAAACTCAAGAAGTTCAGCACTCCAATCGCGATTGAGACACCAAGAAAGCCCAGGCAGACACCCAGTAGCCGGGTTTTTGTCAATCGCTCGTCGCGAAAAAACAGTGCTGCTATCAAAACGCCGAAGATCGCAGTCGCCGCGTTCAGGATCGCCGTCAGACCCGTGTCAATGTAAAGCTGCCCCCAAGCCATCAGGCTGAAGGGGATGACGTTGTTCAACAGCCCCATGACCAGAAAAGTGCCCCAGATACGGGGCGCGCGCGGCACTTTGATCCCCCTGATCCAAGTTACCAGCCACAAAACCAGCATGGCCCAGAATGTGCGATGCAAAACCGAGGTCATCACGGGAAGCGTGTCCAGAGCGACCCGGATGGAAACAAAGGAGGCGCCCCAGATCAGTCCAAGGAGCAAAAGCTCGGCCCAGGCGCGGAGAGAGAGGTGTTTTTGTTTGTTCATGCGGGCACTTTTTCATTGATGTTAACCAACGGCGACCCGGTTCATGCGAAAAAGCCCCGCAGAAACTGCGGGGCTTTACAGTTACATAAGATTACTCAGATCAGTTCAGAGCGTATGTGATCTGGAAACCAACGCTCCAGGCGCTGTTGCCTGTGAACGTACCACGTGCCGCGGGACCAGCACCATTCGCGGTGGCATCCCCGATGTCGGTATAACGAACACCGCCCGAGATTTTTGCCTTCTCAAGCGAATACGTGCCACCCAGACCGATGCTCCAGAACCCATCTGTCGGACCGAGGTTCGAAACCGGCGTACCTTGGGAAGTTTCGTAGCCCAGTGTCACAGCACCAGAAAACTCTTCCGAGAACTGATAACCCAAACCCAGCGAGTAGGTGAACGTGGCGTCGTCATAGTCAACCAGGTTGCTGGTCGGCGGATAGTTTGGCGGATTATACACAAGTTGTGGCCAGTCGACCCAACGGATCGAGCCAAACAACAATGTCTTGGGCGCCACGCCAGTCTGGAAATCCAGGTTGATTGACTGGGGCGTTTCAATCTCACTTGTGGTGTTGAACGTTGCCACAGTCCCCGGTGGAATTGGTGGGAAAGGAGGCGGATTGAGCGATTCTGTCTGCGAAAGGTCGTGGCTGATCTTGGAGTTGTAAGTCAGCGATACACGTGCGGCGATTTCGGGTTTTTCCCACGCGACACCAACGACATACCCGAATGCGGTATCAGCGCTGGTATCCACCTGATAGCCTGCGGTAATCGGAACAGTTATCGAAGCCTCGACGCGTTGCGCGCGAATACCACCGATCGCACTGAATCCGCCATCGAATTTGTAGCGCAGCAGTGCAGTGATGGCATCTGTATCCGCTGTCGCCCTCAGGCTGTCGGTCCGACCGCCGGGAATTGGGTTGATAGACAGGGGATACGTGCTCGCGTACTGAATATCGGCGCCGTAGGGTTGATCGTAGATCAGCGCGAAATCAAGCTTTTCCGTAAGCGCCGTTTTGTACCCCAAGTGTGGCGTAAAGAAGTCGTTTGCAACTTCGCCGGAAGCAACGGGTTGGCCACCGTTTGTGCCAAAAAAGTCTGGCATCGTGCCTGTTACGCTTGGGTCGGTATACCCCAACCGAAACTGAACTGCAGAGCCTTCTTCAAAGATCAGGTTGATACCCTGACCGCTGCGGTCCAGACCGCCTGCATAACCAGCCGTTGCTCCAACGCACAAAGCGCACGTTGCGAGTAGTGTTGTTTTCATTCTGTCCTCCCGAACTTTTTTCGAGTATTTGCCTGGCGAAGAATTGAGTGAGTCCATCGCCTACCCGTGTGTAATGCGCGATACTTTCTTTTCAGTTAGTTTAAGGTCAACTGGTGACGGTGCGTTACTTGTTGCCACTACAGTTCTGAACTGTTGCTAAACTGTTACGATTTTCGGACCAGATGTTCAGGAAAATGCCTGCAAAGATGATAGCGGCGCCGATCAACACCCAATGGTCGATGGGCTCGTGATAGAGGAGCATCCCGATCACCGCGATTGTCGGAAGGCGTGCAAAATCAAAGGGAATGACGACGGTTGCCTGGGCGATAGACAGGGCATTGGTAATACAGAAATGCGCCAGCAAACCCGCCAACCCAACCAGAATCAAGTAGGGCGCGGTTTGCATTGTCGGAAGCGCAATCTGACCGTCGATGCCAGCGGCTGTGGCCCCAAGGACTGCTTGCATTGCAGTCAGCCAGAAAACGATACACCCAATACTGGCAAATCGCGTGAGCTTCTTGGTGGTAATCGTTGTAAACGCGAAGAATACCGCAGATGCCGCTGCTGTTATTAAGCCGGGGCTCAGGGGGGCAGCACCTGGGCGTGTGACGATCAGAACGCCCGAAAACCCGATAAGCGCCGCTATCAACCTGAGCGGCGTCAACCGTTCGTTCAGAAACAGCGGCGAGAGCAGGATTACCCAAAGCGGCTGCGTGAACTCCAGCGCGAATACCTGCGCTAAGGGAGCCACTGCCACGGCGTAGAACCAGAGATTTTGCCCCGTGAAATGTAAGGTGTTTCGTAAGGCGTGCAATCCCAGCCGTTCCGTCGAAACTTGCTGCCAGTTGCGAGTCACAGTCAGGACAGTTGCAACAACAACGAACCCAACGATGCTGCGATACATCATGATTTCAAAGGTATCATGCGCAGAACTCAGTTCACGCCCTGCAACCGCCATGGAAGAGAATGAGGCGATCGCGCCGGTCATCCATAGACCGGCCTTGATTACGTCTTTCTGCGCATGGCTCATTTCGGGCGTCCATCAGGTTCGTTGCGGGGCCGCGCTGCCAAAAGACCGCAAGGCCAAGCGCTTATGATAAGCAGGCTAGGTTTGCCCGGCTATTCAAACGTCGAAGGTGCACCAGATTCAAGGTCGTATAGATGACTGCCCTGAACAATAGCTTGAACGAGAAGGACGTTTTGCAGCTCAATCAGTTAGGTTTTTCGCAGGCATCTGCTGGTCATTCCCACTCGATAATATCAAAGCGTTAGTGACAAGGTGATTGAAAGATTTTTCTAAAAGGATCTTTCAACCCTTACAACCAAAACTAAATCTGGTTTTTCAGCAGACGACGCCAATTCTGACGGCAGCGAGTTTAGTTTGGGGCTCCAATGGCCGATATATCGAACATCCCTAAAAGATGCTTCAATATAGGGTCTGATTGCTGATGTAAAGGAATCCCCAATCACCCAAACAGACATATCGTTTAATGCCTTGGTGTTCAAAACCTTTCCATTCCATCCAAAAGAACTTTTTGGTTGGCCATTAAATTCCTCTTTAGAAATTTTTGATTCTCTGAGTATCTTAAAGCGCCAATCATCACCATCACTTAATGGAAAATCACTTAACTTACTAATATCTATCAGATCACCTCTATGTGTTGTACCGCTCTGAACAAAATCAACGCTTGGAGTTTTCAGGGATAGTCCTTCCATCAGAGATTTAAAGGCTAGGTACGAACCTTTTTGATTCCAATGTGTATTTGTCCGCCAATAAAGAATTCCCTCTTTCGATTTAGCACCGATTAGAAAATCAGTTGGATCTACAACCAGAAGATTTGATATATCTTTCAATCTATCAGTAAAAAAAGTGCTATACCTTTGTTCTGAAGGATTCATTTCATTGGGTAGATACTCAGTATAAACACTAGATTTATTTGGTCCCACCAAAAGAGCAACCTTAGTATTCGATTCCATACCTTGTCTAGCTAAAGCCTCAAATCTGGCAACTTCATTCGATATATTTTGACTTGAAGGTTCGGAAAATAATCTACGTTTAGCTACCGTTTGATCAAATTGGTTTCCTAAGAATAGCCAACCTTCTTTACCTTTATACCAATTCAAAGAAGAGCCGAAGCCGTGTTCAAAACCTTTGCGGGGAAATACTACATCTTCATAACCCCTAGTCTCGGACCAATCAGCATTATTAACGTAATAGCCAACAGCACCTATGAAAAAGAGCACTACAGCTATATAAACAGCACTCACCTTATGCTTCAAGTAGCCAAATCGAATAGGACTTTCCACAAGTTTGTAGGTAAGCCAAGCTAGTAGAACAGCAAGCAGAACAGCAAGAATTCGAGCATCTCTATGTGGCATTTCTCCTTCAACAATCTGAAGGAAGGATAAAATCGGCCAATGCCACAAATATAATGGATAACTAATGAGCCCAAACCAAACAGCTATCGGATTCATTAGAAATACGCGGTTCAGCCAAGCCTTAGAACCACTAGCGATTATTAAAACAGCCCCTAAAACTGGAATTAGAGCCCATTTTGAAGGAAACGAAAGACTTTCATTAATGCGGATTACGCCATAAGCCAATAATAGTAATCCGATAAGTGACATCAGATTAGATGTAGTTGAGCCATCGGCTTTAACTTCTTTTGGGTGAATAATTCTGACTGCGACCTTATCAACCCATAGCTTAAATCGGTTAAGTACCTCTGATTTATACAAGAGAAGCCAAGCTAGAACACTTCCACTTAAAAGCTCCCAGAAACGCCCCACCGGCCAAAAAAAGGTTTCTGTCGGATATGAGTTAACAAAACGCAGGTTTAAATAAAACGAGATCAAAGCCACTAAGATTGTAATCGTAAGTAAATCAAACCTACGCTTCCAAGCAAGCCAAAGTACTAGTGGCCAAACAATGTAGAATTGCTCCTCAACAGCTAAGCTCCATAAGTGAAGCATTGGCTTGGTTTCTGAGGCAGTATCGAAATAACCACTCTCATCAACCAAAATAAAGTTTGTAATGAACGCAGCACCGCTCGCGACGTGCTTACCGAGTTGAGAAAATTCGTCCGCTAGTAATGTAAACCAACCGAAAGCCAATGAGCAAGCCATTACAAGTATAAGGGCTGGGAATATCCGTCTAATACGACGACCAAAAAAGTCAGTAAAACTAAATTGCCCTTTGTCTAAATTTTCAAATATGTGACTAGTAATTAAAAAACCACTAATTACGAAAAAGACATCAACACCAATGAACCCACCTTTTATCCAACTAGGAAAGGCGTGAAAGGCTACAACGGATAAGACAGCAAATGCTCTTAAACCATCAATTTCAGATCGATAGGATGACTTGTTAGGAGATGATTGGTTCACTTGGTTCACTTGGTTCACAACTTGCTAGCCACAAAAATCAATATAAACAATAAGTTGGGTTGTTTGAGCTACTCCCACTCGATGGTGCCGGGAGGTTTCGATGTGATGTCATAGGTGCACCGGTTGATGCCTTTGACTTCGTTGATAATCCGCGTTGCCGTTTCGCCCAAGAAATCATGGCTGAACGGGTAGTAGTCCGCGGTCATGCCATCGACAGATGTGACGGCCCGCAGCGCACAGGCGTAGTCATAGGTGCGCCCGTCGCCCATGACGCCTACGGTGCGCACTGGTAAGATGGCGACAAAAGCCTGCCAGATGTCATCATAGAGGCCGTGTTTACGGATCTGGTCGATATAGATTGCATCCGCTTCTCGTAGAATACCCAGTTTTTCGCGGGTGATTTCACCGGGGCAGCGGATTGCCAGACCTGGGCCGGGGAAGGGGTGGCGTCCGATGAAGCTCTGCGGAAGACCAAGTTCGCGGCCAAGAGCGCGCACTTCATCCTTGAACAGCTCTCGCAAGGGCTCGACCAGCTTGAGGCCCATCTTTTCCGGCAAGCCACCGACATTGTGGTGCGATTTGATGGTTACAGAAGGACCGCCCGAAAATGACACCGATTCGATTACATCCGGATAAAGCGTTCCCTGGGCCAGGAACTCGGCCCCTTCAATGGTATCGGCGTGTTTCTGGAACACGTCGATGAACAGTTTGCCGATGATCTTGCGTTTGGTCTCCGGGTCGCTTTGCCCTTCAAGCTCGCCAAGGAACAGTTCGGATTCGTCCGCGTGGATCAGTTGGATATTGTAGTTGTCGCGGAACATGCCGACGACTTCTGTCGCCTCGTTCTTGCGCAACAGCCCGTGGTCAACGAAGACGCAGGTCAACTGGTCTCCAATCGCCTCGTGGATCAGGATCGCCGCGACCGAGCTGTCAACGCCGCCCGACAAACCGCAGATGACCTTCTTGTCACCAACCTGCTCGCGGATCTTGCGGATCATCTCTTCGCGATAGGCCCCCATGGTCCAGTCGCCCTTGAAACCGGCCAGCTTGACGAAGTTCTCGTACAGCTTCGCGCCCTTGGGCGTGTGGTGCACCTCGGGGTGGAACTGCACGGCATAGAAATGGCGCGCTGGATCGGCTGTGATCGCAAAGGGCGCGTTGGGCGATGTGCCAAAGACCTGAAATCCCGGCGCGATTTCACTGACGTGGTCACCGTGGCTCATCCAGACCTGTTCATCCCCGTCGTCAAACCAGCCCTTCAGAATTTCCAGTTCGTCTTTTGGCGTGACAAAAGCCCGACCGAACTCGGCGGTGCCATGGCCACTTTCGACCTTGCCGCCAAGCTGGTGCATCATCACTTGCTGGCCATAACAGATGCCCAGAATCGGCACGCCATAGTCAAAAATCTCTTGCGGAGCACGGGGCGAGCCCTCGCGCATCACACTGTCCGGCCCGCCCGAGAAGATCACCGCGCGCGGGGCCATTTCCCGCACGAAATCCATCGTGACATTCTGGTAAGGGTGAATTTCGCAATAGACATTCAGCTCACGCAGGCGGCGGGCAATAAGCTGCGTAACCTGGCTGCCGAAGTCGATGATCAGAAGGCGGTCGTGGGATGTCTGGGTCATGTCAGCGCCTTAGGGCAAGCCCGCACATTTCGCAAGAGCGAGGTCCGATTCCAGCGCGGGAATCAAAAAAGATCACTGCAATGATTTTTGACACGAGGGTTTCCGCCGGTGGCTCCGTCGGCGCACATGGACAGGGCAGAAGGGTACGCTTTCCAATTCCAGATTTCACCCTTGGCGGCCGGTTCGCCGGATTGCCGCGCGGCAATGTCGCTTTTCCCCCCAACGTGCCGCAATCCCTATGCTTGCGCCCCGGCAAACCTGTATCAAACGCTCAATCTAACCAACAACACGGGATCTTCTCATGACTGAGGCAAACACCCGGCGCAGGGCGAGAGGTGGCGGTGGCGCTGCCCGCCGTGCCGAGCGGACTGCAGTTCGTATCGAGACCGCGAAATACATCGAACGCAACATTCCGAACTTCGAAATCCTCAACGAAGAGGCACTGGAGATCATTGAAAACAACGCGGAAACCGTGTTGGAAGAGATCGGTGTTAACTTTGTTGATAACCCTGCCGCTCTGGAACGCTGGCGCGACGCGGGTGCGGATATCGACGGTGAACGCGTGCGCATTCCGCGCGGCCTTGCTCGTGAGCTGATTAAAACAGCGCCCAGCGAGTTCACCCAACATGCCCGCAACCCCGAGAAGTCGGTCGTGATTGGTGGCCGGAACATGGTTCTGGCCCCGGTTTACGGCCCTCCTTTCGTGCGCGATGCACAAGGCGGCCGTCGTTACGCGACGATGGACGACTTCAACAAGTTCGTGAAACTTGCCTATATGTCCAAGTGGCTGCACCATTCGGGCGGTACGGTGTGTGAACCGACCGACATTCCGGTGAACAAGCGCCATCTGGATATGCTGAAGGCGCATATGACTCTGTCGGACAAGCCTTTCATGGGCTCGGTGACCGATCCCAGCCGGGCGCAGGATTCGGTTGAAATGTGCGAAATCCTGTTCGGTAAGGAATTCGTCCAGCAAAACACGGTGATGACGTCGCTGACCAACATAAACTCGCCGATGACATTCGACGATGTGATGATGGGCTCGCTGGAAGTCTATGCCCGCAACAATCAGGCCTGCATCATCTCGCCCTTTATTGTGGGCGGTGCGATGGCGCCGGTCTCGGTGGCCGGTACTTTGACCCAGGTTCTGGCCGAGGTTCTTGCCGGTGTGGCGTACAGCCAGATCGTCCGTCCTGGTGCTCCCGCGATCTTTGGGGCATTCGTGACCTCGATCGACATGAATTCTGGCGCGCCGACCTTCGGTACGCCGGAAGCTTCGCATATCACCTATGGCGCGGGTCAGCTGGCGCGGCGTCTGAACTTGCCGTATCGGTCCGCAGGGTCGTTCTGCGGCTCGAAACTTCCGGATGCGCAGGCGGCTTATGAGACAGCGAACTCGCTGAACATGGGTCTGTTGGCTGGCGTGAACTTCATGCTGCATGCCTGCGGCTGGCTGGAAGGTGGCCTGGTGGCCGACTTCGAGAAATTTGTTATGGATGCCGACCAGTTGGGCGTTTTGCATTCGCTGGCCAAGGGCGTGGCCTATGATGACAACGCGCAGGCCATGGATGCGATCCGGGAAGTTGGCCCCGGCGGGCACTATCTAGGATGCGCCCACACGCAGGCGAACTTCAAGGAATCGTTCTGGAAGTCCGATCTGCTGGACTACAAGCCATATGAAACCTGGCAGGAAGAAGGTGCGCGTGATACGCGGGCTCTAGCCTCTGTGCGGGTTGAACACCTGCTGGCGAATTATCAGCAACCGCATATGGAGCCGGATACAGCCGCAGCGCTGGAAGCCTATATCGCCGAGAAAAAGGCCTCCATGCCGGATGCGTTTTCCTAATTATTGAAGGACCGGGGCGCGGTTGGCTTGATACAGCCGCGCCTCACCCAACAGCGCGATAAGAATGTCGAGATGCCGGACCAGAGAGTATGCGGCATCATCTTCTTTGCGCAGTTCATTCACCTCTTTTTCCATCTCCATCAGTCGCAGTAGGGCCTGACCTGAACCCGGCAATGACCCGTATCCCAGAATACGTTGCAAATGCCTGTCCCGGTTGTACTCTCTCGCTCCGAAATTGGCGGCTCTTGCCAACATGCGTGGGCGGTGAAGCGTTGAGATCATTGTCATCAGGTCCTGCATCTTACGTGTCCTGTGTCTGAAGGTTTACCGGACTATTTAATGCACAACCTAAGCGGGTGTTGCCTGCGTGACAGCCTCTCCGAACGATGGTTTCACGACTGTTTATCTTTTTGAATCAAATCTGGTTCGTGCCTTGTGCGGTTAACGAACGAGTAACGAATGGACCTCTAGTTAGATTTGGTTAACCCGCTATCCGAGGGCGAAAAGTGACATTTTGTTTTGTCGACGAGGGCAAATAATCATGGAAAACAACATGGCTTTCACCATTCCGGCATGGGTTCCAGAGGGGGCGCAAAGATACCTTGCTCATACCGAAACCGGACGCTCGATCCGCGATATCGCGAGATCGGCAGGTTGCCATGCGTCAACCATCCTCCGGCAAATCCGGCGTATCGAGATGCGCCGTGACGATCCTTTGGTGGATGCGGCGTTGCAGTCGCTGGCAGAAACACATTTTTCCATGCCCGACGACGCAGGCGACTCGGTCGTGATCGCGGATGAAGCTGCCCAGGAAGAGGCGTTCGAAAGAGAGGCATTGCGCATTCTGCGCCGCCTGAGCGAGACAGGTTCGGTTCTTGCCGTGGCTGAAGAAATGGACAAAGCGGTAGTCGTTCGTGACACCGGCAACGCCGGAGCGACCAGAACCGCGGTCGTCGATTGCGAGATCGCTCAGGCTCTGGCCTTAAAGGACTGGATTTCCTGCGATAACCCCGGTCGCATTTCACGGTACAGAATTTCTGCGGCTGGCCGAACGGCACTGAGCCACCTGATCGCAAAAGCGGAAAACAAGGCGCGCGTGGGTACCGAAGTCGGATTTGCCGAAGCTCAGTCGTTGTTTCAGGCAAAAACATCGGGTGGGGCGACTGACCGGATCAGGCGCATTCGCTATAGCGCCACGGAAAGCCCGTTGGTTGCCCTTGCACGCAGACGTGACCGCGATGGCAAGCCTTTTCTGGATGAATCGCTTGTCAGCGCAGGAGAGCGGTTGCGCGAAGATTTCGAGTTGGCGCAGATTGGTCCTCAGGTTTCACAGAACTGGGAGCGGTTTTTAACGGCTGGTGGCCGCAGCAGTTATGACAGTGAAAGCCACGGAGGAAAGGGATCATCGGATGCGCGGGACCGCGTGGCGCGGGCCCTGTCTGACCTTGGCCCCGGACTAAGTGATGTTGCCCTGCGGTGTTGTTGCTATCTCGAAGGGTTGGAACTGGCGGAAAAACGCATGGGTTGGTCGGCACGATCCGGAAAGATTGTTCTGCGGATCGCGTTACAACGGCTGAAACGTCACTATCGGGATCAGGCTGAACGCGACCGCATGATTGGCTGAAGGTACAAAAAAAGGCCCGTTAAAACGGGCCTTTTTTCGTCTTGTTATTACTCAAGCCAGTTCGGGTTCTGCCATCGCCTGAAGATGTTTCATCAGGTTTTCGGGCGAAGACACGCCATAGGGATCTTCGGGGCAGTTATCCATCAGGCCAGGTTCTTCGAACCAGGCTTCGACAACACCGTCGTTTACGATGGCAGCATAGCGCCATGACCGCATGCCAAAGCCCAGATTGTCCTTGTCAACCAACATACCCATTTTACGGGTGAACTCGCCCGATCCATCCGGAATGACCTTGACGTTGGTCAGGCCCTGATCTTGCGCCCATTTGTTCATCACAAAGCTGTCGTTGACAGACATGCAGTAGATTTCATCGACACCCTGGGCAATGAAATCGCCATATCCGTTTTCAAAGCCGGGCAGTTGATATGTCGAACAGGTGGGCGTGAACGCGCCGGGCAATGAGAACAGGATCACGCGTTTTCCGGCAAAATAGTCAGCGGTGGTCTTGTCTTCCCAACGGAATGGGTTTGGTCCTTCGATTGAGTCATCGCGGACACGGGTGTGAAAGATCACGTTGGGCAGTATTGCGCCGGATTTCATGTTCAAGCTCCTGTGATTCACCTGTGATTTTGCCGTGACTTAAAACAGTTCTAAACTGCCTTCAATCGACGATATGCCGCATTTTGAATTAATAACCTCTTCTCATTACTCATTGAAAACATGCGGTGAAACGGATTTTTACAATCTCGTTTTCGCTTATGCGCGGCGGCGTTGCATAGCGGCTATGCGCCGCTGGTGTAACACTGCACATCTGTTTATGTTATGAGCGACAAGATTGACCTAAAGTCAGGAATATTGCCCGTGCGAGATCTGAAGATCCCCGAACAGCGCCATCCGGAAAAAGCGCACCGCCCGGATAATGCGCAGCCCAAGAAACCGAACTGGATCAGGGTCAAGGCACCCGGCGGCAAAGGTTATGCAGATACGCGCCGGATCATGCGCGACAATAATCTGGTCACAGTCTGCGAAGAGGCGGGATGCCCCAATGTCGGCGAATGCTGGAGCCAGGGCCACGCCACCATGATGATCATGGGCGAGATCTGTACCCGTGGCTGCACATTCTGCAATATCGCTACTGGCCGCCCAGACGACCTTGACGCCTTTGAACCCGGCCGGGTGGCACATGCGGTCGAAAAACTTGGCCTGAACCATGTGGTTATCACCTCCGTTGATCGGGATGATCTGAGTGATGGCGGTGCCGAGCATTTTGCTCAGACCATCCGCGCGGTGCGGCACCGCTCTCCCAAAACCACGATCGAGATTCTGACGCCCGATTTTCTGAAATGCGATGCTGACGTTCTGGAAATTGTGGTTCAGGCAAAGCCGGACGTCTTCAATCATAATCTGGAAACCGTACCGGGTTTGTACCCCGAGGTTCGCCCCGGCGCGCGGTACTTCCATTCACTGCGTCTTTTGCAGCGGGTGAAAGAACTTGATCCGTCGATCTTTACCAAGTCTGGCATCATGGTTGGGCTTGGCGAAAACGAACAGCAGGTGCGTCAGGTCATGGATGACATGCGCGCGGCGGATATCGATTTTCTGACGATTGGCCAGTATCTGCAACCAACACCGAAACACCACGGTGTTGATCGTTTCGTGACACCCGACGAGTTCGCGTCATACGAAAAGGCAGCTTACGGCAAAGGCTTTCTGATGGTATCTGCGTCGCCGTTGACCCGGTCTTCCTATCACGCTGGTGATGATTTTGCCCGGCTGCGCGCGGCGCGTCTAGAAAAGCTGCAACACGCGTGACACCTGATCAGATCGCGCGACTGACCTATCTGCGCCACGAGCTGCATCAACAACCTGAACTTTCGGGACAGGAAGAGAGTACCGCAGCACGGTTGGCTGAACTTCTGCGCGACGCAGGCGCTGACCATGTCCTGACCGGAATAGGTGGGCACGGGATTGCCGCCGTTTTCGAAAGTGGCCAACCTGGTCCCACCCTGGGCATTCGCTGCGAACTGGATGGGTTGCCGATCCAGGAGTTGGCGGACCATTCCTATGTATCACAGGTCGCGGGCAAAGGTCATTTATGCGGCCACGACGGGCATATGACTATGGTTCTGGGCGTAGCAGACGGGTTGAAACATCACCGCCCCAAGAAGGGCCGCGTCGTATTGATCTTCCAGCCAGCAGAAGAGACCGGCCATGGTGCAATCGCTTTCCGGGCTGATCCCCAGTTCGCCGGGGTTGCGCCCGACCTCGTACTGTCTTTGCACAACTTACCAGGACTGGAGTTGGGCGCGGTCGAAATTTGTGACGGTCCTTCTAACTGTGCCTCACGCGGGATGCAGATTGTTTTGGCTGGAAAGACGTCGCATGCCGCTGCTCCGCAAGATGGGGTGTCACCTGCCAGTGCGCTGGCAAGTCTGATGCCGGCTTTGACCGCGTTAGGTGGCGGAGGGGATCTGAATGACGACTACGCATTGACCACCGTCACACATGCCACGTTGGGTGAGCGCACGGTCGGAGTAGCACCGGGGCAGGCCGAGCTGTGGGTGACGCTTCGCACAGTCACGGACGCGCGAATGGCGCAGCTGATCAGCGACGCTGAATC
This sequence comes from Ruegeria sp. N10, assembly GCF_056531545.1. Lineage (NCBI taxonomy): Bacteria > Pseudomonadati > Pseudomonadota > Alphaproteobacteria > Rhodobacterales > Roseobacteraceae > Ruegeria > Ruegeria sp. N10. Next base: position 173,962 of record NZ_JBQFLY010000007.1, on the reverse strand, counting down.
GTTGGTCCACGAAACGGCCAAAGCCGAAGGGCTGGCGGTCGAAATCAGTTATGACGAAGTGTTTGAGGCTTGTGCCAATCACCCGGAAGCAGTTTCGATCCTGTCCAAGGCCTGCACGGAGCAGGGCGTTTTTTGCAGATTGGTCGATCAGCCACAGCGGTTTTCAGAAGATTTCGGCCAGTTTGGAAAAAGCGCGAAAACCGCCATGTTCTGGTTGGGGTCGGGAAGTGACCAACCCCAGTTGCACAACCCGGACTATGATTTCCCGGATGCGCTTATTCCGATTGGGACCGGGATATTTCTGAGGGCCATCGAAGCTGTGTTAGGCCGCGACTGCTAGGACCGAGGCTTTCAATTCATCAGATCGCCAACGATTCCAACAGCTTCTATTACAGTCTTCGTATCATCTGATATCGAGATTATTTCGTCGTCGACCCGAATATACCGTTGCCCCGGCTTCAGCGGTTTGAGCTTCCAGTTGTCGAGGTCGTCAACATAGTCAAAACGCAGTTCGTCCGGTAATTTCTGACCTCGGGTGTATCGTTTGATTTGACCGGGCGGAACAGCCTTGCCGTTTGACTTAATGGATTTCTCTACTTTGGTTTTGTTGGCACCTTGTCCTTTGCCCTTGTTGTCTTTTGCATATGACGCGCTTGCAAGGGAGACGATCACCAAAAAGACGCCCGCTATCGAGATAAGACGCTTCATCAAAAATCCTCATGCGACTACCTGAAAGGTAAAGCGACGAGGCGATGGTTGTCCATTGATATTCTAAATAATGAATTTTTAATCGGGTCTGAGTACGAGGCCGGAAAAGGCCCGCTCGGGCTATTCGTCCGTAAAGCGGACTTTGCCAATATAGGGCAGGTTGCGATTGCGTTGAGCATAGTCAATTCCATAACCCACGACAAATTCGTCGGGTATCTCAAAACCGATCCAGTCTGATCGAAAATCCACTTCGCGGCGGCTCGGCTTGTCCAGCAAGGCAATGGATTTCAGGCGCGCGGGGTTACGGCTTTGCAGCAACTTGGTGACATGGTTCAACGTATGGCCTGTGTCAACGATATCCTCGACAACCAGCACGTCGCGCCCTTCAATTGCGCCGCGTAAGTCTTTGAGAATGCGAACTTCCCTGCTGCTTTCCATCGCGTCTCCGTAAGAAGATGCTTCAAGGAAATCCACCTCGATCGGAAGGTCAAGTTCGCGCACAAGGTCGGCGATGAAAACAAAGCTGCCGCGCAGCAGACCCACGACCACCAGCTTGTCAGTGTTTTTGAACTCTGCCGAAATGTCGCGACACAGCTCCTCGATTCGAGCGGCGATAGCCTTTGCCGAGATCATCTCATCTATCACATATGCGCGGTCAGTCATCGCAGCCCCCTTGATCTTTGGCGCGCAACATACGACATGACGCGCCATTGTCACCTGCAAATACCGGACGTCATGCCTATCCATTCGGAAACCCGCCACCTGCCGTATACAGCCCAGCAGATGTACGACCTGGTTGCCGATGTGGCCAAGTACCCCCAATTTCTGCCGTGGTGCGCTGCTGCCCGCATTCGCAAGACCTATGCGATGGAAGAGGCTGAGGTGATGGAGGCCGATCTGATCATCTCGTTCAAGGTTTTCCGGGAACGATTTGGCAGCAAGGTAACCCTGTTTGCGGATCAAAAGAAAATCGACACCGAATACCTGGACGGCCCCTTCAAATACATGAAATCCGACTGGCAGTTCGAGGACGCGCCTGATGGGGGCTGCAACGTCTCGTTCCATGTGGATTTCGAATTCAAGAACGCCATCTTGCAAGGGATTATCGGTGTGGTTTTCAACGAAGCGATGCATCGGATCGTGCGCGCGTTCGAGACGCGCGCGCAAGAACTCTACAGCTAGGTCTTTACCCTTGTCAGGCGCACGCTAGACTACGCGCATGACGGAATTTACTGTATCATTGGCCGCTTTTGCGGCAGGGCCGATTTCTACGTCGTCTCAGGCGCGAATCGTCACATCGCTATCTGTTCTTGACTGGGTCGCTGTGGGCCGGGCAGGCGCGCGCGAACCCGTCTCAACCACGGTTCGCGACATGATACTGTCCGAGGGCGGGAACCCTCAGGCGCATCTCCTTGGCGGCGGCTCGGCGCCGCTACGTGGTGCGGCGTTGGTGAATGGCACGGTGTCTCACGCGCTGGATTACGATGACACGCATTTCGCCCATATTGGGCATCCTTCCGTCGCCATTTTGCCCGCAGCCCTTGCGGTGGCCGAATGGGATGACCGTATTCTTGTCGACTTTCTCGAAGCCGCTTTGGTGGGTATGGAAACCTCAATCCGAATTGGCTTGTGGCTGGGGCGCGGTCACTATCAGGCAGGGTTTCACCAGACGGCGACATCCGGTGCCTTTGGGGCGGCAGTCGCTGTTGGCCGTTTGCTGGGTTTTGACGCAAACCAGATGCGAATGGTTCTGGGTCTGACGGCGACGCGAGCGGCGGGGCTGAAGGCGCAGTTCGGAACCATGGGCAAGCCGTATAACGCCGGACTTGCCGCTTCAGCAGGGGTCGAGACGGCCTTGCTGGTACAGCGCGGTTTTCAGGCCAACGCCGACGCGCTGGAGGGTCCTTATGGATTTGGGGCAACGCATCAAGGTGCAGCGGATCAAACTGCTCTGGATGGGTTGGGCGATGAATGGCTGTTTGAAACGGTCAGCCACAAGTTTCACGCCTGTTGCCACGGTCTTCACGCCGCGCTGGAAGCCGCGCGGGAGTTGGACATAGCGGAGCCAGAGGTCGCCGAGATCCAGATAAAGACTCATCCGCGCTGGATGAGTGTGTGCAATCAACTGTCACCGACAACCGGACTGGGGGCCAAGTTTTCCTATCGGACAGTGATCGCGATGCAGGCGCTGGGATATGATACGGCTTTGCCAGGTAGTTTCACCGACAAGGTCTGCGTCGACCCGCGTATAACGTCTTTGCGCGACCGCATCACGGTCGAGGCAGATGACAGCCTGTCAGAAACGCAGGCGCATCTGTCCCTGCTGCGTCGCGATGGCATTCGCCGCGAAGCGACGCATGATCTGCTGAACCCAATGTCGTTGTCGGACCGTGAGGATCGCGTGCGCGACAAAGCGACCAAGCTGATCGGCGCGGATGAATCGGACACGATCTGGTCGATGCTGCGCACCGGGGGACGTGCCCGCGATCTGGCCGAACGTATGGCGGGTTAAGCCACGCACCAGTGCAACGGAAAGCCCGGGTCAAACACAGTGACTGGTCCATCGCCTGTTTCAATCTTTGAGGGATACGAAACGGGCTCACCCTTGGTCAGGGTAATCATATCCTGGTTCACCGGTAAGCGATAGAAACCCGGCCCGTTGAGCGACACGAAGCCTTCCAGCTTTTCCAATGCACCTTCCCGGTCAAACATTTCAGCCACCAGAGACATGGTGTTGGTCGCCGTAAAACAGCCCGCACAGCCACAAGCCATTTCCTTGTTTGCATCCGTGTGCGGGGCACTGTCCGTGCCCAGAAAAAACCGCGCATCGCCCGATGTTGCGGCGGATAGCAGGGCCAGACGGTGTTCCTCGCGCTTGGCAACAGGAAGGCAATAGTAATGCGGTTTGATGCCACCAACCAGGATATGGTTGCGGTTGATAATCAAGTGGTGCGCCGTGATCGTTGCACCCAGATCAACCGCGTTGGCTTTGACATAATCCACACCATTGGACGTGGTGATATGTTCCATCACAACACGCAGGCCCGGAGTCGATCTGCGGATCGGATCCAGAACACGGTCGATGAACACGGCTTCGCGGTCAAATATGTCGATCTCCGGATCCGTCACCTCGCCATGCACACACATGGGCAGGCCGATTTCGGCCATCTTCTCAAGCACCGGGCGCACTTTGTCGAAGTCGCGCACACCCGAGGCGGAGTTGGTGGTAGCCCCGGCAGGATACAGCTTGACGGCTTTGATCAGACCGTTGGCATGGGCCGCTGCGACATCTGCGGCATCTGTATCTTCGGTCAGATACAGGGTCATCAACGGCTCGAACGTCATACCATCGGGCAGAGCCGCCATAATGCGGTCTCGATAGGCGGCGGCCTGATCGCCGCGCACAACCGGCGGTACAAGGTTCGGCATAATGATCGCACGGGCGAAATGGCGCGCGGTTTCGGGCAGGACGGCCTGTAGCATCGCGCCATCGCGCAGATGCAGATGCCAGTCGTCAGGGCGGCGGAGCGTAAGGGTGTCGGTCATGGCCTTCCGCTAGCATAGCTGTTGCGAAAGACCAACTGCGTCCGCGCAAGGCACAAAAAAAATCTTGTCAACCGACCTGAACGTCGTAGCTCTGTCCAAGGTTGAGGCCTTGACGCCCAGACACTTGCATGACCTGTTTATCCCTAAAGCAGAGAGGGGTTCCATGACACAGCCAGATTCCATCGATGCCGTGCAGCAGATGCTGGGTCGTCAGGGCTATGTCTGCGGTCGCGCCCTTGCGACGGTTGTGTTCCTGTCACTGAAGCTTGGACGCCCGTTGTTCCTGGAAGGCGAAGCAGGGGTTGGAAAGACCGAGATCGCCAAGGCTCTGGCATCCGGGTTGAACCGGCGCCTGATCCGGTTGCAGTGCTACGAAGGGCTGGATGCGTCCTCTGCCGTTTACGAATGGAACTTTCCGGCGCAGATGGTCGCGATCCGAACGGCCGAGGCCGCGGGTGGGGCCGACCGGGGCGCGTTGCAGACTGAACTGTTCTCTGACGAATACCTGATCGAACGCCCCTTGTTGCAGGCGATGCGCCCGGACGAAAACGGAGCGCCAGTTCTGCTGATTGACGAATTGGACCGGACCGATGAACCGTTTGAAGCGTTTCTGCTCGAAGCGCTCAGTGACTTTCAGGTCACCATCCCCGAACTTGGCACTATAATAGCACCTGAACCACCCATCGTGATTGTCACCTCGAACCGGACGCGGGAAGTGCATGATGCTCTCAAGCGCCGTTGCCTCTATCATTGGGTAGATTACCCCGACTTCGAGCGTGAGATCGAAATCCTGCACGCCCGTGCGCCTGAAGCTGCGGAAGCACTCAGTCGCGAGGTTGTAGCCTTTGTTCAGCGTTTGCGCACCGAGGATTTGTTCAAGAAACCCGGCGTGGCTGAGACCATTGACTGGGCGAAATGCCTGTTGGCGCTGGATGTGATGAACCTCAGCCCCGAGGTGATCGGGGATACGCTGGGTGCAATCCTGAAATATCAGGACGACATTCAAAAACTTCAAGGGTCCGAGGCAAAACGCATCCTCGACGAGGCCAAGGCCACGCTCGAACCGGTCTGATGTTTCATCTTTTTCCAAATACTCCGGGGGTATGGGGGCAGAGCCCCCGTAACGTCTGATGGCCGAACAACTTCCGCTGGATATACCCGACAACCCAAAGCTGGCGCACAACATCACCCATTTTGCCCGCGCGCTCAGAAAGGCTGGGCTGCCGATCGGACCCGGTCGTGTGATCGACGCTATTCGTGCAGTGCAGGCGGCAGGTTTTTCCGAGAAACGGGATTTCTACTGGACCTTACACGCCTGTTTCGTGAACCGCCCGGAACACCGCGTGATTTTTGCGCAAGTCTTCCGAATGTACTGGCGAGACCCGCGTTACATGGAACACATGATGGCGATGATGCTTCCTGCAATTCGCGGCGTTCAGGAGGAGCACAAGGCCGACGCCGGTGAAAAGCGCGCGGCTGAGGCACTGCTGGACGGGGTTGAGCGTGATTTGCCGGACGCTGCCGGGCAAGAGGAAGGCGAAACCGAGATCGAAATCGACGCAACCCAGACCGCCTCATCCGAGGAACGGCTACGCAATCTGGATTTCGAGCAGATGAGCACGGCCGAAATCGCGCAGGCCAAGCGCGTATTGGCGCGGATGACACTGCCGGTAAAGCCAATTGAATCACGCCGCGGGCAGACCAGTCATTTGGGGCACCGCATCGACCGTGCCCGCACATTGCGCGCGGCCATGCGGCAAGGGGGGGAGTTGCGCGAAATTGCCAGGCTACAGCCCAAACTACGCTGGCCAAATCTTGTCGCACTTTGCGATATTTCCGGCTCGATGAGCCAGTACAGTCGGATCATCCTGCATTTCCTGCACTCAGTGTCCAACGCCAAGGGAGCGGGTTGGGCCAAGGTCTATGCCTTCACATTCGGCACACGCCTCACCAACATAACGCGCCACCTGCACCAACGGGATGTAGACGCGGCACTTGCCGCAGCAGGGGCCGAGGCGCAGGATTGGGAGGGCGGCACGCGTATCGGAGAGTGCCTGCATCAATTCAATAGGGACTGGTCACGCCGGGTGATGGGGCAGGGGGCGGTTGTTCTGTTGATCACGGACGGGCTCGAGCGGGGCGATCCTGAGCTCCTCAGGAAAGAGATCGAGCGTCTGCACCTGTCCTCAAAACGCCTGATCTGGCTGAACCCCTTGTTGCGTTGGGACGGGTTCGCGCCCAGGGCGCAAGGGGTTGCCGCGATGCTGCCGCATGTTGACAGTTTTCGCGCAGGGCATTCGATTGCCTCACTCGAAGATTTGGCCGCAGCGATTTCACAACCCGACGATGAGGGGCAGAAAGCACGGCTGATGGCCGCGCTTTCCGACTAGCAGCTTACGACAGCTGTTCTTCATTGCACTTGCGGGCCATCTCCATGGCTTTGTAAGTGCCTGTCAGATCGACGGTGAAGGCATAGGATGTCTCGGGAAACACGATCATGACCTTCTTCTTGGCCAGATCATCCGCGAACTGTGGGCTGTCCGACAGAACATAACCACCGGAATAGCCTTTGGTGATGTTACCTTTCATGCCGGTCGCTTCACCCAGATATATGTTGTCGCCCAGCAGGATGGCGACTTCTTGCGTCTCGCCACGTTTGATATCGGTTTCAGCCTTGGTGAAGATGCCGACATATCCCACGCCACGATCTTCGGTCAGGCCCATCTGAACAACGTTTTCCGCATCATCCACCGCCTCGATCAGGCAGGATTTTTTTTCAGTGTCGATGAAGACTTTCCAGCCTTCAACCTCTCCATAGCGTTGGAATGTGTCAGCCCACGCTGCGGTTGAAGTCAAAAGACCAACTGCCGCGCCCAATGCAAGAATACGTTTCAACTGCATGTCTCCGATCTATGATTTGTATGGTATGCAAGCCAGACTTGAGGTCGGTTGCCTGCACAGGCTAGAACTCGGGTCACAAACAATCAATGCTATGATTTGTTGAATATGGCTCGGGCAATGGCCTTGCCCTATGGGGTTCAATATAGACCTTTTGGTAAGCCTGATGCGCTTTTCATCACGCAATTCCCGCTTATGTTGGTGTCATAGGTCATCCGGAGGTTCCGATGGAGCGATTCGACAACAGTCCTGAAACGGCGCTTGACTGGCACCGCAGCGGGCGCGGCGCGGCGCTCGCTACAGTTGTCGAAACCTGGGGCAGTGCGCCGCGGCGGGTGGGATCCCAATTGGTGATTGGCGGCGATGGTCGGATCGAAGGTTCCGTTTCTGGTGGATGTGTCGAAGGTGCTGTTATCGTCGAGGCGCTTGAAGCCATTGATGAAGGTGAAGCGCGTTTACTTGAATTCGGGGTCAGTGACGACGATGCCTTTGCGGTTGGTTTGGCCTGTGGGGGGACCATACGCGTTCTTGTTGAACCCATAGGAAAAGTCCTGTCCGAACCTATGTTGGCGGAACTGGTTGCCGCTCGGGCCGCTCGTGAGCCCGTTGCCTACGAAGTCAATGTCGAGACCGGGCGCAGGGCGTTGCGCCGCAATGCTTATGCCGACAGGCTGCGTATGGATCGGTCAGGGTTCGAAGAGGATGGCCAGACCTTTGTCGCAGTACATAACCCACCGCTGAGGTTGCTGGTCGTTGGGGCGGTTCACATCGCGCAGGCTCTGGTGCCGATGGCGCGGATTGCGGGCTATGATCCAACCATTATCGACCCGCGTGACGCCTTTGCGTCCAGAGCACGTTTTCCCGGTGAAACGATCCTGACGGATTGGCCGGATGAAGCCGTTGCGAAGCTGGGACTGGACGCGCGGACCGCTATTGTCCTGCTGACACATGACCCAAAACTTGACGATCCGGCGCTACAAGCCGCGTTGGCCGCCGATGTGTTCTATATCGGTGCATTGGGGTCAACACGCACCCATGCCAAGCGCATTGAGCGTATGAAAGCGGCGGGTTTTACCGATGCGCAAATCTCTGGCATTCATGGGCCCATTGGCCTGGATATCGGGGCCGCCGGTCCCTCGGAAATCGCGGTTGCGATACTGGCGCAGATCACTGCAGTTCTGCGAGGGAAAGCATGAAATTTGGGCCTGTGCCGGTGTCCCAGGCAGAGGGGGCCATTCTGGCGCATTCGGTTACAGCGGATGGGCGAAAGCTTCGCAAGGGGCTTGAATTGCGCTCGGAACATGTGGCGCAACTGATAAAGGCCGGTCTAAGCGAGGTCATTGTTGCCCGACTGGATTCCGGTGATTGCCATGAAGATCAGGCGGCACGTAAGCTGGCGTCTGCGCTGGCACCTGATCCAGCATCAGCCAACTTGCGGGTTACCGAGGCATTTACCGGGCGGGTAAACCTTTTGGCCGATGGGCCCGGGGTTGCCGTGCTCGATGTTCACGCACTTGAAATGTTCAATCTGGTCAATCCGATGATTACCGTTGCGACCGTTCCACAGTACCAGCAAATGGGGGCGAACGGCATGATGGCGACCATTAAGGTCATCTCATATGCCGTGCCAGAGGCTGATGTTCAGCGCGCCGCCGGGCTGGCACAAGGAGCTGTGCGTCTGGCGCGGCCTGTTCATCGGACAGCCGGTCTTGTTGTAACGGAAATTCCCGGTGGTCCACCGGACGAAAAGGGGATTGCGGCCATTCGGGGACGGGTCGAGGCAGTGGGAATGGAGCTTGCGGAGGTGCAGATTGTTCCGCATCGAACGGATTCCTTGACCAGCGCGATTTCTAAGGGGAAGGGCGATCTTCTGATGATATTGACGGGTTCGGCCACCTCGGATCCCAACGATGTCGCACCGTCGGCCGTTCGGCAGGCCGGTGGGACGATTGATCGCTTTGGTATGCCGGTTGATCCGGGAAACCTGCTGTTTCTTGGGGACTTGCAGGGCCGACCTGTGATCGGCTTGCCGGGATGCGCGCGCTCTCCGGCGTTGAATGGGGCGGATTGGGTGCTGTCGCGTGTCGCATGCGGGATTGAAACAACAGGCGCCGATATTGCCGGAATGGGGGTTGGCGGATTGTTGAAGGAAATCCCGACCAGACCTCAGCCGCGGGCGAAAAGAAACGACTGACCGCCGCCAAGGTCCGCGATATGGCGTATCACACCGTACTTGCGGCCAATGTATTATTGATATTCTAGGGTTTTCTCATCCTTGGCAATACGCCGGGCCGCCAATACGCGCCGGTGTCCTCCCGGGCTTTTTGAAACTGTTCGACCCTATCCCGTGCGGCGTCTCCTCCTGCATCAAAGAGATGTCCGAGCAGGCATTCCAGAACCGCCATCGCGCCAGAAAAGCTAGAAAACGGATGTAAAGTGCGGGTGCTGACGGGTAGAACGACATCCGGGTTGACGCCGGGTGCAATCACCTCGCTCTCCGACAGCAACACAATCTTCATGGCCCGGTCGCGGGCAAAACGCATCGAATGGATCGTATCTGCGGAATAGGGATGGACGGTGATGGCAAACAAACAATCCTCGGACGTGGCCTCGACCAGGTCATCGACAGCCGAGCCCATGTGTCTTGGTATCAGCTGTAATCCGGGATGGGCCATGCGGCCGGCGTAGTGAAAATAATAGGCCAGCGCATGACTGGACCTTGTGGCGGTCACATAACAACGACGTGCAGACACCATGTATTCAACGGCACGCTTGGCCAATTGCGGCTCCATCAGGCGCAGGGATCGGGACACAACATTCATCTCATTGCGCGCAAATCTGGCCTGTGCGTCATTGAAAGGGTCTTGTCTGGGTGACGTGGTTAACCATTCCTGACCAATCCTGTCTTCACTGTCGGTTGTGAGAGCAAGGCGAAATGGGTGGCGAAAGGCGTCAAAACTGTCGAAACCCATACGCTGCGCCAGTCGAACAAGAACACTGGTGCTGATGCCGATCCGGTCGGCGGTCGCTCGGACCGGGTTCAGGCCGAAATCACCGGGATGGTCGATGATATATTTCGCCGCGACTTGCATCTGCGCTGGCATCTCATCGATCTCGCGTCGAATTTGGCTGGTCAAGGCTGTAAGGGTGGGTGTCATACCAAAAAGAAACATATGTTTTCTTTTGTGTAAATTGAATACGTCGTCCAGCGACTCTAACTGAGGGCAAAGATTTGGGTGGTGCTATGACATCAATAACAACTGACAGCTCGGACAGGCCCTACGTTCTAGTTGCGCCAAACGGTGCCCGGCGGAACGCGTTGGATCATCCAGCCTTGCCACTCAGGATTGATCAGATCGTCATATCTGCGCGGGATTGCCATGCCGCAGGTGCGGATGGGTTGCATCTGCATATTAGGGATGCAGACGGACGGCATTCACTGGACGCCGGATTGTACCGGGAAACGCTTGCGGAATTGCAGCGCGAGGTTCCAAAAATGGAGCTACAGATCACGACCGAAGCTGCCGGGCAGTTCGACGTGGCATCGCAACTGGACTGTTTGCAAAAGGTGCGACCTGAATGGGCATCAATCTCGGTGCGTGAAATCGCCCGCGATCTGAACCTTGCGCCCAGGGTCTATGCACTATGTGCGGATCAGGGCACACGGGTTCAGCATATCTTGTACGATACTGAGGACGCACGTTTACTGGAACAGTGGCTCGCTTTGGGCATCGTACACGCGGATCAGACAGATCGTTTGCTTGTTCTGGGGCGATACAGCGATGGCCAGCAATCTGTGCCTGCCGATCTCGACGCCTTTCCAGAATGCCCGGCCCGTTGGATGGTGTGCGCCTTTGGAACGCAAGAACATGCCTGTCTGGCTGAGGCTGCGCGACGCGGTGGTGACGTGCGGGTTGGGTTTGAAAACAGTCTGACGGGGCCGGATGGCAGGCTGTGGGCAGATAACGCGGCCTCGGTTGCAGCATTAGTCGAATTGCTTGGAAGGGCACAGAAATGAGTCATGTTTTCCCACGTCACACGAAATCGGACCTTCCTGTCGCGGTTGGCGGCGATGGCTGTTATCTGATCGACGCAAAGGGCAAGCGTTACCTGGATTGCGGTGATGCGGCGGTATCTTGTCTGGGCCATTCGAATCAGGCCGTGATCCAAGCGGTACAGCAGCAGGTGGAACAGATTGCCTTTGCACATACAGGGTTCATGACATCAAAACCGGCTGAGGCTTTGGCCGAATTGTTGATCCGGCACGCGCCGGGGGATCTGGACCGGGTGTATTTTGTTTCGGGCGGGTCCGAGGCGACCGAGGCGGCAATCAAACTGGCGCGCCAGTACTTTCTAGAAATCGGACAACCTGAACGCCGTCACGTTATCGCGCGAAAGCAAAGCTATCACGGCAACACTTTAGGGGCTTTGTCCGCTGGGGGTAACGCATGGAGACGGGCGCAATTCGCCCCGATGCTGATCGAGATGACGCATATCTCTGCCTGCTACGAATATGCCGAAAAATCGGAAGACGAGAGCAGCTTTGACTATGGTCAGCGTGTGGCCAATGAGCTGGAATCCGAAATCCTGCGGCTGGGCCCTGATACTGTCATGGCATTTATGGCCGAACCAGTGGTTGGAGCTACCCTTGGCGCAGTCCCTGCGGTTGAAGGGTACTTCAAGCGTATTCGCGAGATCTGCGACCACTATGGTGTGTTGCTGATTTTGGATGAGGTGATGTGCGGTATGGGCCGAACCGGTCACCTGTTTGCCTGCGATCATGACGACATCGCGCCGGATATTTTGTGTATCGCCAAGGGGTTGGGGGCCGGATATCAACCAATCGGAGCCATGCTGTGCACCGGCAAAATCTATGACGCGATCCGCGACGGATCAGGGTTTTTCCAACATGGACACACCTATGTCGGTCATCCGGTCGCCACAGCCGCCGCATTGGCGGTAGTCCGTGAGTTGACCGAACGGGATTTACCTGCGCGTGCCGGGGTCATGGGCAACAAGCTGCGATCCGCCCTCGAGGCTGCATTCGGACAGCACCCGAACGTGGGAGATATCCGTGGGCGCGGGTTGTTCCGTGGTGTTGAACTGGTCGCTGACCGCGACAGCAAGGCCCCTTTTGATCCATCACGTGGCATCGCAGGTAAGGTGAAAAAGGCAGCACTGGACGAAGGGTTGATTTGCTATCCCATGGCTGGCACGCGGGATGGCCTGAACGGCGATCATGTCCTGCTGGCGCCGCCCTTTATTATTGAAGAGGAACAGATAGGCGAACTCGTCAGCAAACTGGAACGCGCCCTTTCTGCTGTGCTTTGACTTTACCGTGAGCGCACTGTTCGCCCGCAGCTTATTTGTTAATGTCGCGGGAGAAGTATCTGAAAAGGCGAAATCAATAGTGCTGGATATTTGGCGCAGTTTCCGTGCGCTTCCCCTTTGGGTGCAGATCTGGGTGGCCGTAATATTGGTGCCGGTTAATCTGGTTCCGCTTGCTTTCCTGGATCAGCCACAAGGGATGCTCATCGCTGTTCTGGCGATTACCGGTATGGCGCTGAACATACCCATCATGGCGGTTGCGCGCGGGATGAGTGGCGCGATGGCCTTGCCGCACATTCTGTGCTGGGTTCCACTAGTTGTCATTGTAGCGCTTTTGTTGTTTTCCGATGCGACCCTGAGCACTGCCTTTGCCAAGTTTCTTTGGGTGCTTCTGATCGTTGACGTAATTTCCCTGCTTTTCGATTTCAGGGATGCGGTCAACTGGTTACGAAGCAGACGCGCGACCTGAACAAAAAAAGCCCCTTCGGCAGCGAAGGGGCTTTGATCGTTTTGGTCTTTGAAGCAGATTACTTATGCGGAAGCGGACCGATCATCATGACCATCTGACGGCCTTCCATCTTCGGCATGTTCTCGATCTTGCCGACCTCTTTGATGTCTTCGGCCACACGCTCCAGCAATTCGCGACCCAGGTTCTGGTGTGCCATTTCACGGCCACGAAAGCGCAGGGTGACTTTGACTTTGTCGCCCTTTTCCAGAAACTTAAAGACGTTCTTCATTTTGACGTCATAGTCATGCGTATCGGTGTTGGGTCGGAATTTGACCTCTTTCACTTCGATGACTTTTTGTTTTTTGCGCGCTTCGTTTTCGCGTTTTTGCGTTTCGTACTTGTACTTGCCGAAATCCATGATCTTGCAGACCGGTGGGTTCGCATTAGGCGAGATTTCGACTAGATCAAGACCTGCATCTGCGGCCATCTGCATGGCTTTGGCGGGATGAACCACCCCGACGTTTTCACCTTCGGCACCAATCAGCCGAATTTCGGGGGCACGGATTCTTTCATTTACGCGCGGGCCGGTTTCACGTTGAGGCGGCGCGTTGTGAGGTCTGCGAGCTATGGGTTCATTCCTTTGATGATTGCAGAATTTCGAGCCCGGAATTTAAACCGGGCGAGACCGCACTTCAAGCGGCATAAATACAGGGTAATGCGAAAAAACTTGTTTTCTGCCGGTGTTTTTCGCGTTCAGGGCGGCAAAGCCCTGAACGCAGGGTTGCTTTAGCCGACAAAGGCTTTTTCGATCACGAACTCCTTGGGTTCCGAGTTGGCGCCTTCACGCAAACCAAACCCCTCGAGAATTTCCTTAATATCCAGGTTGAAAGCCAGCGAACCGCAGACCATTGCACGGTCGGTTTCAGGTTTGATGCCGCCATCAATACCCAGATCGGAAAATACGGTGCCATCCTGAAGAAGGGTGGTGATGCGGCCCATCTTGGGGCTCTCCTCCCGTGTGGTGGTCGGGTAATAGCGGATCTTGTCGGCAAATCCTTCACCGATCAGTTCGGCCAACAGTTCGTCCTGACGGATGCTGTCGATCAGCTGACGGCCATATTCCAGCTCTGCCACTTCGCGGCAGGTGTGGGTGATGATGACCTCGTCATAGTCCTCATAGGTCTGCGGTTCACGCAGCAGCGAGGCAAAGGGCGCAAAGCCGGTGCCGGTCGCGAAGAACCACAGGCGCTTGCCGGGCAGCAGGGCGTCATGCACCAATGTGCCAACCGGTTTGGGACGCAGGATAATCTGGTCACCCGGTTTGATATGTTGCAATTTCGAGGTCAGCGGGCCGTTCTGAACCTTGATCGAATAAAACTCCAGCTCTTCATCCCACGAGGGCGAGGCGATGGAATAGGCGCGCAGCAACGGCTTGCCGTTGTCGCCCAGAAGACCAATCATCACAAACTCGCCCGAACGGAAACGCAGCGAGGCCGGGCGAGACACCTTGAATGAAAACAGGCTGTCGGTCCAGTGTTTGACATCGGTTACAGTTTGCGCGTCCGGCAGGACGGGGACTTTTACGGCGGTTGCTTCGCTCACGGGCTTCATCTCTGTCATCGTTTACCTGCCGGTCTGCTAAACCGACATCTCCGTTTAATCTTTGATCCAAGTCAGGAAAAGGGGACAGATTGCCCCCTTTGCGTCACAGGCTGGCAATCGCGGGATCAGCCGCGCAGGCGAGCCTGATAGTTATTCTCTTTCCAGTTCGCGCGGGCCAGCCACTGATCCTCGGGTTGGCGGTCTGCCAGTTCTCCGTCGATCTCGACCTCGTCAAAGCCGCTGCGGCGCGCCATGGCGTATTGATCGGCAAGCACATGCCCTTTGGCGCGCAGCCGGCCTTTGTAGCCCTTCAGGCGCAATGTGCGAGCGATGGTAAATCCGCGACCATCTGCGAAAGACGGGAAGTCTACCCGAACCAGCCTCGTGCCGCCCAACCGGTCAAACAGTTCGTCCGGGTCTGTCTCCGAGCTCACGTCTAGCGCGACCACGTCATTGGCGGCATCATCCAGAGTGACAAAGCCGTCGGTCCAGTCATCAGGCGAAAAGCCCTCATCCGTTACGATTACGTTCATGTTTTCTCTCCGACGCGCATCATCTTGCCATCGACAAAATGGATGCCGCATTCTTCCTTGTTCTGGTCGCGCCAGCGTCCGGCGCGGGGGTCTTCGCCCTCTTTGACAGGCGAGGTGCAGGGCGCACAGCCGATCGAAGGGTATCCTTTGGCCACCAGCGGATGCCGGGGCAGGTTGTTTTCTTCCATATAGGCGCGCACATCCTCGGGTGCCCAATGGGCCAGCGGGTTGACCTTGATCCGGCCTGTTCCGTCCTCGACCTCGAAGAATTCCAGCGTGGCGCGCGTGCCTGCCTGAAACCGCTTGCGTCCGGTTATCCAGCCATCGAACCCCACCAGTGCTTTTTGCAGCGGGAAAGTCTTGCGCAGGTTGCAGCACGCGTCCGTGTCGCGCAGGCGCAACGCGCCGTATGGGTCTTCGCGTTCAACCTCTGCATCCTCGGCCCGGATGATGCGAATGTTGGTAAGCCCCAGACGCTCGCTCACCTCCTGCTGGTATTCCAGCGTTTCGGTGAACAGCATTTGCGTGTCCACGAAAAGAACGGGCGTTGCCTTGTTCACCACCGCCGCCATGTGCAACAGAACGACGGATTCCGCACCAAAGCTCGAGACCAGAGCAAGCTCATCGATCTCATCAATTGCTCCATGCATGACATCATGGGCGCTGTGGTGCCGGAACCGGGCATTCAGGTCTTCGACACGTTCAGTCAGTTCGCGTCTGTCCCGGCCCAGTTCCGTCTGGATCAGGTCAAGCGGCATTTGCGCGGGCCTCGGGGTAGAGGGCGTCTTTGAACGGCGCCATGCCCACCCGGCGATATGTTTCCAGGAATGTCTCCTCTGCGCTTGCACGCTGGTTCAGATATGTGTCGACAATGCGCTCTACGGCAGGAACGATTTCGTCATAGGCAAAGCCCGGACCGGTGCGATCACCAATTGCCGCAGTTTCGGTCGCATCGCCACCCAGAGTGATCTGGTAATTTTCCACGCCTGCGCGGTCCAGACCCAGAATGCCGATATGGCCGACATGGTGATGACCACAGGCGTTGATGCAGCCTGAGATCTTGATCTTCAGGTGGCCGATGTCATGCTCGAGCTTCAGGTCCTCGAACCGCGTTGCAATTTCCTGAGCAACCGGGATCGAACGCGCCGTCGCCAGCGCACAATAATCCATGCCGGGGCAGGCGATGATATCGCTGATCAGACCGATATTGGCGGTTGCCAGCTCGTATTCCTTCAGCTTGGCGTGAATTGCAGGCAAGTCCGATTTGTGGACATGCGGCAGGATCACGTTCTGCTCATGGCTAATCCGCAGCTCGTCATAGGCGAACTCTTCGGCCAGATCGGCCATAACGCGCATCTGCTCGGCAGTTGCATCGCCCGGTGTTGCCCCATGCTTCTTGATCGAGATCGTTACAATCGCGTGGTCCGCATTCTTGTGCGGCGCGATGTTGGTGTCGACCCACGAGCGGAAGACCGGATCGTTGGTATAGGCGCTTTCAAACGACGCAACCGAAGCATGGCGGAAGGCAGGCGGTGCAAAGTGGCCCTTGATCTCTTCCAGCAGGTTCATATCCGCGCCTTTGAACTGCGGGCGGACCTTCAGGAAGCGTTCGTTGACCTTGGCGCGGATAGCGTCGATGCCATGCTCGTGCACGGTGATCTTGATACGTGCCTTGTACTTGTTGTCACGGCGACCAATCTGGTTCCAAACTGAAACGGTGGCTTCCAGATAAGCCAGCAGGTCGTCAAAGGCGACAAACTCGGACAATTCCTTGCCGATCATGGGCGTACGGCCAAGGCCACCGCCAACAATGACGCGCGCGCCAAGAACGCCGTCACGCTCAACCAGTTGCAGGCCGATGTCATGCGCCTTGATCACGGCGCGGTCGTTTTCACTGCCAGTGATGGCGATCTTGAATTTGCGCGGCATGAACTGGAATTCCGGGTGGTCGGTCGACCACTGGCGCAGCAATTCGGCGTAAGGGCGGGGATCAGCGACCTCATCTGCAGCGGCACCGGCAAAGTGGTCGGCGGTCACGTTGCGAATGGTGTTGCCCGAAGTCTGGATGGCGTGCATGCCAACCTCGGCCAGCGCGTCCAGCATATCCGGCACGTCGCTCAGCTTTGGCCAGTTGTACTGGATGTTCTGACGGGTGGTGAAATGGCCATAGCCTTTGTCCCACTTCTCGGCCAGCAGCGCCAGTTGGCGCATCTGCGCACTGTTCAGCGTGCCATAGGGAATGGCGACACGCAGCATGTAGGCGTGCAGTTGCAGGTACAGCCCATTCATCAGGCGCAGCGGCTTGAATTCGTCTTCGGTCAACGAGCCGTCAATGCGACGTTCGACCTGGGCGCGGAACTGCGCGTTACGTTCTGCCAAAAATGCTGTGTCGAACTCGGAGTAGCGATACATGTCTAGCTGTCCTTGTTTGCAGCCCCGAACCTAGGGGCCTTGAAGGGGAGAGATATGGCCAGAGGTCAGGCCCGGGGCTGCGGGGAAGTTTCCTGTTTGCCGTGGGCATAGTTGGACGGACCAGTCCGGCGGAAATCTTCCCGAAAATGGGTGGGCTCGGGGCCGTTCTTGCCAGCAACGGCATCGGCCAGATAGGCGCCAACGACTTTATTTGCCTGACGCGCCGCATCCAGCAGACGCACCTGTGCATGTGCTTCGTCAGTTATCAGTTCCGCTTGGGACAGATCACGCGTCCAACTGTCATCTTCGGTCTGGTAAATGACGTCACCTACCAGCAAATCATTTGCGGTGACGACTTTGGGGGTAAAAGCGCGGGCCATCAGGCAAGCTCCTTATTGAATTCGGTTACGGCCTGCGCCGCTTCGCGCGGGGCAAGGCCATAGAATGTCAGGGCCGGTCCGTCCAATTCGGCGGCGGCCAGGTCGGCGGGCAGTTGATCCAGTGTGGTGGACAGTATCCGTTGGTTCGGGCGCGAGGCGTTTTCGACCAGCGTGACAGGGGTAGCGCGATCGGCGCCATGCATGATCAGGCGACCCTGGATAAAGCGGGCAGATTTCTTGCCCATATAAATCGCAGCAACCGAACCAGCCCGTGCCAGGGCATTCCAGTCATGATCGGCAAAACCTTTCATGTCGTGCCCGGTCAGGAACCGCACCGAGGAATTTCGACCGCGTTGAGTCAGGCTTTGGCCGATGCCAGCCACTGCGGCAGAGGCCGCTGTGATACCAGGAACGATCTGCCACGAAATGCCAGCCGCCTCGACGGCCTCGATCTCTTCATCCAGACGGCCAAAGACAGTGGGATCACCGGACTTCAGGCGGACCACGCGGTTACCATTCAGGGCATATTCGACCAAAAGCGCGTCAATATCACTTTGCTTCCAGGATGGGCCGAACCCGGCTTTGCCGACATCAACCAAGGCGGCGCTTTGACCGGCTATGTCCAGAACGGGTTCACTGATAAGGCGGTCATGCAGCACAACATCAGCCCGCTCAAACGCGGTCAGCGCCTTGAGCGTCAGCAACTCGGGGTCGCCCGGACCTGCGCCGACAAAGTCGACATGTCCTTTGGGGCCTGTTGTGCGAACGTCCTGCATTGGATCATCTCGGGTGTGGTTTGACTTGACCCTCAATATAGGAAATATTCCCACCAAAGCGCCATATGGACGCTCAAATAAGGACAAATGTTCCATCAATGGAAAATTTTGGAACGAAAACTTCGATGTGGAAGGAAAATTGGAATGTCGGTGCGGATAGATGATACGGATCGGAAAATTCTGGCCGAGCTGCAACGCGATGCAGGGCAGTCACTGGACGAAATAGCGGCTCGGGTCGGCAGTTCAAAGACGCCTGTCTGGAATCGTATACGCAAGCTCAAGAGTGCAGGAATAATAGGTCAGCAAACGGTTTTGCTGGATGCCGAAGCGCTCGGGTTTGAAGCGACTTTCTTTGTTTTGATCCGCACATCGGAACACGAGGCTGAGTGGCAGCGCAAGTTCCTTAAGGCGTTGCGTGATCACCCCGAGGTGCAAGAGGCGCATCGGCTGGCAGGTGACATTGATTATATACTCAAGGTTCGGGTCAAGAACGCGCGCGCCTATGATCAATTCTACCAGTCGCTGATATCGGAGGTGCGAGTGCACAACGTGACCGCGCTTTTGTCGATGGAAGAAATCAAGTCCACAACGATGCTTCCCCTCAACGCATTGGTTGAAGGGGCGTAAAAGGCAGGTGCTTCCAACGCCGGATCGAGCCGCGCCTTATACAGGTCAGACCTGAACCATTAACCGTTCCAAACCATGGAAGTGATAGCTGTCTGAATAGGTTGGCTCTGTAGCGAGCCGCAGGTTCGGGCAGCTATTGAACAGAATGGGCAGGGCTATGCGCATTTCCAACCTTGCCAAAGGGGCGCCGACGCAGAAGTGGATGCCTCCGCCAAAACTTGTGTTGACCTCAATCGAGCGCGTCGGAACAAACCTTTCGGGTTCATCCCAGACAGCAGGGTCGCGGTTTGCAGCGCCAAGCAATAGTGCGACCTGATCACCGCGCCTGAACGAATGCCCAAATATGTCAACGTCTTCATATGCATAACGTGTGAACATGTGCAAAGGCGGGTCATAGCGCAGAATTTCTTCAATCGTTGCGTCGATCTGGTCCGGTGCCAGAACGCCGGGGCAGGTATAAGTTTGCAACAGAGTTTTCACACCGTTCGCCAGCGAATGCACAGTTGCTTCGTGACCTGCATTCAGCAGCAAGATGCATGTTGCGACCAACTCGTCGATGGTCAGCTTTTCACCTTCTTCCTCGGCGCTGATAAGCCGGGTGATCAAATCGTCACGGGGATCATTGCGTCGCTGGTTAATGTATCCCAACAGGAAATCCGTGAACTCCTGAGAGGACTTGGCGGCCTTATCCTCGGTCGCCTGCGTCCGGTTGGCCTGATACATCGCGACCATGTCATGCGACCATTGCAACAGGTTGGGCGCCATGTCTTCGGGAACGCCCAACAGTCGACAGATGGTTACCACCGGGACCTGAGTGCAATAAGCACTCAGCAGATCGAAAGGTGTATTCGGAAACGCCTCGATAAGACTGTGGCATAGCGATTCAATGGAAGGCTGCAATGCAGAAATTTCCCGCGACGTGAAAGCGCGCATGACAAGCGCTCTCAGGCGGGTATGTCGCGGGGGTTCGGCTTCAAGCAGCGAGTGGGCTTCGATAGCCAGCCAGGGGGCCAGATGGGCAGGGCCCTGTGTCGCGCATTCAGGCGGAACTTCCCGCCCAAACCGGCGGTCGCGAAGAAGTGTCCGCACCGCCTGACAGGACGTTGCAGCAACCATATTGTAGTCGCGCCAATAGAACAGATCACCAGCAGTGCGGGCATGATCATAGAAAGGGTACGGGTTCTGAACGAAACCCGGATCTGTCGGGGATTGCGAGAATGACTTCATGCGACGCACACTTGCCACGAGCCGCGTTGAATGCAAGACCCTGTCTATGCAGAGAGTTTGGATCATTGTCGGTTTTTTGTCCGCTGTCGGGCTGCTGTCAGGTTTTGTTTGGTCTTATGGTTATCGTCAGGCGCTGTCTCAGCTAAGTGACAAGGCCGAAGCTGACCTTGAACTGGCGGCGGATCGGCTCAGCACCCAGATGCAGGTCTATCAGGAACTGGCGGTTCTGATGGCGACACATCCCGCCTTGCACGCGTTGGATACACCGACACAAATACATGACGCGCAAGCGATGTTGCTGGACGTCGCCGACAAGACAGCGGCCGTCAACATGATGTATCTGGATCGCAGCGGTCGGGTTCTGGTCACCGCACAGCCAGTGGCACAGCGAGACATGTCCGCACATCCAGCGTTCAGGCGCGCCATGCAGGGTGCGGTGGGTACCGCGCATGAGGTGGTTCCAGAGAGTGGCGACCGGATATATTCCTATGCCGCTCCGGCCTTTTCCCCGTCCGGGCAAGTCGAAGGTGCGGTGATGGTGGTTGCCGACGTCCAGGACATTGAACAAACCTGGCGGGGCAGTACCGAAGCCGTGTTCTTTGTTGATTCTGACGGTGTCGTCTTCATCTCGAACCGATCAGACTTGCTGTTCTGGAGCCGCGAGGCTGGCCAGTCCGGGCTGACACCGCCAGAAGGTGCGTCGGTGGATTTTGCAGCGACGCGGGTCGGCCAGCATGAATTGTGGCGGCTGAACTGGGGGCGGTATTTGCCACGCGATGCGTTGCACCTAACGCTTGAACTGCCTGTGATCGATATGACCGCCGAGGTTTTGGTGGACGTGGCTCCGGCCCGGCGACTTGCGGGGTTGCAGGCGGCGGCGGTCGCAGCGATCTGTCTGGCGTTTGGTGCCATGCTGTATCTTGCTATGGAGCGGCGACGGACGCTGGCTAATGCCAACATGGTTCTGGAAAGCCGGGTGGCGGAGCGTACCCGTGCATTGACCCAAGCGAACACTGCGTTACGCCGCGAAGTTGCAGAACGTCAGGAGGCCGAAGCAGCCCTGAAAAAAGCGCAGGCCGAACTGGTGCAGGCAGGTAAACTCAGCGCATTGGGGCAAATGTCGGCGGGGATCAGCCACGAACTCAACCAACCCTTGATGGCAATCCAGCAATTCGCGGACAATGGCACGGCCTTTCTTGAACGCGGCAAAGGCGACAGGGCCAGCGAAAACCTTGGGCGTATTTCGGAAATGGCCGCCCGCATGGCCCGGATCATCAAGAATCTGCGCGCGTTTGCCCGCAACGAAAGCGAACCAATGGGCCGGGTCGATCTGGTGCAGGTTCTGAAAACCGCCGTCGAGTTGACCGAAACCCGTTTGCGTGACGATGATGTGACGCTGGAATGGGAGCCGGGACAGTCTGCGGTTTATGTTTGGGGGGGTGAAGTCCGATTGGTGCAGGTCTTTGTTAATCTGATCAATAACGCGGCGGATGCGATGCTGGGGCGACCCAAACGGCACATTTCGATTGTGATGCACGAAGAAGACCGGTTGCGCGTTTCTGTGCGGGATACCGGCCCGGGGATTGAAGACCCCGACCGTGTGTTCGAGCCGTTTTATTCGACAAAAAGCGTAGGATCCTCTGAAGGTCTGGGGCTCGGCCTTTCAATATCATATGGTCTGGTTCAAAGCTTTGGGGGTGAAATCCGTGGGGCAAACACGACTGATGGCGCAGTGTTTACCGTCGAACTGGAACCCTATGGAAAAGAAGAGGCAGCATGATGCGCAGGGTTCTGTTGGTCGATGATGACGCAGCTGTTCGCGAGGCACTGGCGCAAACCATTGAACTGGCGGACTATGCACCGACAACAGCCGGATCTTTTGTGGCGGCCAAGGATCATATTCGGCGGGATTTCCCCGGTGTGATTATTTCGGACATCCGAATGCCCGGGCGGGATGGTTTCCATCTTCTGACCTATGCTCGGGATATCGACCCCGAACTTCCGGTGATCCTTTTGACCGGAGAAGGCGATATTCCAATGGCCGTGGAAGCCATGGGAAAAGGCGCGTTCGATTTTCTGGAGAAACCATGCGCTGCGTCTGACCTGATGGACGTTCTTGAACGCGCATTCGCGGCCCGCACTCAGGTTTTGGAACAGCGCGACCTGAAATCTGAACTTGAAAGGGGGGATCCGGCCGCACGTTTGCTGTTTGGTCTGTCTCCGCAAGCCGAGGCACTGCGGGATCGTGTGCGAACTGTTGCACCGACTGGGGCCGAAGTTCTTGTTACCGGCCCGCCGGGCAGCGGCATATCCAAAGTTGCCGAAGTGGTTCACCTGATGTCGCCCGCTGGTCAGGGGCCTTTTGTCAAACGCCCGGCTTCAAGCCTAAGCCCCGATAATCTTGCCCAAAGCTGCGGCGATGCCGTGGGTGGTTCCCTGTTTCTGGACGAAGTGTCCGCCATGCCCCAAGCCACGCAGTTTGCGGCGTTGGAGATCATCGAGCGCGGTCCGGGGGGGCGTATTATTGCAGGGACAACCGCTGATCTGTCCGCTTTATGTTCTGAAGGGCGGTTTAACGCAGATCTGTTCTATCGTTTGGATGTGATGCGGGTGCGTGTTCCATCATTGGCGGAACGCCCCGACGACATTCCGGTGATTTTTCGCCACTATGTGGCGCAAGCGGCCGAACAGGCTGGCATCGCAATTCCCGAGATTTCGTCCGAACATCTCGCGGCCTTGATGGCCAGCGACTGGCCGGGCAACGCCCGTTCGCTGATGTCAGCAGCGATGCGGTTTGTTCTTGGAATGCCCGAGGAGGTTACACAAGCAACGGATCTGGGGTTGAGCGAACAGATGGCGCGGGTCGAGCGGTCACTATTGATTGCAGCTTTGGGCCGCCACAATGGAAAAGCGTCAGATGCGGCCAAGGCGCTGAAGCTGCCGCGCAAGACCTTTTACGACAAGCTGGCGCGCTATCAGATTCGTCCCGAGGATTACCGCAGATGAGCGGGAACTGGATTGGCACTTCTGATTCGAATGAAGTGATTCGGAATATGTGCGGAATTCCGCACAAGACGCACTGAGGATGTGCGAGTTTTCGCACGGCTCGGGACTGTGAAGCGCAGAACCCGAACCAACAAAGCTGTAACACTTTGGTATTAAACATGTAATCAGACATTTTCCGCAATCGCAGTCAAAAGTTGTGTGCTTTACCCTGAGTCGCTTCACTGCACGCCATACGGCGCTTACCCGGCGTCGACTGCAAGTTTCAAGGAACTCTGGGAGGATATCAGATGAAGCTTCTGACAACGGCAGCAACTGCGCTTGCTCTGACTGTAACCGCAACGGCTGGTATGGCTGCATGCGACGAAGGTGAAATCGTCGTTAAGTTCGCGCATGTGACGAACACCGACAAACACCCCAAGGGCATCGCGGCATCGCTGCTGGAGCAGCGGGTCAACGACGAAATGAACGGCACGATGTGTGTCGAGGTCTACCCGAACTCGACGCTCTACAACGACGACAAAGTTCTCGAAGCGATGTTGCAGGGCGACGTGCAACTGGCAGCGCCCTCGCTGTCGAAGTTCGAGAAGTTCACCAAACAGTTCCGCCTGTTTGACCTGCCGTTCATGTTCAAGAACGTCGACGCTGTAGACGCGTTCCAGGCCTCGGCCGAGGGGCAGGCGATGAAAGACAGCATGCAGCGCCGCGGCCTGCAAGGGCTGGCGTTCTGGCACAACGGCATGAAGCAGATGTCGGCCAACAAGGCTTTGGTTGATCCGTCGGATGCAAACGGTTTGAAATTCCGCGTGCAGTCGTCAGATGTGCTGGTGGCTCAGATGGAGGCCATTGGTGGCAGCCCGCAAAAAATGGCATTCTCGGAAGTGTATGGCGCGCTGCAACAAGGCGTTGTGGACGGGCAGGAGAACACCTGGTCGAACATCTACGGCAAGAAGTTCTTTGAGGTGCAGGACGGTATCACCGAAACCAACCACGGCATCATCGACTATCTGGTCGTAACATCGGTGGACTGGCTGGACAGTCTTGATCCAGCGGTGCGGGATCAGTTCCTGACTATTCTGGCCGAAGTTACTGACACCCGGAACAAAGAAGCCTTTGCTGTGAACGAAGCGGCCAAAGCCTCGATCATCGATGCAGGCGGCGTCATCCGTGAACTGACCCCTGAACAGCGTCAGGCCTGGGTCGACGCGATGAAACCGGTTTGGGACAAATTCGCCGGTGACGTGGGTCAGGACAAGATCGACGCGGCACAGGCCATCAACGCCGGGTTCTGATCCGGTCAAAGACCGCGCGTCCGGGGACTGGGGAGTATTCGACGCGCAGGCCGGGCGGGCTGAAATGGCCCGCCCCATTCTCAACTCTCTCTTCAATAAAATGCGGGGACTAAAAGATGTCTGGTGCGAACTCCGGCCAGGGCGGGCTGATCGACCATATCGAAGAAACCCTGATCGCGTTGCTTTTGGGCCTTATGACGGTCGTTACATTTGCCAACGTGATCGCGCGGTTTGTCTTTAATTCCAATATCCTATGGGCGCTTGAGTTGACAGTGTTCACGTTTGGCTGGCTGGTGCTGCTGGGCGCGTCGTATGCGGTCAAGAAACATGCCCATCTGGGCGTGGATGCAATCCTGAACATGCTGGCGCCAGCACCGAGGCGCATTATGGCGCTGGTCTCGGTCGGGTTCTGTCTGATGTTTTCGCTGCTGATGCTCAAAGGGGCATATGACTATTGGGCCGTCTTTGCAGATCTGCCGCCAACATCGGGCCGCTGGTTCCCGACAGGGTTTGATTTCGGCGCGCGTAGCCAGAGTTTCTACGAGGTGGACGACATCCCCATGATCGCTCCGCTGCGCTTTCTGGAAGACCTGATCAACTATGGCGAAGGGTATGAAAAACTGCCCAAGGTCGCACCTTACCTGGTTCTGCCGGTATCCATGCTGCTGCTGGTGATCCGGTTTACGCAGGTCGCCGTTCAAATCTGGCGTGGTGAGACCGATCGCCTTGTCGCCAGCCACGAAGTCGAGGACGAGATTGAGGAAGTCCGCGCACAACAAGGGGTGCATGACTGATGGACGTTATCCTTCTTTTCTCGATGGTCATCGGCCTGCTGCTGATCGGGGTTCCGATTGCGGTTGCACTTGGCCTCAGCTCGACCCTGTTCCTGCTGATCTATTCCGACAGTTCGCTGGCTTCTGTCGCAGGCACGCTGTTCGAGGCGTTCGAGGGGCATTTCACCCTTTTGGCAATCCCGTTCTTCATACTGGCTTCGTCCTTCATGACGACAGGCGGTGTGGCGCGTCGGATCATCCGCTTCTCGATTGCTTGCGTGGGGCATCTGCCCGGTGGTCTGGCGATTGCGGGCGTGTTTGCCTGTATGCTGTTTGCCGCGTTGTCAGGATCATCCCCGGCCACGGTTGTGGCTATCGGGTCGATCGTTATCGCTGGCATGCGCCAGGTTGGGTATTCCAAAGAGTTCGCTGCCGGTGTGATCTGTAACGCGGGTACGCTGGGCATCCTGATCCCTCCGTCCATCGTGATGGTTGTGTATGCCGCCGCCGTCGAAGTTTCGGTTGGGCGCATGTTCCTGGCTGGCGTTATTCCCGGTCTGATGGCTGGCTTCATGCTGATGATCACCATCTATGTCATGGCAAAGGTCAAGAACCTGCCCAAGGGTGAATGGAAGGGGTGGGGTGAGGTCTTTACCTCGGCTCGCGAGGCCGGTTGGGGCCTGTTCCTGATCGTTATCATTCTGGGTGGCATTTATGGGGGTATCTTTACCCCGACTGAGGCTGCCGCTGTTGCTGCCGTCTATGCCTTCTTCATCGCCAGTTTCGTTTACAAGGACATGGGGCCGCTGAGTACGGAAGGGGACGCACCGAACCTGCCGCTTCTGAAAAAACCTTACGCATTGGTCACGGCGTTCTTTCACCCGGATACTAAGCATACTCTGTTCGAGGCGGGCAAGCTGACGGTGACACTGTTGTTCGTGATCGCCAACGCGCTGATCCTTAAGCATGTTCTGACAGACGAACAGGTTCCGCAGCACATCGCCGAGGCGATGCTGACCGCAGGGCTAGGGCCGGTGGCGTTCCTGATCGTTGTGAACGTGATCCTGCTGATCGGTGGTCAGTTTATGGAGCCGTCGGGCCTGCTGGTGATCGTTGCACCGCTGGTGTTCCCGATTGCCATCGAGTTGGGCATCGATCCGATCCATCTGGGCATTATCATGGTGGTGAACATGGAAATCGGAATGATTACGCCTCCGGTCGGTCTGAACCTGTTCGTAACTTCGGGCGTTGCGGGAATGCCGATGATGAGCGTTGTGAGGGCAGCGCTGCCGTTCCTTGCCGTTCTCTTCGTCTTCCTGATTATGGTGACGTATATTCCGTGGATATCGACCTTCCTACCCAACACCTTCATGGGGCCGGAAATCATAACCAATTAAGTGGTTTGACAATGTACGCAGCCGGGCGGTTCCGACCGCCCGGCTTTTCGTATCTTGAACCCCGGCATCAAGAGCTTAACTAGGGTTCAGAGGACGACCTCCCCATTATGGGACATCTTTCGGGACGACCCGAACGGATACGAGGTTGTCTTATGTCTTGGATATTTCTTCTTTTTGCTGGCTTGTTGGAAATCGTCTGGGCGGTAGCCATGAAGCAATCGGCTGGTTTCACCCGATTGTGGCCTACTGCCTTGATGGGTCTTTCGATGATCGGCTCTTTCGGCCTGTTGGCGCTGGCGATGCGCGACCTGCCGTTGGGCACGGCTTATACCATCTGGACCGGTATCGGGGCTGTGGGGGCGTTCTGTGTAGGTATCCTGTTTCTGGGCGAAGCCCTTAGCCCTGCGCGGATTCTGGCGGCTCTTCTGATTGTGTCAGGTCTTATCCTGATGAAGCTGGCGTGAGCATTTTATTGACCAAGCCATTTTGCTTGGGCAGGGTTCGGAAAACACGGGAAATGGAGACCGGAATGCTGACCGAGACCGACAAGCGCCTGCTGCGCGTCGCTTATGACGAGGCCAAAGCCGGGTTTGATGAAGGTGGATGCCCCATCGGGTCAGTTCTGGCGCGGGGTGGCGAAATTGTTTCACAAGGGCGCAATCAACGTGTGCAGGGCGGCGATCCGATCGCACATGGGGAAATGGATGCTTTGCGCAAAGCCGGGCGTCAGAAAACCTATCGCGACACGGTTCTTTACACGTCTTTGTCACCTTGCATGATGTGTTCCGGCACTATCGTTCAGTTTGGTATCCCGCGAGTGGTGATCGGCGATACCCAGAATTTTGGTGGCAACGAAGACTTCCTGCGCGACCGCGGCGTCGACGTGGTGATAGCCAACGATCCCGACTGCATCGCACTGATGCAGCGGTTCATCGAAGAAAAGCCAGAGCTTTGGGCGGAAGATATTGCCGAGTAAAGGCGAAACCTAGACGCTCTCCAGCGCCTGAATAATGCCCGTGAAATCCCCGGCCTTCAGGCTGGCGCCGCCCACAAGCGCACCATCGACATTTGAAACCGCAAAGATCTCCGCCGCGTTGGAGGGTTTGACCGACCCGCCATACAGAAGACGGACAGAGCGACCCACTCCTTCGCCAAAGCGACGCTCTAGCCGGGCGCGGATGAAGTCGTGAACCTCTCCGATCTCATCAAGCGTTGGAACCTTGCCAGTGCCTATGGCCCAGATCGGTTCATAGGCAATAATCAGGTTCTCGCCGGTTGCCTGATCCGGGATCGACCCCGACATCTGACCGCCGATTATGTCGAGCGTATTGGCCGCCTCGCGCTGTTCCAGGCTTTCGCCAACGCAAATGATCGCTTTTAACCCCGCGTCCATCGCTGCACGGGCCTTGGCGCGTATATCCTCGTCATGCTCTTCATGGTCCACGCGCCGTTCGGAATGACCCAGGATGACTGATGTCGCGCCCGCGTCCAGCAGCATCTCAGCGCTGATATCGCCTGTATACGCGCCTGCGCTTGCCGCGTGGCAATCCTGCCCGCCAACAGTAACTGCTGACCCGCGTACGGTGTCTGCCGCGCGGCTGAGCAATGTTGCCGGAGGGCAGATCAGGATATCGACAGAAGCGTCTGGGTGGGACTTGCACAGTGCTTCAAGCTCGCTCAGCGCAGCACCGGTTCCGTTCATTTTCCAGTTTCCTGCCGCAAGCTTGCGCCGCATACCCGTATCTCCCTGATCATTCGATGATTTAAGATGCGGATAGCATTGTCGGCACGATCTTACAATTCCACTGATCGGGTGGGTTCGCGCGCTTTGATCGACGCACGGCGTTCGGTCGGGCCCGAGTCACAGGATTACCCGGCGCAAACTAGGATTTCTGCACGATGCTCTCATCGAATTTGATGGATTCACCGCAACCGCAAGCGTCGACGACATTCGGGTTCCTGAACTTGAAACCTGATTCCAGCAACGACACCTCGTAATCGATTTCAGTCCCGAACAGAAACATCTGCGCCATTGGTGCGATCATGACGCGTGCACCATCCTGTTCAACGACTTCGTCGTGTGGATCGGCCTGATCGACATATTCCATGGTATATTCCATGCCCGCACAGCCGCCTTTCTTTACGCCAATGCGCAAGCCGACGTGGCCACCCGAGTTCATCAGGCGGGTAATTTGCTCTGCGGCTTTGGGCGTCATGGTCACAGCCTGTTTGCCGGGAATGCCGAACATGTAAGTCTCCGTTGTCGCGCGTTGCATTTAATCTAGGGCTCAGGGGGCCAAGGCTCAAGACGGTGTGTTATAAAGAGTTTTATCAGGATGAAACAACCCGGCATACAGTATGGGTTCGCTGAAAACACCCGACCGTTAAACCGTGGAGCTGAATAGGTTTAAGCTGGTCAATCTCCAAAACGGTTCGCATTATGGAAACATCGGAAAGGATAATATTGTGAAGAGATTAAAGGCAATTTTTAATCCAGTCTTGTTGGGAGCGGTACTTACCATTGCAGTTCTTCTGTTTGTCCCGGATGGTGCGGTGGCCGCCAATGATGGAGAGAGGCATCCGGTAAACTGCGCGACCGCCGAGGGCGATCTGCGCGCCATCGCGGCCGAGAGGAAACACGCACAGGACCAACAGTTGGAAAGCGTTGCCGCCATTACCCCCGCCGGAGCACTTTTGGGGCTGGTGACGGGAACCGAGCACAAACGGCTGCAAATGCTATCGGGGGACTACATCAATCAACTAGATGCCAGATCTGCGGAAATCAAAAAGACCTGCAACTTGAACTGATTACCCGACGATTGGTGATCTGGATAAGAAAAGGACCGTTCTCGGGCAAGAACGGTCCGTATTTCGGGGCCGGAACTCGGGGGGCGGTCAAATCATGTCTGGCCCGAAGTACGGCACCAATTGATGCCGTCCGCAGGCCTTTTCCCGTATCATTGTGACAAGGACAGCACGAGCAGGTAACAAAAACGCCAATGTTTTGTGACAAATAGCCGGGAAACTGTGGTGGGTGCCTACATAAACCCCAGTTCCAGACGTGCTTCGTCTGACATCATCTCCATACCCCAGGGCGGCTCCCAGGTCAGCTCCACGTCGACCTCTTTGACGCCTGCAACAGGCTCGATCGCTTCCATGATCCATCCGGGCATGTCGCCTGCAACCGGGCATCCAGGGGCCGTCAGGGTCATGATCACCTTCACGGCGTTGTCCGATGAAATGTCGACCGTGTAGATCAGGCCGAGGTCATAGATATTTACAGGGATTTCCGGGTCATAGACCGTGCGGCACGCCTCGACCACGGGCTCGTACAGGGGGTGCTCAATGGTTGACGGCGCAATCAGCGGCGTGCCTTCAAACTGTTCGCTCGGGTGGGTCATCTTTGCCTCGGGTCAGTTGCCTGAGTGATTATATAGGGAATAGCCGCAACAGCGTCCAGTAGGGCGGCGGCGCCGATTGGGGCGCCGCGGCAATTTAGTCGTTGATGTCGTGGTTGAAAGTTTTGACCTGACCGTTCGGCAACGCAAACAGTTTCCGCAAAACAAGCCATGCAATCAGTGACATCACTGCAAAGATCAGCGCCAATACATTCAAAGACAGAGCCATTCCGGGTACGGCAAGGATAAGCCCCGTGACTGCGGCTCCGATTGCAAAGCCCAGAAAGATGAAACCGGGCAGGAAAATCTCAAGGATACCCAGCGCCAATGCGGCGGCCAGCCAGATCCACCAGGTCAACCAGAAGGGGTCAGCCATCACTTTCCTCCTTTTAACATTTTGAACGCGTCACCAAAGGCTTCCAGTGCGTTGGCAGGCACAACAATGGTTTGCTTGCCAGTACCGTTTCCAAGCGCGTTCAGGGCTTCAACCTGTTTCAAGGCAACCTGATACTGGGCCGCTTCAATGCCGTTATCCTGAATGGCCTTGGCGACCACACCAGTGGCATAAGCTTCGGCTTCGGCCTGAATGCGCCGCGCCTTGGCGGTTTGTTCCGCCGCATAAAGCTCGGCGTCGGCATGCAGCTCGACTGCGCGTTTCTTGCCCTCGGCTTCTGTCACCTGTGCGCGGCGGGCTCGTTCGGCGTTCAGCTGTTGCAGCATGGCGTCACGGGTGGCCTGATCCAGATTTACGTCCAGAATCTCGGCGCGGGTGACTTCGATACCCCAGTCATCGACAGCTGTTTCAACGCTTTCCTGAATACGCGTGATCAGTTGGGACCGGTTCGACTGAACCTCATCCAGATCCATCTTACCAATCTCGGCGCGAACGATCCCGGCGACAGTGGTGGCAATCGCGCCATCTACGTCGCGAATTCGGTAGACCGTCTTTTCAGGTTCGAGAATACGGTAGAAGACCGATGTATCGATCTGCACCAGAACGTTGTCCTTGGTGATTGCGTCCTGCGTCGCGTTTGGCAGCTGGCGTTCCAGGATCGAGATCTTGTGACGCGCAATGTCCAGTAGCGGAACAATAAAGTTGATGCCGGGGCCAAGCACGGAATGCAGGCGCCCAAACCGTTCAACTACGTATTTTTCGGACTGAGGCACAATCTTGATGCCTTTGAAAATGATAACAATTACCAGCACCGCAGCCAGCAGGTAAATGATGTTTGACGAAAGCAATCCGATGATTTGGTCTTCGGTCATACTGTCCTCTTGTTTTTGTGTACTATAGTATACATGTGGCGATTGAGTCGCCCGATTTCAACTCTGGTATGAGTGGAAAGCAGCCCCATGCAAATGCTCCAATAGTAAAACGCTGTATCGAAAAATAGTGCTGTGACCGCTTTGCATCCCTAATTGTTTGCGGTATCGGGCTTGGATGAAACTGATAATCGATACAGATCCTGGCATCGATGATGCCATGGCAATCGCCTATGCCGCCGCAGCGCCCGAGATCGAGCTGATCGGCCTGACCACCGTGTTCGGAAACACGCATGTTCACCAATCCAGCCGCAATGCCCGGTTCCTGCTTGATAAGCTGGGTCTGGATCTGCCTGTCGCGGAAGGGGCTGCGGTTGCCTTGGGTGCCGATACGCATTCGCCCTCCGAACATGTGCATGGTCCCGAAGGATTCGGTGACCTGACTGACATTCCCGAAATTGGAAGCAACCACGCCCTGCCGGCTGCTGAATTTCTGGTTGATATGGCGCGAACCCACAAGAAAGAGCTGGTGGTGTGCGCCGTGGGCCCCCTGACCAACATCGCCAACGCCATTCGTCTGGATCCGGAATTCGCCGACAATCTGGGGCGTTTGGTGATTATGGGCGGGGCGGTGTACTGCCCTGGTAATATTACAGTACATGCCGAGGCCAACATCTATCATGATGCGATTGCCGCTGAAGAGGTCTTTGCCACACCGCCGGAAACCGTACTGGTCGGCTTGGATGTCACGCTGAAAACGCTCTACGAGACTGCAGATTTCGAAAGCCTGGCAATGCGATCACCTGACATGGGGTCCTTTCTGCGAGATATCTCTCGCTTTTACCTGAAGTTCTACAAGGACGTCGGTGGTCTGGAGGGCTGCGGCCTGCACGATTCGACGGCTGTGATTGCTTGTTCTCATGGTGCTATGTTTGACATGGTCGAAACGGGTCTGCGGGTTGTCACCGAAGGCGACCAGAAGGGTGCGACGCGACCTGATCCGGAACGTCCCGCAGTTCGGGTCTGCCGCGACGTGGATGGGGCAGGGGTTGTTCAACTGTTTACAGACCGTGTTGCCTCGCTACCCTGACGGGTTGCAAAGACCGACCGGATCGGGCAAAGCCTGCCCGGTTCGGCGACCCGAGGCGATGACATGACCCAACAGTTTTCTTTTGATCTGAAAGCCACAGACGGCAAAGCCCGGACCGGTGTGATCAGCACACCACGCGGCGACGTGAGAACGCCTGCCTTTATGCCGGTTGGCACTGCGGCAACGGTCAAGGCGATGATGCCGGAAAGCGTTCGCGCGACGGGGGCAGACATCCTGCTGGGGAACACCTATCACCTGATGCTGCGTCCGACCGCTGAGCGTATTGATCGACTGGGTGGACTGCACAAGTTCATGAACTGGGATCGGCCCATTCTGACAGATTCCGGCGGATTTCAGGTCATGTCGCTGGCCGGATTGCGCAAGCTGACTGAAAAGGGCGTGACCTTCAAATCCCATATTGACGGGTCAAAGCACGAATTGACGCCGGAACGGTCGATGGAGATCCAGCGCCTGTTGGGCTCGGACATTGTCATGTGTTTCGATGAATGCCCTGCGCTGCCAGCGGATCGTGACCGCATTGCCGAGTCGATGCGCCTGTCGATGCGTTGGGCGGAACGGTCGCGCGATGCGTTTGGCGATCGTCCGGGGCATGCGCTGTTTGGCATCATGCAAGGTGGGCTGGAAAAAGACCTGCGAGAAGAAAGCGCCAAGGCTTTGAAATCTATTGGTTTCGAAGGCTATGCGGTTGGTGGCCTGGCCGTCGGCGAAGGGCAGGAGGCCATGTTCTCTTGCCTCGACTATGCCCCCGATTTCCTGCCATCGGACAAGCCGCGCTATCTGATGGGCGTCGGCAAGCCCGACGATATCGTCGGTGCTGTTGCCCGCGGGATCGACATGATGGACTGTGTGTTGCCCTCGCGGTCCGGGCGTACAGGGCAGGTTTTCACCCGCTACGGCGTGGTGAACATCAAGAATGCCCGTCACGTAGACGATCCGCGGCCGCTGGACGAGCAGTGCACTTGCCCAGCCTGTTCTAATTATTCCCGCGCTTACCTGCACCACGTGTTCCGTGCGAATGAGATGATTTCCGGCATGTTGCTGACATGGCATAACCTGCATTATTTTCAGGAGATCATGGCCGGCATGCGCGACGCGATTGCCGCGGGTGCGTTCGAAGTCTGGCAAGCCGATTTCCACGCGCAGCGCGCGCAGGGGGATATCGAACCGCTGTGATGTTTTGCCCCCTCCAAGGCGAAAACGGGCAATTCTGCACAGCCGGGCTGTTTTCTGGCGACTGATCGCGCAAGACCGGGGCGTATTCTACTATTTTGGTGGATATGTTCCCGGCACGCCTTGCAGTCCGCCAAACCTCGGTTCATTCTGATTGGTGATACATGGCGGTAAGGTTGAAAATGGGCGATGAGGCCCCACCTTTATCGTCCAAGACAGGAGACGGACAAATGTTGCCTCGATGAGGGACAAGTTCCGTCTTGCCAACGATAAGGATAGAGCATGCAAGAGCCTCTGAATTCCTCCTACCCCGTCCTGCCGCTGCGCGATATTGTGGTGTTCCCACATATGATCGTGCCGCTTTTCGTAGGCCGTGACAAATCGGTCCGCGCGCTGGAAGAGGTGATGCAGGATGACAAGCAAATTCTGTTGTCCAGCCAGATCGATCCCGGTGTTGACGATCCGGATGAAGAAGGCATCTACCGCACCGGCGTTCTGGCCAATGTGCTGCAACTTTTGAAGCTGCCCGATGGCACAGTAAAGGTGCTGGTCGAAGGGCAGGCGCGCGTTCAGATCACCGAGTTTCTTGAAAACGAAGAGTTTTTCGAAGCCCGCGCGGAATACCTGACCGAAATTCCCGGCGACGTCACCACGACCGAAGCGCTGTTGCGCACTGTCGCGGATGAGTTCGAGCGTTACGCCAAAGTGCGCAAGAACATCCCCGAAGAGGCACTGACCGCAGTAGGCGATACCACCGAGCCTGCCAAGCTGGCCGACCTTGTGTCCGGGCATCTGGGCATAGAAGTCGAACAAAAGCAGGAGCTTCTGGAAACCCTCAGCGTCAGCGAGCGGCTTGAGAAGGTCTATGGCCTGATGCAGGGCGAGATGTCTGTTCTGCAGGTCGAGAAGAAGATCAAGACCCGTGTCAAATCCCAGATGGAGAAGACGCAGCGTGAGTATTATCTGAATGAGCAGATGAAGGCCATTCAGAAGGAACTTGGCGATGGCGAGGACGGCAGCAACGAAGTTGCTGAATTGGAAGCCAAAATCGCCGAAACCAAGCTGTCGAAAGAAGCGCGGGAAAAGGCCGAGGGTGAGCTTAAGAAGCTCAAGAACATGTCACCTATGTCGGCCGAAGCCACAGTTGTGCGCAACTATCTGGATTGGATTCTTGCTCTGCCTTGGGGCACTAAATCCCGTGTCAAAAAGGATCTGGGCCGCGCGCAGGAGATTCTGGACGCGGACCATTATGGGCTTGAGAAGGTCAAGGAACGGATCGTTGAATACCTCGCGGTTCAGCAGCGCTCGAAAAAGCTGAAAGGGCCGATTCTTTGCCTTGTCGGCCCTCCGGGCGTGGGCAAGACCTCGCTGGGTAAGTCGGTTGCCAAAGCTACCGGGCGTGAGTTCATTCGCATCTCACTGGGTGGTGTTCGAGACGAATCCGAGATCCGGGGCCATCGTCGGACCTATATCGGCTCCATGCCCGGCAAAATCATTCAGGCGTTGAAAAAGGCGAAGACCACGAACCCGCTGATTTTGTTGGATGAAATCGACAAGATGGGACAGGATTTCCGGGGCGACCCAGCATCCGCGATGCTTGAGGTGCTGGACCCGGAACAGAACAACACGTTCATGGACCATTATCTTGAGGTTGAATATGACCTGTCCAACGTGATGTTCCTGACCACGTCGAACAGCTACAACATGCCCGGGCCTTTGCTTGACCGGATGGAGATCATCCCGTTGGCCGGTTACACAGAGGACGAAAAGCGTGAGATCGCCAAGCAGCACCTGATCAGCAAACAGGTCAAGAACCATGGTTTGAAAGCCAAGGAATTCGAACTGACCGATGAGGCGCTGCAAAAGATCATCCGCACCTATACCCGCGAGGCGGGT
Source organism: Ruegeria sp. N10 (assembly GCF_056531545.1). Lineage (NCBI taxonomy): Bacteria > Pseudomonadati > Pseudomonadota > Alphaproteobacteria > Rhodobacterales > Roseobacteraceae > Ruegeria > Ruegeria sp. N10. Next base: position 138,174 of record NZ_JBQFLY010000007.1, on the reverse strand, counting down.
GTACGGAACCTTGAACGTGAAATCGCCAAGGTCGCGCGCAAGTCGCTGACCAAGATCATCAAGAAGGATGCAGAAACCGTTAAGGTTACACCCGAAAACCTGCAAGATTTCCTGGGCGTGCCGAAATTCCGTTACGGTCTGGCCGAGCAGGACGATCAGGTTGGTGTTGTCACCGGTCTTGCCTGGACGTCAGTGGGTGGCGACCTGCTGCATATCGAAGCGTTGAAACTGCCCGGCAAAGGGCGGATGAAGACGACCGGTAAGCTGGGCGATGTGATGAAGGAATCCATCGACGCCGCTTCGTCCTATGTGCGTTCGATTTCACCTCAGATCGGGGTAAAGCCGCCGCAGTTTGACAAGATCGACATTCACGTTCACGTGCCGGATGGCGCGACACCCAAGGATGGCCCATCGGCAGGTCTGGCCATGGTCACGTCGATTGTCTCGGTTCTGACCGGTATTCCGGTTCGGAAAGACATCGCGATGACCGGCGAAGTCTCACTGCGCGGGAATGCGATGCCGATTGGTGGATTGAAAGAAAAGCTACTGGCCGCGCTGCGTGGTGGGATAAAGACCGTTCTGATCCCGGAAGAGAATGAAAAGGATCTCGCGGATATCCCGGACAACGTCAAAGAAGGGCTGAAGATCATCCCGGTCAAACATGTCTCGGAAGTTCTGGAACACGCATTGGTGCGCAAACCTGAACCGATCGAGTGGGATGAAGCCGCGGAAGAGGCCGCAGCAGCGGCGGCCGCGTCGACCGGTAATACCGGACCTTCCGCAACCGCGCATTAAGTCTTTGGAAAATCAAATAAAGGCGAAGCAATAGCTTCGCCTTTATTTGTCGAGGGATGTAGTGAAAACTGTAACATGCAGCGCCAAAACGCTGGATGAAACCAGTGTATCATTTTGGGCATCGGCGAGCTTTGAAAATGGTGGGTGATAACGGATTTGAACCGCTGACATCTTCGATGTGAACGAAGCGCTCTACCACTGAGCTAATCACCCATGGGACGGGGTGATATCTTTCCCGAAGGTTGGCTGCAAGGGAAATAGAACCCGCGGCATCCGCAAAAAATCGCGCCGTATACAAAAATCTGGAATCTGACAAAAAACTTGAAAACGCCGCTTGACGCTGCCCGAGCGTAGCCATAATACACCCAAACGTTCAGCAATGAACTTGCAGCGGGCGGTTGTAGCTCAGTTGGTTAGAGTACCGGCCTGTCACGCCGGGGGTCGCGGGTTCGAGCCCCGTCAACCGCGCCATCGCTGCCATCCTTGGTCCAGGTTAAAGGCCACGAAAATAGATGCGCGGTTGTAGCTCAGTTGGTTAGAGTACCGGCCTGTCACGCCGGGGGTCGCGGGTTCGAGCCCCGTCAACCGCGCCATTTTCCTCCTCTAACAGATCAAGGGTTGCGCCTTTTTAGGCACCTTTAGTCAATCCTGTGTTCATTGCAGGTTTTGATCGGCGAAAATTCGACTGTTCACTAAATGTTCTAACTTTTCTGTTGGAGTCTTGGTCTGGCTCGCCTATCTCTTAACCACTTGTTTGTTGGGGGCCGCATATGGCTGAGCTGAAGAATATCGAGGTGCGCGGCGCGCGCGAACATAACCTCAAAGGTATAGACGTTGATATCCCTCGGGATCAGTTGGTGGTCATAACTGGATTGTCGGGTTCGGGGAAGTCCTCATTGGCGTTTGACACCATCTATGCAGAAGGCCAGCGCCGGTATGTCGAAAGCCTTTCGGCCTATGCCCGGCAGTTCCTGGATATGATGGAAAAACCGGATGTCGATCATATCAGCGGCCTGTCTCCGGCAATTTCGATTGAACAAAAGACGACGTCCAAGAACCCGCGTTCAACTGTGGGCACGGTAACCGAGATCTATGACTATCTGCGTCTGCTGTTTGCCCGCGCCGGAACGCCCTACAGCCCAGCCACCGGGCAACCGATTGAGGCGCAGCAGGTGCAGGACATGGTCGACCGGATCATGACAATGGAAGACGGTACGCGCGGTTATCTTCTGGCCCCCATCGTGCGCGATCGGAAGGGTGAGTACAAAAAAGAATTCCTGGAGCTGCGCAAACAGGGTTTCCAGCGCGTCAAGGTGGACGGAGAGTTCTACGAACTGGATCAACCGCCTGTATTGGATAAGAAATTCCGTCACGATATCGATGTGGTTGTTGATCGACTGGTTGTGCGGGAAGGTATGGAAACGCGCCTGGCCGACAGCCTGCGCACCGCTCTGGATCTGGCGGACGGGATTGCCATATTGGAAACTGCCCCGCGTGTGGGTGATCCGGAACGCATCACATTCAGCGAGAATTTTGCCTGCCCGGTCAGCGGTTTCACCATTCCCGAAATCGAACCACGCCTGTTTTCGTTCAACGCGCCCTTCGGTGCCTGCCCGGATTGTGACGGTCTTGGAGTTGAGTTGTTTTTCGATGAACGCCTGGTGGTGCCGGACCAGACGCTGAAACTCTACGATGGTGCTTTGGCACCGTGGCGCAAGGGTAAATCCCCTTATTTCCTACAAACAATCGAGGCCATTGCGCGCCATTACGAGTTTGACAAGAACACGCCCTGGAAAGACCTGCCTTATAATGTGCAGGAGGTCTTTCTGCGTGGGTCCGGGGATGATGAAATTCAGTTCCGGTACGATGAAGGTGGGCGCGTCTATCAGGTGACCCGCAGTTTTGAAGGCGTGATCCCGAATATGGAACGCCGGTACCGCGAAACCGACAGCGCATGGATTCGTGAGGAATTTGAACGATATCAAAACAATCGTCCCTGCGGCGCCTGCGAAGGTTACAGGCTTCGGGCCGAAGCGCTGGCGGTAAAGATCGCCGGGCTGCATGTGGGGCAGGTGGTGCAGATGTCGATCCGTGAGGCTTTGGCGTGGATCGAAGACGCGCCCAACCACCTGAGCGCCCAGAAAAACGAAATTGCCCGCGCCATTCTCAAGGAGATTCGCGAGCGACTCGGTTTCCTGAATAACGTTGGTTTGGAATATCTTACGCTGTCCCGTTCAAGCGGAACACTGTCAGGTGGCGAGAGCCAGCGTATTCGTCTGGCCAGTCAGATCGGCTCGGGGCTGACCGGGGTTCTCTATGTTTTGGATGAGCCTTCGATCGGGCTGCATCAGCGAGACAATGACCGGCTTCTGGGTACGCTCAAGAACCTGAGGGATCAGGGCAATACGGTGATCGTTGTAGAACATGACGAGGAAGCCATCCGTGAAGCTGACTATGTTTTCGATATCGGTCCGGGAGCAGGTGTACATGGCGGGCAGGTGGTCAGTCATGGAACGCCTGCGCAAATCGCGGCGGATGCGGCCTCCATTACCGGGCAGTACCTTGCAGGAACGCGTGAAATCGCAGTTCCGGTACAGCGCCGTAAAGGCAAAAAGCAGAAAGTCACGGTGGTCAAAGCCACGGGCAACAACCTGAAGAATGTCACAGCCGACTTCCCCTTGGGCAAATTCGTTTGCGTCACAGGTGTGTCGGGAGGTGGTAAATCCACCCTCACGATTGAGACATTGTTCAAAACCGCGTCAATGCGGCTGAACGGGGCGCGTCAGACACCAGCACCCTGTGAAACCATCAAGGGGCTGGAACACCTCGATAAGGTCATCGACATCGACCAGCGCCCCATTGGGCGAACGCCGCGATCAAACCCGGCGACTTATACCGGGGCCTTCACCCCGATCCGAGATTGGTTTGCCGGGTTACCTGAGGCTAAGGCACGCGGGTACAAACCCGGTCGCTTCAGCTTTAACGTCAAAGGCGGGCGGTGTGAGGCTTGTCAAGGTGACGGTGTCATCAAGATCGAGATGCACTTTCTGCCGGATGTCTACGTGACTTGCGAAACCTGCAAAGGCGCGCGGTATAACCGCGAGACGCTTGAGATCAAGTTCAAGGGCAAATCCATCGCGGATGTGCTTGATATGACAGTGGAAGATGCGCAGGAGTTCTTCAAGGCCGTGCCGTCAATCCGGGACAGGATGGACGCCCTTGCTCGTGTGGGTCTTGGCTATATCAAGGTGGGTCAACAAGCCACAACGTTGTCAGGTGGCGAGGCGCAGCGGGTAAAGCTGTCTAAGGAACTGTCGAAGCGTTCAACCGGGCGAACGCTCTATATTCTCGACGAACCGACAACAGGTCTGCATTTCGAAGATGTGCGCAAGCTGTTGGAAGTGCTGCATGAACTTGTCGATCAGGGCAATACTGTGGTGGTGATTGAACATAATCTGGATGTGGTCAAAACTGCGGATCATATCATCGACATTGGACCTGAAGGTGGTGATGGCGGTGGCGAAATAGTCGCCACCGGAACACCAGAAGACATAGCCGATGTTGAACGCAGCCACACCGGGCGATACCTGAAGCCGATGCTGAAAGGGGCGCGCGTCGCGGCAGAATAAGTGCCTAGACGCGGCCTCAGTTCAGGATATCTGCGATCGCGCCGATCAGGTTCAGGACTTTGCGTGTCTCGGGGTCGACCCGGTACACGTAATCACCCGCACGGACATATGAGTAGTTTCGGTTCAACCCATAGCGATAGGGGTCATTGATCCAACGGTAGTCGTTGGTAATGAAGTCACCATCGCGATAGATTTTCTTTGCCTGACCAGGCGGCACGCAGGGAACGGATTTCTTGGCCAGACCCGGAGGGCAATGACCGGCCTTATTCTTTGCAACCGCGGCAACCGGGGAAAGGGCCAAAGCCGTCAGAGTTGCCGTCGTCACCAAAAATCTCGTCATGTCGCCGTCCTTTGCGATTTGGCCAGCCGGGCCTTTTGTTCATGACTGCCTAGATGGTCGCTTGCCCAACATCTGTCAAATCGTTGGGCAAGATGCCGCCAGTTGTCTTATTCACGCCCGCGCTTTTCGAACCGTGGCAGCATGGCACTGAAATCGCGTCCCTTGCCATCTTCATTCTCGACAAATTGCTCATAAAGCGCGGTGGCAACCTGACCCATCGGTGTATCTGCATCTGCACTCTCTGCCGCCTGCTGGCTCAGGCGCAGGTCCTTCAACATAAGCTCGGCCGCGAAACCGGGGGCGTACCCATTGTCCGCCGGGCTTTGCGGACCGACACCGGGGGCAGGGCAATAGGCGTTCATCGTCCAACTGTATCCGGACGACGTACTTACCACGTCAAACATCTTCTGCCGGTCCAGACCAAGCTTGTCGGCTAGGGCGAAGGCTTCACAGGTTGCGATCATGGTGACACCAAGGATCATGTTATTGCAGATTTTGGCGGCCTGGCCGGCACCGGCCTCACCACAGTGAACAGCTTTCTGCCCCATGATGTCGAACAGGGGAGATGCCTTGGCAAACGCGGCCTCTGATCCGCCAGCCATGAAGGTCAGCGTGCCAGCCGCAGCACCACCGATGCCGCCTGAAACCGGCGCGTCTACGGACAACAGTCCGGCGTTGATGGCCTGATCCGCAACTGCCCGCGCGCTTTCCACATCAACCGTCGAGCAATCGATTAACACGGCACCTTGTGCCATTGCGGGAATGATTTGATCGGCAACGGCCCTCAGAATCGCACCGTTTGGCAGCATCGTGATGACAGCATCGGCCGCTGCGACGGCTTCCGAAGCGGTTTCGGCCGGAGTAACTCCGTCAACCGTCACGCCCGCTGTGTCAAAGCCAAGTACCTTATGACCGGCTTTTGCCAGATTGGCCGCCATTGGCGCGCCCATGTTTCCCAGTCCGATGAAACCGATTTGCATCTCTTAATCCTCTTCGAAAGTCAGGGCGTCCGCACCCAGGGGCTGAAGCATTTTCGACACGGCAACCAGAGGGACGTTCATGTCAGGAAACTGCCAGTTCGGATTGCGATCCTTGTCGATGATCTGCGCGCGGATACCTTCCAGAAAATCTCCATGCTCCATCGCGCGGTAGGTGAAACGATACTCCATCTCCAGAGCTCGGCGTATGGTCAGAGAAGGGGTGCGCCGGCGGTGAAGAATCTCGATCGTGCAGGCCACGGAAAGCGGCGCGTTCTTCCTCAGTATGCCCAGAGTTTTTTCCGAAAACTCACTGTCGTCGCTGTGCAGACTGTTCAGAACGTCGCCAAGGGTTTCACCGGAAAAATGCTGATCGATCTGGGCCTGCAAGTTCGCCAATTCACCAACAGGCGGTGTATCAGCATGGTCAGCCAATAGTTCAGCGTTTCCAGAGGCTTCGAGCAGCTCGATCAGATCGGACCATTGTGATTGTGGGATGAAAAGATCGGCAAACCCTGCATAGATCGCATCCGCAGGCCCCATCCGATAGCCCGTTGTCCCCAGAAACTCACCCGTGCGTCCGGGTGCAAGGGCCAGCATCAAAGAGCCGCCGACATCCGGCACCAGTCCGATGGAGCATTCTGGCATGGCTATCTTTGCACTTTCACCTACAACGCGATGGCTGCCATGGCATCCGATGCCAACACCGCCGCCCATCGCGAACCCCTGAAGAAAGCTGATGACCGGCTTTGGATATTCGAAGATCAGGGCATTCAGACGGTATTCGTCACGCCAGAATTTCTGACCGTAAGAGAAATCGCCCTTGGTGCCGGTTTCATAAAGTTCAGCAATATCACCGCCCGAGCAGAAGGCTTTTTCCCCTTCGGCGTCCAGGATGATCAGGTCAATCTCATCGTCCTCGCGCCAGTTGCGCAGCGCTGTGTCGATGGCCATGCACATGTCATAGGTCATCGCGTTCAGCGCATGAGGACGGGTCAGGGTGATACGCCCGGCACGGCCTGTGGTGCGGATATCGATATCTGACATGGATGCCTCAGCGATTGGCAAGCAACTGGCGCGATACGATCACACGCATGATCTCATTCGTGCCTTCCAATATCTGGTGCACACGAAGATCACGCACAAGCTTTTCGATGCCGTAATCAGCAAGGTAGCCATAACCACCATGCAATTGCAGGCACTGATCCACCACTTTCGATCCGGTCTCAGTGACGAATTTCTTGGCCATAGCGCAGAACTTCGTGGCATCGGATGCGCCCTGATCCAGCTTCCAGGCTGCCTGCCGAAGGAACGTACGCGCGGCCTGCAATTCGATCTCCATATCCGCCAGACGGAACTGAAGGGCCTGAAACTGGTCGATGGATTGGCCAAAAGCCTTACGTTCAGACATGTATTGCAGCGTCATGTCCAGCCCCGCCTGAGCGGCCCCAAGGGAACAGGCCGAAATGTTAAGCCGCCCGCCATCCAGCCCCATCATCGCATATTTGAACCCGTCTCCTTCCGTGCCCACAAGGTTTCCGGCCGGTATCTTGCAATCGTCGAACTGAACTTGCGCGGTGGGTTGGCTTTTCCAGCCCATCTTCTGCTCGAGCGCGCCGAAGCTGAGTCCGGGCGTGCCGTCTTCAACGTAAACGGTCGATATCCCTTTGGGTCCATCCTGACCGGTACGCACCATGCAGACGTAAGCGTCGGAATATCCGCCGCCTGAAATGAAGGCTTTTGTTCCGTTCAGCGTATAGCCTTCATTGGTTCGTTCGGCACGTGTTTTCAGCGCCGCCGCATCCGATCCAGAGCCGGGCTCGGTCAAGCAATAACTCAGCACAGTTTTCAAGCTCAGAACATCGGGCATAATGCGCGCCTTGAGGTCATCGTCGGCAAAATTGTCGAGCATCTTGGCGCACATGTTATGGATCGACAGGAAGGCTGCGACCGATGGGCAGGCCATCGATAAGGCCTCAAAAACCAGGGTTGCATCCAGACGGGTCAGGTTTGACCCACCGCTAGCCTCTGACACGTAAAGGGCACCGAAGCCAAGCTCTCCGATTTGGGGCCACAAGGTTTTGGGGATCGTTCCATCAGCCTCCCATTGCCGGGCAAAAGGGGCGATGTGTTCCTGCCCAAAGGCATGTGCCATATCGAAAATGGCTGTTTGTTCCTCGCTGAGTGCGAAATCCATGGCGCTCCCTCCCATCGGCAATGAATTGAACAGTTGTTTATTTCTGAATTCTTACAGAAATTTTGCAGGTTCAACAATGGCTCTGGGCACGGGGCTGTTGTCGTTAGTGCCTAAAGATCCGCATGGAACTCTTCGATCAGGTGGCGTACGACGGCCTTGCCGGGATCTTCCCCTCGTGCGGCAGCTTCGGCGTGAACGCGGCGCTGGCGTGTGGCCGAGGTGCCGTTTTCGGCAATCTGCCGCAGGCGGGCCAGTTCCGACATTGTGCCCAGTGCCTCGGCATCTTCGGCCAGCAATCCCATCAGATCACCGATCAGGTCGGACATGGGTTTGATCGAGCGATCGCCGAAGTCGATCAATCCTTCGCCCACACCATATCGCTGCGCGCGCCAGCGGTTTTCACCTATAAGAAAGCGATCATATTGCCGCCAGCGCAAGTTGCGATCTTTCAAGCGGCACAACATTCTGGTCAACGCCTGAATAAGGGCGGCAAGTGAAAGCGTGTGCTCCAACCTTGGCTGGACATCCATAATCCGCGTTTCAAGCGTTGGAAAGCGATGCGAGGGGCGCAGGTCCCACCAGATCTTAGTGGTATCTTCAATGACCCCCAGTTCAATCAAAATACCTGTCGTGCGTTCATATTCGCCCCAGCTTGCAAAGACCGGCGGCAGACCAGTGCGCGGCAAATTGTCAAAGACAGTCAGGCGGTACGAAGACAGGCCCGTATCCTCGCCATTCCAGAAAGGCGAGGACGTGGACAACGCCAGAAGATGAGGCAGGAAGTAAGACAATTGCGGCATCAGATCAGAACGCAATGCTTGGCTTTCAACCCCGACATGAACATGCATTCCGCAGATCAGCATCCGGCGGGCCACGCCCCCCAGCGCATGTTGCAGCGCATCATAGCGTTCTTTGCGGGTGTGATGCTGATCCTTCCAGTTTGCGAAAGGGTGGCACGACACGGCAATTGGCGACAGATTATAATCCGCTGCCCGTTCTGATACACAGGACCGCAGGCGTTTCAGGTCCTCGCGCGCCGAAGCAACGGTTGCATGCGGGCGGGTGCCGACTTCAATCTGGCATTGCAGGAATTCGGGGCTGACCTGACCTTCGAAATCATTCTGACAGGCTTCCATCAGCGCTTCGGGGGCTTCGGACAATTGGAGGCTGTCGCGGTCTACAAGAAGGTATTCTTCTTCGATCCCGATCGTGAATTCCTGCTGCATGGCGGCCCTCGCGGTAGTTATTTCGATCAGTGAATACGGAAATTTTCTTTTTGCCAAGGGTTTGCCCGGCTTGTCCTTGCAGAGGAACGACTAGCAAAGGTAAGGAACATCGCAGCAAAGACTACGGAGCCAGCGACTTGAAACCCAGAAAATTCCCGCAGATCAACGCCGCCCTGGATGAGCTGGGTGTGAAACTGGTCGACAAGGTCACCGAACAGGATGAGCGCACACGGTTGGAAGCTTTTGAGGCTGCCGGAGGTCTGACGCGCCCCGTCTATGCTTTGTCCCCGGGGATGGATGGGTTTGATATTTCGCAGCTGGCCAGTGAATACGCCATGCACAAGAATGCGCTAGAGGCGCTAAAGGATCCAGAGCGCAATCAGACTGGCTATCGTACCGGAAACGGCTATTACGACAGCCCGGACGCGGATGCCTTGTATCTGATGATCCGCCGCTTTCAGCCCCGGCGGGTGATCGAGGTTGGATGCGGTAACTCGACCCGAGTAACCCGGCAGGCGGTCATCGATGGCGGGTTTAACACCACAATTACGGCCATCGATCCGTATCCCCGCGCTGACATTGTCCATGTTGTTGATCGGTTCGAACAAAAACGGCTGGAGGAGGCCGATCCGGCGCTGTTTTCAGAGCTGGAAGCCGGCGACATCCTGTTTATTGATTCCAGCCACGTCGTGCGGATGAGCAACGACGTCGCTCATCTTTTTTGCCGCATCATTCCAACACTGAAGCCCGGAGTGGTGATCCATGTGCACGATGTTTTTCTGCCCTACGAATACCCCAAGCGGTTCTTCTATGACTGCCCGGGTTGGGGTGAGCAATACATGCTGCACGCTTTGCTGCAATCTGGCGCGTATTCAATGCTTTGGCCGGGATATTACCTGCAACAGGATCGACTCGATGCCGTCGCCGATTTGCCCTTTTTGGCTGAAGGGCGCGCGCAAAGCATCTGGGTGCAGCTAAAAGAAAAATGATCTCAGACTGATCCGGCGTGACGAAAGCCCCGTATCCCTTTCCATAACAAGCTGGAGAGGAGAAGACAGCCATGTTTCGTCGTACTTTTATGGGTGCCGTCGCCGCATTTGCATTTGCCATGCCGCTCAAAGCGCAGGCTGCAGATATCGTTGATACCGCTGTAGCAGCCGGATCGTTCAACACGTTGGTGGCCGCAGTTCAAGCCGCAGGTTTGGTAGATACCTTGAAAGGAAAAGGTCCATTCACCGTCTTTGCCCCGACAGACGAAGCCTTTGCCGCACTACCCGAAGGCACGGTGGAAACGTTGTTGTTGCCGGAGAACAAGGATCAACTCGTATCGATCCTGACATACCATGTAGTACCAGCCAAAGTGATGTCCGGCGACATTGCTGGCAAGCGCGCCAAGGTTCTGACTGTTCAGGGTGATCGGCTTAGCGTGAATGCCAAAAACGGCGTCAAAGTGAATGACGCCAAGGTCATACAGGCAGACATTGAAGCCAGCAATGGCGTGATCCACGTGGTCGACGCTGTTATCCTGCCGGAATGACGCTCTGTTCCTAAAGAGATCAAAGCCCCGGCGTATGACCGGGGCTTTTGCTTTTCTGAGCTGGTAGATTAGATCAAACGAACCTGTGTGCCGACCTTAACCAGCGGATACAGTTCTTCGACATGCTGGTTGTACAGGCCAATGCATCCTGACGAGCTCTGACGACCGATCTTGCGCGTGTCGTGCGTGCCGTGGACGAGATAAGCAGGCCAGTCCAGATACATGGCGCGCGTTCCCAGCGGGTTGCCTGGATCGCCACCTTCCATCCGAATAGGCAGGTTGGGGTCACGCTCGCGCATCGAGGCAGTCGGTGTCCAGCTTGGAAACTCGGTCTTGCGCACAACTTTTGTGTAGCCGCGTTTTGTAAGCTCTTCGCTCATGGGCACAGAGCTGGGGTACAGCTTATAGGTGCCATCCGGCGCCCAATAGTGAACCGCGCGGCTGGTAATGTCGGCCAACAGGCAGCCTACGCCCAGCTCATCAAAATGGTCCTGCCAGTTTTGCTGCGAGAAGGACGACACATTGCGCCGTACCGGCAACTGTGTGCTGATCGCGTCTTCGGTTTGCGGGAAAGCATCAGTGCTTTGTGCCCGAACAAGGGCGGGGGTCGCCATCAGAGATGCAACGCCCAGTAGGGCGGAACGACGGGTTATTCGGGATTGGGACAAGGTTGCCTCCGGTAAGTTCACTGCTCGCTGTGTATTTGGCGGCAAGATATTTCCATTGGACGCAATTTTCCAGAGCGACGCACCTGAATTTCTTGTGAGCGTGGGGAATATGAACGCTGGTCGGCGGAAAGATGCGAAAACCCGGCCCTGAATGGGGCCGGGTTCCATGGTCGTGCAGGCTGAAATCAGTCCATGGCTTTGAAGTTGAACTCGCCACCTTCCTTGATGCCGGACGGCCAACGTGCGGTCACTGTTTTAGTGCGGGTGTAGAACTTGAAGCTGTCCGGGCCATGCTGGTTCAGATCACCAAACATGGATTTTTTCCAACCACCAAAAGTGTGATAAGCCAGCGGAACGGGGATCGGAACGTTGATGCCCACCATGCCGATATTGATCCGGCTTGCAAAGTCGCGCGCTGTGTCACCGTCGCGGGTAAAGATCGCTGTGCCGTTGCCGTATTCGTGGTCCATCGCCAGGCCAATCGCCTCTTCGTAGGAACCAGCACGGACGGTCGACAGAACCGGGCCAAAGATCTCTTGTTTGTAGATGTCCATGTCCGGAGTGACATGGTCAAACAGGTGCGGGCCGACAAAGAAACCGTCCTCATAACCTTGCAGGCTGAAGTCGCGGTTATCGACAACCAACTTTGCGCCTTGCTCGACACCCGAATTGATCAGGCCAAGGATACGTTCTTTCGCGGCGGCGGTTACAACAGGGCCCATGTCGACATCGTCACCAGCGGTGTAGGGGCCTACTTTCAGCTTTTCGACGCGTGGGATCAGCTTTTCGATCAGCTTGTCCGCGGTTTCTTCACCAACGGGAACCGCAACAGAGATTGCCATGCAGCGTTCGCCAGCTGCGCCAAACCCGGCACCGACCAGCGCGTCGGCGGCCTGATCCAGATCGGCGTCCGGCATGACGATCATGTGGTTCTTGGCACCACCAAAACACTGCGCGCGTTTGCCGTTTGCTGTGGCGCGGCTATAGATATACTGCGCGATCGGGGTAGACCCCACAAAGCTGACGCCCTGAATGATCTCGCTGTCGAGGATCGTATCAACGGCCTCTTTGTCGCCATTCACGACCTGGAACACGCCTTTGGGCAGACCGGCTTCGACAAACAGTTCGGCCAGCATCAGCGGAACCGAGGGGTCACGCTCGGAAGGTTTCAGAACAACGGCGTTACCGCAGGCCAGTGCAGGACCGACATGCCACAGGGGCATCATCGCAGGGAAGTTGAAGGGCATGATCGACCCCACGACACCTAGTGGTTGGCGCATGGAATACATGTCGATGCCGGGGCCTGCGCTGTCTGTAAACTCACCCTTCAGCATCTGCGGTGCACCGATGCAGTATTCGATCACTTCCAGACCACGCTGCAAGTCGCCCTTGGCATCGGGGATGGTTTTGCCGTGCTCGCGGCTTAGTGCCTCGGCCAGTTTGTCCATGTCGCGGTTCATCAGGCCGACCATTGCCATCATGACACGTGCACGTTTCTGAGGGTTGGTTGCGCCCCATTCCGGCTGGGCAGCGGCTGCGGCCTCAATCGCCGCCGTGGTTTCCGCAGCACTTGCCATCGGGCACTTGTATTGAACCTCGCCCGTTGCCGGGTTGTAGACGTTGTCGAAACGACCGGATGTACCGGCGACCATTTCGCCGTTCAGGAAATGGGTCAGATCTTGCATCAATAACTCCTCCGATAGATTTATGCGCACAATAGGCTTGCAGAAATCCCGCGAACAGAGGCAATGTCTCAAAAGAGTTTTGCAAAAATGCAAAAGGAAGCGGTGTGACTCCAAACTGGGACGATATGCGGATCTTTCTGGCCGTGGCGCGCGAGGAAAGTCTTTCCTCCGCTGGTCGTATCCTGAAAATCGACCCCGCCACCGTGGGGCGACGTGTTGCGCGATTGGAAACGACGCTGGATTCTGCGTTGTTCACCAAGTCGCAGCAGGGCTATGTCCTGACACCGGCAGGGCAGCGCCTGTTGGAGCATGGGTTGCATGCCGAAGAGGCGATGCGCGCAGCGGCCGGAGCCGTGGCAGGATCCACGAAATCACTCAGCGGGCAAATCCGGATCGGCGCGCCAGATGGCAGCGCAAATTACCTGTTGCCCCAGGTCTGCGCCAGGATCAGTGATTCAAATCCGGAACTGGATATTCAGATTCTGGCTCTGCCGAGGGTTATCAACCTGTCCCGTCGCGAGGCCGATATGGCCGTGACCGTCAGCGCGCCAACCGCAGGGCAGCTTTTGGTCAAGAAAGTCAGTGACTACAAACTGCACATGGTCGCGACCGATGAATATTTGAAACGTCACGAACCAATCCACTCGGTCGCTGACCTCAAGGGGCACCGGTTGATCGGTTACATCCCTGACATGATCTTTGACCGCGAACTGGATTACCTGAACGATATTGGGGTTGACCGTGTCGCGCTTGCATCGAACTCGGTCTCGGTGCAATTGCGGCAGGTCAGTTTGGGAACAGGCGTTTGCGTGGCACATGACTTTACGTTGCCGTTCCATCCGGGGCTACGGAAAATCCTGACGGATCAAGTGAGTCTGACACGAAGTTTCTATCTGGTCCGGCATGAAGGAGATCAGCGCAATGAACGGCTGAACCGCTTTGCCGATGCCCTAACGCGCGGCATTCGCGAGGAAGTGCTTCGATTGGAAGCAGATGCCGGTGCTTGACAGGTCGCCACAATCGCGCAACGCTTTGGAATAAGTGTTATTATTCCGGAGGAATTCTTCATGTTGGTACAGGCTATCCTGACGTCCAAAGCGACAAACGGCGTTGTAACGGTGGCGCCAACGGCGACAGTTTCAGAAGCCTCGAAAATTCTTGCGGAAAAGCGGATCGGGACGGTTGTTATTTCGGACGATGGCGGAGAAACCGCTATTGGAATTCTGTCTGAACGCGACATCGTCCGCGAGCTTGCCGCCAGCGGTAGCGGCTGTCTCGACCAGCCTGTAAAATCCTACATGACGCAGGATCTGATCACGACGACGCGTCAGGCCTCAGTTCAGGATATCATGGCCCGCATGACAGAAGGGCGCTTTCGCCATATGCCGGTTGTCGAAGACGGTAAACTGATCGGCATCGTCACACTTGGTGACGTGGTAAAGGCCCAACTGGCCGAACTGGCGATGGAAAAAGACGCTCTGGAAGGCATGATAATGGGGCACTAACAGCAAGGGGTGCCAAAGCAATCACTTGCACCTGCAGCAAAGTTGTGTTTGCTTGCGCAGAAATTTTGTTGCGCAGGAGGGCGCGATGCGGGTTGGTTTGTATCCGGGAACATTTGACCCTATCACCATAGGGCACATCGATATCATTCGCCGGGCGGCGGCATTGGTGGATAAACTGGTCATTGGCGTCGCCATCAACCGGGACAAAGGCCCGTTGTTCTCGCTGGAAGAGCGCGTCGCCATGATCGAGGCCGAATGCGCCGAACTGACCGAACAAACCGGCACGGAAATCATCGCTCATCCCTTCGAAAATCTCTTGATCGATTGCGCAAGGGATGTCGGTGCGCAGATCATTGTACGCGGTTTGCGCGCTGTCGCGGATTTCGAGTATGAATTCCAGATGGTTGGTATGAACCGCGCACTGGACGACTCGATCGAGACTGTCTTTTTGATGGCCGAAGCACGCCATCAGGCGATTGCTTCAAAACTGGTGAAAGAAATTGCCCGCTTGAACGGGGACGTGTCAAAGTTTGTCACGCCCAGTGTCAATGCCGCACTGCGCGAGCGGTTAGGCTAGGGCACCCATCGAGGCGGCCGTATCCAGCATCCGGTTCGAAAAGCCCCATTCGTTGTCATACCAGGCCAGTACGCGAACCAGCGTGCCGTCGGTGACTTTGGTTTCTGCCAGTGACACCGTCGAGCTGTGCGAGTCGTGGTTGAAATCGACCGAGACCAGAGGACGGCTTTCCGCCGCCAGAACACCAGGGATCTTTGCTGCGGCGTCAATGAAAAGTTGATTGACCTCATCTTCGGTCGTTGGGCGCGAAACCTCGGCAACCAGATCAACGACCGAAACGTTCGGGGTGGGTACCCGGATGGCCTGACCGGTCAATTTGCCCTTGAGTTGCGGCAGTACCAGCCCCACGGCGGCGGCGGCACCGGTTGTGGTGGGGATCATCGACAGGGCTGCGGCGCGCGACAGGTAGGGGTCTTTTCCAACCGTGTCATGCACCGGCTGGCTGGCGGTATAGGCGTGAACGGTGGTCATGTTGCCATGTTTGATGCCAAGACCAGCGTCCAAAGCTGCGGCAACCGGAGAAAGACAATTCGTGGTGCAGGATGCGTTCGATACGATCAGATCGTCGGCGGTCAGTTCGTTATCGTTGACACCAAAGACGATGGTTTTCACACCGCCGTCACCCCGTGCAGGGGCTGAGATCAGGACTTTCCGCGATCCGTTCTTGAAGTGACGTTCCGCTGCTTCGCGGGTGCGGAAAACCCCGGTGCATTCCAGAACAACGTCGATATCAGACCAAGGCAGGTCTTCGGGATTACGCTCACTACTCAGGCGGATCGGGCCGCGCCCCACATCCATGCCGGCGTCTGTAAGCGTGACAGGGTTGGGATAACGGCCATGAACACTGTCAAACTCGAATAGATGCGCGTTCATGTTGGGTTTGCCCAAGTCGTTGATCGCGACGATCTCAACGTCTGTACGTCCGCTTTCCATCACCGCGCGCAGAACCCCGCGCCCGATCCGTCCAAATCCGTTGATCGCTAGTTTCAGGGTCATGGTTCGCTCCGTACAAATATCTCAGTTATATGAGTTAGCGCTAACAATTACAGATCAAGAGAAATGTCAAGAAAAACCTCTGTCATCGCCAAAAAGCGAGCCAGTCCAGAAAGTCGTAAAGCTTCTTACCGAGGAACAACATGTGCTCGGTACCATACAAGGCCACGTCCAGCATCATGCCCCCAAGCAATAGGACGCCAAGCCACATAGCAATTTGATTGTTCATGTCGGTTCCGAATGAAAATGCCCGCTCAGATAACCTGAGCGGGCACCAACGTACAAGCGAAGTCCGAAGGGTCAGTTAAGGCGGCCCATGGCGACGGCTACGTCTGCCATGCGAACCGAAAAGCCCCACTCGTTGTCATACCAGGCCAGCACGCGCACCAAGCGATCATTGACGACGCGGGTCTGGTCGGGTGCGAAGATCGAGCTTTCTTCGGTGTGGTTGAAATCGGTTGATACCAGAGGCGCGGGCTCATATCCCAGAACACGCTGCATCGGGCCTTTGGCTGCTTCTTCGACGATAGCGTTGATTTCGGTCACCGAGGTGTCACGCGACGCGCGGAAGGTCAGGTCAACTGCAGAAACATTCGGGGTAGGAACCCGGATGGCAGACCCGTCCAGACGGCCTTTCAGGTTTGGCAGAACTTCACCCAAAGCTTTGGCAGCACCGGTTGAGGTCGGGATCATCGACATTGCGGCAGCGCGGGCGCGATAGAGGTCGCTGTGGCGACGGTCCAGCGTGGGCTGGTCTCCGGTATAGGCGTGAATGGTGGTCATGATGCCATGTTCAATGCCGACACCCTCGTCCAGCACCTTGGCCAGCGGGGCCAGGCAGTTTGTTGTGCAAGAGCCGTTCGACACCATGTTGTCATTTGCGGTCAGGGTGTTGTGGTTCACACCAAAAACGATGGTCTTGTTCACATTTTTGCCGGGGGCGGACAGCAGCACCTTGCCCGCACCGCGATCCAGATGTGTTTTGGCCTTGGTGCCATCATTGAATTTACCGGTGCACTCCAGAACGACGTCACAGCCGTCCCAGTCCAGTTCGTTCATATCGTAGGTCGAAAACATCTGCATTGGGCCACGACCCAGATCCATCGTGTTGCCTTCGATTGAAACTTCGCGCGGGAAACGCCCATGAACGCTGTCATATTTCAGCAGATGCGCAGAGGTTTCCAATGGGCCGGTTGCGTTGACTTTGATCACTTCGATGTCGTTACGCCCCGACGCGGCGATGTGCGACAGGGTGCAGCGGCCAATACGGCCAAAACCATTGATACCGACCTTGATGGTCATGTGACGTCTCCTGATGCGCTTGCGTTGAGGGCCATATAGCGGCGAAATGGGAATCTCAAAAGGGCAAAAACGGCATATTTTTAAGGTGTTAGCGCAAACCTGCGACGGTTGCGCTAACGCTTGCGCTAGCCGTTGGATCAGGTAGGGTCCGGATGCGGCAGCGAACGGGAAAGGAAACGCGATGAGTGGTCTTTTGGCCTTGTTGGACGATGTGGCCGGGATCGCCAAGGTCGCGGCGACATCGGTGGATGATGTCGTGGCAGCGGCAGGCAAGGCAGGGGCCAAGACTGCAGGCGTAATCATTGACGACGCTGCGGTAACACCAAAATACGTTCAGGGCTTTGCCCCGGCGCGCGAATTGCCGATCATCTGGCGTATCGCGCGCGGTTCGGTTTTCAACAAAATCATACTCCTGTTGCCGGTGGCCTTGTTGCTGGCCAATTTCGCCCCGTGGCTGATCACCCCACTGTTGATGCTGGGTGGATCATATTTGTGTTTTGAAGGCGCCGAGAAGATTTTTCACGTCCTGTTTCCTCATGGTAGCCATGTAATTGAAGAGGATATGAAAAACCGGGACCCGGGCCATCTGGAAGAGCAGAAGGTCAAGGGCGCAATCAAGACCGATTTTATTCTGTCTGCCGAGATTATGACCATTGCACTGGCGGCGATCGAAGCCCCGAACCTATGGATGCAGGCCGCGACGCTGGCCGTTGTGGGGATCGGCGTGACGGTGGCCGTCTATGGGTCGGTGGCTCTGATCGTGAAAATGGATGATGTTGGGCTTTATCTGGCGCAGAACGCGCCGACACCTATCGGTCGCGGTCTGGGCCGAGGGTTGGTCAAGGCAATGCCCGGGGTGATGAAAACACTGTCCATTGTCGGAACAGCGGCGATGCTGTGGGTGGGGGGCTCGATCGTCATCCACGGGTTGGAAGTTCTTGGCTTTGGCTGGCTGGCGCATCACATCCATGACTGGGCCTATGCTATTGGGCATACGGTTTCTGAGGAATGGACGAATGTTGTCGAGTGGATCGCCAAAGCAACCATGGACGGTGTTTTTGGCTTGGCATGGGGGTTTGTTCTGATCCCGTTGGCAACCAAGCTGGTTGCCCCGTTGCTTTCAAAGAATACTAAAACACATTGAACCCAAATGAAAAGGGCGGCCAAGGCCGCCCTTTGCTCGATCAGGTGGGACTGATTTACAGCCCCAACAATTCCTTGACCTTTGCGACGGTCGCTTCGGCGGTGATGCCGAAATGCTTGTACAGTTCTCCCGCAGGGGCCGAGGCACCAAAGCTGGACATGCCGATGAACCCGGCTTTGGCTTCGCGGCCACGTTCACCCAGCAACCAACGATCCCAGCCACCAGCGCGAACCGCGGCTTCGATACCAACGCGGACCGGACCCGCCGGAAGGACGCGCTTGCGGTAGGCTTCGTCCTGCTGTGCGAACAGCTCCATGCAGGGCATCGAGACGACGCGGGTGCCGATGCCCTCGGCCTCGAGCATCGCTTTGGCTTCCATGGCCAGCGACACTTCGGAACCTGTGGCGATCAGGATTGCCTGACGCTTACCTTCTGCTTCGGCCAGAACGTAAGCACCTTGTGCGGTCAGGTTCTTGGTCTTGTGCTCGGTACGTACCGTTGGAACACCCTGACGGGTCAGCGACAGGACCGAGGGGCTGTCCTTGAAGGTCAGCGCCAGTTCCCATGCCTCGGCCGTTTCAATGGTGTCAGCCGGGCGGAAGACAAAAGTGTTGGGGGTTGCACGCGAGATCGCCAGATGCTCGACAGGCTGGTGGGTCGGGCCGTCTTCGCCCAGACCGATCGAGTCATGGGTCATCACGAAAACCGAAGGGATCTTCATCAGCGCCGCCAGACGCATGGACGGGCGGGCATAATCGGTGAAGGCCATGAATGTACCGCCATAGGGGCGGATACCACCATGCAGCGCCATGCCGTTCATCGCCGCCGCCATGCCGTGTTCACGGATACCATAATGGATATAGCGACCCTTGCGGTTTTCCGGAAGGAACACGCCCATATCGGCCGATTTTGTGTTATTTGACCCGGTCAGGTCCGCCGAACCGCCAACGGTTTCGGTCATGATCGGGTTTACAACGTTCAGGACCTTCTCCGACGACGAACGGGTGGCCAGTTTCGGCTGGTCTTCGGACATCTGCTTTTTGAAGGCGCGAATGGCTCCGGCCAGACGCTTGGGGGCCTCGAATGCATATGCGCGGGTGAACTCAGCCTGCTTACGCTCGGACAGTTGTGCGAAACGCTCTTCCCATTCCGAACGCTCGGCAGCGCCACGCGCACCGATAGCTTCCCATGCGGATTTGACACTGGCAGGCACGTCAAACGCGTCATGCGCCCAGCCATAAGCCTTCTTGGCGGCCTTCAGCTGATCCGCATCGGTCAGCGCACCGTGCCCCTTTGACGTGTCCTGCGCCGCGTGGCCCAGAGCAATGTGGGTTTTACACGCGATCATTGTCGGCTTGTTCGACTTCTTCGCCTGAACGATGGCCGCGTCGATGGCCTTGGGGTCATGACCGTCGATTTCAATCACATGCCAGCCCGAGGCCGCAAAGCGGCGAACCTGATCGGTGCGGTCGGCGATGTCGACGGTGCCGTCGATGGTGATGTTGTTGTTGTCCCAGAAGACGATCAGCTTGCTCAGCTCGTGACGACCGGCCAGGGTGATTGCCTCCTGGCTTACGCCTTCCATAATGCAGCCGTCGCCCGCGATGACATAGGTATAGTGGTCAACAACCTTCTTGCCATAATGTGCGCGCTGGATTTCCTCGGCCATCGCAAAGCCCACGGCGTTCGAGATACCCTGACCCAGCGGTCCGGTCGTGGTTTCAACACCGGCGACCAGAAAGTTTTCTGGGTGGCCTGCGGTTTTTGCGCCCAGCTGGCGGAAATTCTTGATCTCCTCCAGCGTTACATCTGCATATCCGGTGAGGTACAGCAACGAATAGACTAGCATCGAACCATGGCCTGCGGACAGGATGAAGCGGTCACGATCCGGCCAGTTCGGGGCCGAGGCGTCAAACTTCAGATGCTTTTCGAACAGGACAGTCGCGACATCCGCCATGCCCATGGGCATACCGGAATGTCCGGAGTTTGCAGCGGCGACGGCATCAAGGGTCAATGTGCGGATGGCCGCAGCTTTGTCCCAGTGTTCGGGGTTGGCATTGCGCAGCGCAGTCAGGTCCACGGGCGTTGTTCCTTTGGATAAAAAGCAGATTGCGGGCTCAATACCACTCAGCACTCAAAGTGCAAGCAGAACCGGGGTTTATCCGCTTGGATTGCGTGAACTGCGTGGTCCAAGTGGTTGAAAGCAAACAGTGGGTATTTTCTGTCGCATTCCGTTAGACTGGCGGCAGGCGGGATTCGATTTTGATTCGGATCGCTTCGCAACAGAATGAACCTTGATAAAGAGGTGACAGGGGCATGAGCCAACTTGAGGAATTACAGCACCGCATTATTGCGGCGATGGACCGTATCGGAGCGGGCGTCGACGCATTGGGCGGCGCGTCCGTGGATGCCCGGCCGGATGACGGCCTCCAGGCAGCGCTTGAAGATGAAAAAGTTGCGAACGCGCAGCTTCAGGAACGTCTGAGAACCCTAAAGGAACAGCACGAACAGGAAGTGGATGGGCTGAGAGCCGATCTTGAGGAGTTGCGAACCGCTCCGGCCAATACAGCCGAAACAGACGCTCTGCGATCCGAGCTGGAAGAAGCCCGTGCGAAAATCGCGACGGTCGAAGCCGCGCGCGCTGAATTGGCCGAAGCCAAGGCCGCATTGGACAACAGCACCGAGCTGGAGGCGCTGAAAGCGGAAAACAGCCGTCTAAAGGACGAACTGTCAGATACAGTCCGCGTCGACGACCTGAGCGCCGAGCTTGAGATGCTGCGCGCTGAACGGACCAGTCACGGCGCTGCAATGTCGCGACTGGACGACGATCTGCAACGGATGCGCAAGGCAAACGAGCAGTTGCGCACTGCGATAGAGGAATTGCGCGCCGCCGCCGCCGAAGGTGTCGCAGATGCCGAGCTGCTGAACCGGGCCACCGTCGCGGAACTGGAAGCAACGCGCGCAGCACAGGCGTCAGACGCCGCCGAAGCGCAGGCAGTTCTTGCAAGGTTGGAACCTTTGCTGTCGCAGGCGAAACTTGTTGAAGGTGAGGTAGAGTGATGCCCGAAGTGACCATTCATATCGGCGGGCGCGGTTTTGAGGTATCCTGCCGGGACGGGGAAGAGCCCTTTCTGCACGCTGCCGCCAAAGTGTTGGACGACGAGGCACAGGTGCTGTCCGATCAGATCGGTCGTATGCCGGAATCCCGCATGTTGCTGATGGCCGGCTTGATGCTGGCCGACAAGACTGCGGCAACAGAGGACAAGGTCAAATCGCTCGAAGGGAAACTGGCCGAAGCCGAAGCCGAGCTTCAGGCGCTGCGAAGCGCCCCGGCGCCCGAACCTGAGCGCATCGAAGTGGCTGTGGTTCCGCCATCTGTTACAGATACGCTGGCCGAACTGGCCGCACGAGCCGAAGCGCTGGCCGCAGTAGTTGAGGAGAAAAAGGCACGATGAAGGTCCTGCGCAAATTCATCTGTGTTGCGGCGCTGGTCATGCCCGCAACAACGGCACTGGCCGAAATCGATATTCTGTCTGTCACCTTCACCTGCGAAAACGGAATACCGCTGCCTGTTACCTATTTCAACGCACCGGATAGTACAGGGGCCGCGGCAACCTTGGTGGACAATTCTCTGGTTGTTATGCGTCAGGTCGAAAGCGGTTCAGGTATCCGCTACGAATCCTTTGGTGAAAGTGGAACCTACATCCTGCGCTCGAAAGGGTGGGACGCGTCGGTTAGCTATTTGGCGGCGGGCGCCGCCAATGAGCAGGAGATCTATCGGGGTTGTTCCAGCCGGTAGGCCGGATTACGCGTTTGCTTCGCGGATTTTGTCGGCTGCTTCCTTGTTGTAGCCGACATTATTTTCGTCGAACAACGCATCCAGTTCACCCGACAAGGTCATCTCGGTGATGATATCGCAACCGCCAACAAACTCGCCTTTGACATAAAGCTGGGGCACAGTTGGCCAGTCGGAATAATCCTTGATCCCCTGACGCACTTCTTCGTCGGCCAGAACGTTCACATCCGTGTATTCGACGCCCATATAGTTCAGCACGCCAGCCACGCGCGAGGAGAACCCGCATTGCGGCATTTCCTTGGTGCCTTTCATATACAGCACCACATCGTTGGCTTTGACGGTTTCGTCGATCCGGGTCTTAACGTCGGTCATCTTGTTTTCCCTTTTCATCCGCATCTGCGGGGATTGTTCCATCACTGGGCAAACTGAGTGCCCATCCTTCCGTTTCAAGCTGCCGGTGTTCAGCCTGCGCCATTTTCACCGGATCAAGCCCATATCTCTCAAGGCCGCCCATTTTGCTGAGTTCACCCGGATCCGGACGCATATCGGACAGTTTTCTTTTTCGGTTGCGTTTGACATAGGCTTCGATCAGCGCGGCGGCAACTATCAATGCTGCAAATAAACCTATCCAGAACAACAAGCCATTCATAATTGGGCACTCTCAACCTTTGCGCTGTGTGAGTTTTCGCCGTCTCATATTCCTTGTGACGCGCCAATATCTGGGCCCATATTTCAGTAGCTTCGGTAGATCACAAAACAGGATCGCCAAGGAGCTGATAACGTCTAAGAACAGAAAGGTTAGTCTCAGTAGAGCCCATCCTATCGGTTCGTCTGCTATTCAGGCACTTTCGTGGTCAATGCCAGTGCGTGCAGCTCTCCATCCGGGCCATCCATCTTGCCCTTCAGGGCCGCATAGACGGCGCGCTGTTGTTGAACTCGGTTTTTGCCGCGAAAGCTTTCGTCCACCACCATGGCGGACATATGAACACCGTCGTTGCCGCCAACCTGAATGACCGCATCAGGAAAGGCTTCTCGCAGCAGGTGTTCTATTTGATGGGCGCTCATCGGCATGTAGGTAACTCCTGAAGGTCTTTCCAAAGATGTAGAGCGCTTGAACCTGGCGCGCAAGGGCACATGAATGTGCCAAAACGACGAAACCTGCGCTTATTCAGGGCGCAGGTTTCGAGCGATATTTAAACAGCCTGATCAGGCGACGGCGTCGGCAAAGCTGTTGCGGAAAACGGCCGTCAGGTCTTCTAACGAGGCCTCCGAGCCGCCGATCCTGACGGTATCGCCAGTAAACCGACCTACCGAGACCAGCGGTACACCTGCCTGACCCGCCGCGATCATCAACGCCTCGGCCTGATCAAAGTTGCAAGCGACCAGATACCGCGCCTGATCTTCCCCGAACAGAAACTCCGTCGGTGCATCATCCAGACACACGCCAACTCCGGCTGCCTCGGCAAGTTCGAAGGCCGCCAGCGCAAGGCCGCCATCACTCAGGTCTGTGCAGGCCTTGATCATTCCACGATTGGCGCGAATGAAATCACCGTTGCGTTTTTCAGCGTCCAGATTCACATGCGGCGCGTCGCCATCTTCTCGGTTGAAGACTTCGGCCAAAAGGGCTGACTGACCCAGATGGCCTTTGGTTTCGCCGATCACCAAAGCCACGTGACCCTCGCGCACCTCGTTGCCGATGATTTCATCGCTGTGGTTCAGCAGCCCAACAGCGCCGATTGTTGGGGTGGGCAGGATCGCCTGACCGTCGGTTTCATTATACAGCGACACGTTGCCGGACACGATCGGCATATCCAGCGCGCCGACTGCGGCGCCGATGCCCTGAACGGCGCCAACAAACTGGCCCATGATTTCGGGCTTTTCCGGGTTGCCGAAGTTCAGGTTGTCGGTGGTAGCCAACGGTTTCGCCCCAACAGCCGTCAGGTTACGGTAGGCTTCGGCCACCGCCTGTTTGCCGCCTTCAACCGGGTTGGCGCGGACGTAGCGCGGGGTCACGTCAGAGGTGAACGCCAGCACCTTGTCGGTGCCGTGAACACGCACCATACCCGCACCCAGGCCCGGTGTCCGGTTTGTATCCGCCATCACCATCGTGTCGTACTGCTCATAAACCCACTGCTTGCCCGCGTAGTTGGGCGACGACAGCAGGGCACGCAGGCCGTCAATCGGGTCGATCTGAGGCACTTCGGCAAGGTCTTCGGCTTCGGGCGTCGGCACCCAAGGGCGATCATATTCGGGCGCGGTCGAAGACAGTTTGGACAGGACGAGATCGGCCTTGACCTCACCGTTATGCATGATCAGGAAGCGATCCTCGGCAATCGTTTCACCGACGATGGCAAAGTCCAGGTCCCATTTCTCGAACACGGCGCGGGCTTCGGCCTCAAGCTCGGGCTTGAGAACCATCAGCATGCGTTCCTGAGATTCGGACAGCATCATCTCATAGGCTGTCATATTCTCTTCGCGCTGGGGGACGTTTTCCAGATCCAGGCGCACGCCCAGACCACCCTTGTCGCCCATCTCAACGGCGGAACAGGTCAGGCCCGCAGCACCCATGTCTTGAATCGAGATCACGGCGCCGGTCTGCATCAGCTCCAGTGTTGCTTCCATCAGGCGCTTTTCGGTGAAGGGATCACCCACCTGAACAGTGGGGCGTTTTTCCTCGATGGTGTCGTCAAATTCGGCCGAGGCCATCGTTGCGCCACCAACACCGTCGCGACCAGTTTTTGCACCAAGATAGACCACCGGCATGCCCACGCCCGACGCGGCAGAGTAGAAGATCTTGTCACTGTCGGCCAAACCGGCGGCAAAGGCGTTCACAAGGCAATTGCCGTTGTAAGCGGGGTGAAAGCGGACCTCGCCCCCAACGCAGGGAACACCGAAACAGTTGCCATAGCCGCCAATACCTTCAACCACGCCGTTGACCAGCTGGCGGGTTTTGTGGTGGCCGGGTTCACCGAAGGACAGCGCGTTCATCGAAGCGATTGGGCGCGCGCCCATGGTGAACACGTCCCGAAGGATGCCGCCGACACCCGTTGCCGCACCTTGGTAGGGTTCGATGTAGGACGGGTGATTGTGGCTTTCCATCTTGAAAACCACGGCCTGACCGTCGCCGATATCCACGACACCGGCATTCTCGCCCGGGCCGCAAATGACCTGAGGCCCCGAGGTTGGAAGAGTGCGCAACCATTTCTTCGACGACTTGTAAGAACAATGTTCGTTCCACATCGCCGAGAAAATACCAAGCTCGGTAAAGGTCGGTTCACGCCCGATGATCTCGAGGATCATGTCATATTCCTCGGGCTTGAGCCCATGTGCTGCAATCAGATCGGGTGTGATAGCGGGCTCTTGCATCTTCTGTCCTGTGTCCAAGTGGGCCGAGATTGCGCGCCTTGTAGGGCAAGCGCGCGCGTGTGGAAAGGGTCAAGACGGCGCAGGTCGCGTCTTTCAAAGAAAAACGGAACCGGCATCACGGCCGGTTCCGATAAACCGCACAGCAGTCCTGCTGCAAATCGCGGACGTAAACCGCGAAGATTACGCCGATCCCTTGTCCTTGTTGACCTCGGCAGCAGCTGCGGCGCCAACAGCAGTCTTCTGTTCGGGCGTCAGATGCTCGACCTCTTCCAGCCCGGGAATTGCAACGCGCACCTCGCGGCGGGCAAAGTCAATGCCGTTGGCCTTGAACTCGGCCTTGACCTTGTTAAAGATCTCCTTGCGCAAGGTGAACTGCTTGCCGGGCTTTGCCATGAATTTACCGCGAATGATCATGCCGACATCGTCGAAGTCGAACACGCCCTGAGATTTGAACGGTTGCAGAAAGCCTTCTTTGTGGGTTTCGTCCTCCATCATCTCGGCCCCGATCTTCTTGAAGATTTTCTTGACCTTGTTCGGGTCGGTATCGAAGGGCACGGTGAATTTCAGCTTCATGATCACCCAGTCACGGCTATAATTCGTAAGCTTCTGGATTTCACCATAAGGGATTGTGTGCACAGGCCCCCTGTGATGGCGCAGTTGCATTGAACGGATCGAGATTTTTTCGACCGTTCCTGTGGTTCCGCCCACATCGACATATTCGCCGACGCGGAAGGCATCATCGATCAGGAAGAAAACACCACCGACGATATCCGCCACCAGTTTCTGAGCACCAAAGCCGATGGCCAGACCCAGAACACCGGCACCGGCCAGAAGCGGTGTGATGTTGATACCCAGCGCACCCAGGGCCAGCAGACCGAAGATAACCGAGATGGTGATCTGGGCCGTAATCCGCATCAGCGGCAGAACCGTCGCCAGACGAGAGCCCCCGGCACCGCCGCCTTCACCGCTTGCTTCCTCGTCGACCGCTTCAGCCGCGGTCTGCTCTTTGGCCAGCCTGCGGTTGATCCATAGTGAGACGACCTCGTTCAGGATGTAGCCGACTGCGATGATCAGAAGGAATTCAATGACAGCGCCGCCAACTTCGGCACTGACACCGGCCGAGGCGACATTGCGTAGGTCAAGATGCCAGGTGCGGGCGATCATGAAGACAATGATCAGCCCGGCAATGACCCGCCCAATCCGGATGTAGCTGCGCTTGGCCGCGCGATGAGCGCGTTCGGCCAGCGGGCCTTCGCCAGACATCGGCGGCTGCAAATGGCGTACCAGCCCGCGGATCAACGTGTCGAGAGCAGGGGCAATCAGCAACCAGAACATTGTTGTGAAATGCGCACCACGACCCAACAATCTCAGCGTCGATGGATCGCGTTGCGCGACCAGGAATTCGACCAGCAGCCAGATTGTCACCGAAACGCCAATGGCGAAGTAGGGATAATAATGCGCAACTTCTTCATCGAATTTCGTGTGATCCGGATCTGTTCCCAGCATCATCTGAGACAGCCCTTCGCGCGCGGTCCATGCGATGATAGCGATATAGACATGGGTTGCCGCGTTCAGCCAGAAGCCAATGCGTGTATCGTCGCCTGTCACGCCATTAAGAGCGTTGAAGCGCACAACAAACAGCGTGAACCCGATCAGGATCAACAGCCCGATCAGATTGCGATGCAGATACTTTGCCCAATGATCGTCAATACTCACCAACCGATATTTGGGCTTCTCCGGTGCCAGAACAAAACGTGAGGCCGCAGCCCCCAGGCGCGGGATCCAGATCAGATAGAACACAAACGGACCGGCATAGGTGATCTGTTCGGGTGTCAGAATCCCGCGACCAATCGCGCGAATGACGACATAGAACACGATCAGCCCGGCAATTTCGCGACAGAACCTGCGGAACAGATAACTGACAGCTCCCTTGAGATCAGCCTCCTCCCCAACTTCGGTCGCTTCATGCCAGCGACGGGTCAGGAAAATGAACAGCTTCTCGGCTATTAAACCAGCAATCAACACAGAAAGAATAAGCCCAAACAGGGTAAAGACACCGTTCGTTCCAAACGTGTCGCTGAAATTGCCAAACGCAGTTATCTGTGCTGTGACGATATTTGGAAGCGTGGTCAGAACGTGTGTCCAGGACGACACCATCTCGGCCCATATTTCGCTTATTTCGGTTAGCGGGTCTTCCACGTTCGCCTTCTCGGCAGCCTGTTTTTCGGCAACCGCATCTAGGCGTTCCAAAAGAATTGCGCGCACCTGATCATCTGACATGCGGGCAACAAGACCGTCGACCTGTTCAGGCGTCAAATCGTCTGGAATGGTCACTGTGGATGTTGAGCCGGTGTCTTGCGCATATAGCGGAACCGCCAAAAATAGAGCGGAGACAATCGCCAACACAAGGCGGAATGGGTGGAACATGGATTTTCCCTCGAACACGAAATTGTTTCGTTTTTTTGGGATCATATGCTTATGCGTGTATTTTTCCCAGAGCTTTCGCTGACTTGATGCAACACCTTGAGCAAAAAAAAGGCCGAGCAATAAGCTCGGCCATAGTCCAACAGGGAGGTATGAAGATGATGAGCGTTTCAGCATCACCGTCTTCGAGTGCTCATTTAGGGGTCAGTTTGTGAACGTTCAAGGAAATTAACCCTGAAATGACCTCATGCCCGCTATGCTGTGTGTGCATAGCTATAGTTTCCCCATCTTTTTCAGCTGTTTGCGCTGTGCGATAATCTCGTCCTGCACAAAGTCACGGAACGCCCCGACACGTTTTGAATGTCGAAGTTCTTCGGGATAGGCCAGATACACCGGCACGTCAGCGGTTTCGATATCCGACAGAACCGGCACAAGATGCGGGAAATCCTGTGTGACGTAATCTGGCAGAACCCCAATCCCGAGATTGTGCAACACACCTTGAAGAACGCCAAAGTAGTTGTTCACCGTCAACAGCGAAGCAGGATTGTAGGTCATAAGATGGCGTACCATGGCCGCACTGGCACCTACTTGGGGTGCCGCGGGTGTCTGACAGATCAGCCGGTGATTTTGGATATCCTCCAGTGATTTCAGCATTCCACCATGGGCTTCGATATAGTTTTGCGTAGCGTAAAGCGCCATCTGAACCGTCATCAGGCGTTTGCGCACCAGATCTGCCTGACTGGGTTCCTTCATGCGAATGGCGACATCCGCTTCTCGCATGGGGAGGTCCAGAACACGTTCTTCCAGCATCAGGTCGATGTTGAGATCAGGGAATTGTTCATAAAGCTTGGGCAGGCGCGGGGCGAGCCAAAGCGTGCCAAATCCAAAGGTCGTCGTGACCCGAAGAACGCCAAAAACCTCTTCCTCGCTGTCGCGAATGCGCGCGGCTGCTGCGTCCAGCCGTTTTGACATGGCGGATGTGGCGTCGAACAACAGTTCACCCTGCTCGGTGAGAATCAACCCCCGGGCGTGACGGTGAAAAAGGGTGGCATCCAATGACTCTTCCAGCGCGCGGATCTGTCTGCTCACTGCGGATTGAGACAAATTGAGCTTGTCCCCGGCATGTGTGAGGCTGCCCGCATCGGCCACCGCGTGAAATATTCTAAGCTTGTCCCAATCCATCGCCGCAACTTTCGTTATCTTTTCGAACGCCTATATGAAACAGGTAACAAGTTCTACAATCAAAGGCCGAAATCGTTACGGTTCAGTGCATAAAACCTATACAGGTCAGAAATTATGACCTAAAATGCGCTGAGTACATGCACACTGATCTGGCGAGGGGAGACGTCTGATGAGTCAGCCACAGATTACGTTAAACGACCGGTTCGATCTTGAGAAAAGCCCCGTTCTTCTGAACGGAACACAGGCGCTTGTCCGGTTGATGCTGATGCAAAAGGCCAGAGACCGGCAGGCGGGACTGAACACTGCGGGGCTGGTGACTGGATATCGTGGCTCGCCACTGGGCGCTGTTGATCAGCAGATGATGCGGGCGCAAAAGCAGTTGTCCCAAAGCGATGTTACGTTTCAGTTTGGATTGAACGAAGATCTGGCGGCAACAGCGCTGTGGGGCAGCCAACAGGCCGGCTTGCGCGGCGACGGTAAGTTCGATGGGGTTTTCGGTCTTTGGTACGGCAAGGGGCCGGGCGTAGATCGGTCCGGTGACGTCATGCGCCACGCGAATATGGCCGGTACCGCCAAGCATGGCGGTGTGCTTATGGCGATGGGTGATGACCATACTGGCGAAAGCTCGACCGTGTTGCATCAGTCCGAATGGTCACTGGTGGATATGTATATGCCTGTCGTCAGCCCGGCGGGCGTGCAGGAAATCCTCGACTACGGAATTTACGGCTATGCCCTCAGCCGTTTTGCCGGGGTTTGGGTTGGGCTAAAGACCATGAAGGACACAATCGAGGTTACTTCGGTTGTGGATGGTCGCCCCGACCGAATGCAGGTTGTCGTACCTGATTTCGATATGCCGGAAGGCGGTTTGAATATCCGCCTTGGGGACACGCCGCACCTGCAAGAAACGCGCGTCATCGATTACAAGAGGTTTGCTGCCGAGACGTTTTCACATGCCAACAAGCTGGACAAGCGGATATGGGGCAAACCGGGTGCAAAGATCGGGTTTGTTGCGGCCGGTAAGAACTGGCTGGACCTGACCCATGCGCTCTCGCTTTTGAACATCGACGAGTCCGAAGCCGAGCGGCTGGGGATCACGACCTACAAGGTGGGACAAACCTTCCCGCTGGACATGGTCGGGTTCCACGACTGGGCCGAAGGACTGGACCTGATCGTGATCGTCGAGGAAAAGCGCAAGCTGATCGAAGTTCAGGTCAAAGAAGCTATCTTTGACGACCGTCGCGGCCGCCGGGTTTATGGGTGGTACAAGGGCGGCGCCGGTACGTTGCATCGCGACGAACTGTTCCCGACCCGCGGCGCGCTGGACCCGATCATGATTGCCGAAAAGCTGGGTGAGATCCTGATCGAAGAAGGGCGCGAAACCGATGGTATTCGTGTGGGTCTGGCCTCATTATCCGAAGCACGCCGGGCTGACAACGCACAGGAAATTGCAACGCGGCTTCCGTATTTCTGCTCGGGCTGCCCGCATAACAGTTCGACCAAAGTCCCCGATGGCAGCCGTGCCTATGCAGGGATCGGTTGTCATTACATGGTTCAGTGGATGGACCGGAACACCACCGGCTTTACCCAGATGGGCGGTGAAGGCGCGAACTGGATCGGTGAGGCACCGTTTTCGACCACCAAACACGTGTTCCAGAACCTTGGCGATGGCACCTATAACCACTCGGGCGTTCAGGCGATCCGCGCGGCGTTGTCAGCGGGCACGAACATCACCTTCAAGATCCTGTTCAACGATGCCGTCGCCATGACGGGCGGGCAGGAGAATGAAGGCGATCTGACCGCGGAACGGATCGTTGCCGAGGTCAAGGCCATGGGTGTCCGTGAGGTTGCTCTGGTCTATGACGAAAAGGAAGACGTGAACTTCAAGGCTTTGCCGTCGAGTGTTCAGACGTTCGAGCGTGCGGAACTGATGCAGGTGCAGGAGAAATTTCGCGAGATCGAGGGCGTCTCGGTCATCGTTTATGTTCAGACCTGTGCGGCCGAAAAACGCCGTCGCCGCAAACGCGGCACGTTCCCGGACCCGGACAAGCGTGTGTTTATCAATACCGATGTGTGCGAAGGCTGCGGCGATTGCGGGGTGCAGTCGAACTGTGTGTCGATTGTGCCCAAGGAAACAGAACTTGGGCGTAAGCGCGCCATCGATCAGTCAAGCTGCAACAAGGACTATTCCTGCCTGAACGGCTTTTGCCCATCCTTTGTCACGCTTGAGGGGGCGAAGATCCGTAAAGAGGCAACGACCGAAATCGACTTGCCGGACCTGCCGATGCCGGTGTTGCCCAAGATCAGCGGCACCCATAACGTGGTGATCACGGGTGTCGGGGGAACCGGTGTTGTCACGCTGGGCGCGATTCTTGCGCAGGCTGCCCAGATTGACGGCAAAGGCGCGGGCATGATGGAAATGGCGGGCTTGGCGCAGAAGGGCGGCGCGGTTCACATCCATTGCCGTCTGGCCAACGCACCCGAAGACATCAGCGCCATCCGTGTCGCAACCGGCGAAGCCCATGCGCTGATCGGCGGTGATCTGGTGGTGTCCGCTGGAGCCAAAACTTTGGGCCTGACGCGCACAGGCCGTACAGGCGCCGTTGTGAACAGCCATGAGACGGTAACAGGCGACTTTACGCGCAATACCGAGTTCCGCATTCCTGCCGATCAGCTGGAACTGGCCCTCCAGGCACGGTTAAAAGAAGGTGTCTCGCTGTTTGACGCGACCGAGTTGGCACGCGCCGTGATGGGCGACTCGATCTATTCCAACATGATGATCTTTGGCGCGGCGTGGCAGCGGGGGTTGTTGCCCGTCAGCCATCAGGCGATCTTTGATGCCATCGAATTGAACGGAACTACGATTGAACGGAACAAGCGTGCGTTCGATATCGGGCGTTGGG
Organism: Ruegeria sp. N10; assembly: GCF_056531545.1. NCBI lineage: Bacteria > Pseudomonadati > Pseudomonadota > Alphaproteobacteria > Rhodobacterales > Roseobacteraceae > Ruegeria > Ruegeria sp. N10. The sequence continues at coordinate 105,931 of NZ_JBQFLY010000007.1, read as the reverse complement.
CGGTTCTGCATCCCGCTGAAGTGCAGTCCATTCTGTCCCCGACCGTGACCGAGATGCCCAGATCGCTGGATCAGAAGATCGAATTCCGCGCAAGCCATCTGACCGATTACCAAAGTGCGCGGCTGGCCAAACGGTATCGCAAGCTGGTCGACAGTGTTGAGGATGCGGATATCCGCGAGGCGGTGGCAAAAGGCTATCACAAGCTTTTGTCCTACAAGGATGAATACGAAGTCGCGCGCCTTCTTCTGACAAGCCGTGACAAAGCCGCTGCCGAGTTCGATGGCGATTTCAAGATGACGTTCCATCTGGCCCCACCTTTTTTGGGGGGATCGGGCAACAACGGCAGACCCCGCAAACGTGCGTTTGGCGAAGCCATCCTTGGCCCACTGAAGCTTTTGACCCGGTTGAAGGCACTGCGCGGTACGCCACTGGATATCTTCGGCTATTCGTCGGAACGCAGGATGGAACGTGCGTTGATCCGTCAATATGAAAAGGACATGCGCGAGGTTCTGCCGCTTGTATCGCAGACAACACGCGATGCGATTGCCGCCCTGGCTCGTTTGCCGCTGGATATCCGTGGGTTTGGCTCCGTATTGCGCGAGAACGAGGCCCAAGCAGCCAAACGGCGCGAGGAGTTGCTGGCCGTCATTCGCGGCGGAGGGACAGGGTTGCAGGCTGCGGCGGAATAAAACGTCACAAGCGTGTCACGATAGCTAGGCAAAATTGTTACTTGCACTTATTTTGCAGGCAGCAAACCGGAGACCCATATGCCTTCCCGTCATCATGCCGTTCGCGACATTTCCTATGCGCATTCCGCCGAAACCAAAGGTGGGCGGATGGTTATCAAGCTGATGGAGAACACGACGGGCCGTATGCGCCTGATCAAACGCGCGGACGGGTACGAGAAAGACGTTGCCAATGGGCGCGACTTTTGGGCTGTGATGGTCGAACGCTATGGGCTGACACTGGACGTGGCGGGGGGATCGCTTTCGAATATCCCGAAAGACGGTCCTCTGATCCTGATTGCCAATCATCCCTACGGAATTCTGGATGGCCTGATGATGGGACATATCCTGTCCGAGACGCGGGGTGATTTCCGCATTCTGGCCCATCGGGTGTTTCGCAAGGCCGAAGACCTGAATCGCATCATTCTGCCAATTTCGTTTGATGAAACGAAAGAGGCGATGCAGCTGAACCTTGAGACCCGCAAAACCGCACTCACATATCTGGGCGAAGGCGGGGCGATCGGCATTTTTCCCGGTGGGACGGTCAGCACCGGGGTTAAGCCGTTTTCCCACCCCATGGATCCGGGTTGGCGCGGGTTTACCGCGCGGATGGTTGCAAAATCGAATGCCACAGTTGTTCCGGTTTTCTTTGATGGCCACACCTCTCGTCTGTTTCAGATCGCTAGCCATCTGCACAGTACTTTGCGGATGGGCCTGCTGATCAAAGAGTTCAAGAAACGCGTTGATACACCGGTGAAGGTCGTAGTCGGAGAGCCGATCAGGCGCGACATTCTGGACCCGCTCAGCAAGGATACGCGCAAGATGATGGATTTCCTGCGCAAAGCCACGTATGAGCTGTCTCCAACGCCGTTGAAGTCTTATGACTACGGCTATGAGTTTGAGGAACGGCATCGCGCCTGAAGGATCTAATGGCAGTAGGTATCTTCGATTCCGGTTTGGGCGGTCTGACCGTCCTGAGTGCCGCACAGCAACGTCTGCCGGACGTTGATTTCCTGTATTTTGCAGACAGTGCACACGCGCCATACGGTGTGCGTGATGCCGAGGATATCTATCAGCTGACCCGCAAGGCGGTTCAAGATCTGTGGTCGCGTGGCTGCAATCTGGTGATTCTGGCCTGCAACACGGCCAGCGCCGCAGCGTTGCGGCGGATGCAGGAAGAAGGCGTGCCCAGCGGCAAACGCGTTCTTGGCGTTTTTGTCCCGTTGATCGAAGCACTGACCGAACGGCAATGGGGCGACAATTCTCCGCCGCGCGAAGTGGCCGTCAAACATGTGGCGTTGTTTGCAACGCCTGCCACCGTGTCCAGCAGGGCCTTTCAGCGGGAACTGGCATTTCGGGCCATCGGAGTAGATGTCGAGGCACAGGCATGTGGCGGCGTTGTGGATGCCATAGAAGACGGTGACATGATCCTGGCCGAAGCCTTGGTGCGCAGCCATGTGGATGCGCTGAAACGCAAAATGCCAGAACCTCAGGCTGCTATTCTGGGCTGCACGCATTACCCGTTGATGGCCGAAGCATTCCAGGCGGCGTTGGGTGACGATGTGCAGGTTTACAGCCAGGGTGCGCTTGTTGCTGACAGTCTGGCAGATTACCTGCAACGTCACCCCAACATGTTGGGCGAGGGCCCGAGTGGTTTTCTGACAACTGGCAAACCCAATGTAGTCAGCGACCGGGCGACGCAGTTCCTCCGACGACAAATCACGTTCCAGGCTGCCTGACTTAGGTCAAGGACGCAGCCACTTTGCTTCCCTTATTTCAAGGCCGTCACATCGGCGGTCGAAACATGTGACACTCAAGTGAAAGAGGTCTGACATGACCCATAAAATCGCAATTTTGGGCGCTTCGGGCTATACCGGCGCTGAACTGGTGCGGCTGATCGCCGAGCACCCGAACATGGATATCGTCGCGCTGGCCGCCGAACGTAAGGCTGGCATGACCATGGCGCAGGTTTTCCCGCATCTGCGCCACATGGATCTGCCTGATCTGTGCAAAATCTCCGAGATCGACTTTTCGCAGGTTGACCTGTGTTTTTGCGCTTTGCCGCACAAAACCAGTCAGGAAGTGATCCGGAACTTGCCGAAAGATCTGAAAATCATTGACCTGTCTGCCGACTTCCGGCTGGCCGACCCCGACGAGTACGAAAAATGGTACGGCAATCCGCATACCGCGCTAAAACAGCAGGAAGAGGCGATCTATGGTCTGACCGAGTTCTACCGCGAAGACATCAAGGGGGCACGGCTTGTTGCGGGCACCGGGTGCAATGCGGCGACCGGGCAATATGTTCTGCGGCCGCTGATATCTGCCGGGGTCATTGATCTGGACGATATCGTTCTGGACCTGAAATGCGCTGTGTCAGGGGCAGGGCGGTCATTGAAGGAAAACCTGCTGCACGCTGAACTGAGCGAAGGCAGCAACGCCTATTCCGTCGGAGGGACACACAGGCATCTTGGCGAGTTTGATCAGGAGTTTTCGAAACTTGCCAGTCGGGCTGTGCATGTGCAGTTCACGCCCCACCTTATCCCTGCAAACAGGGGTATTCTGGCCACAACCTATGTGAAGGGCGACCCGCACAGCATCTACGAAACGCTTGCCAAAGCCTACGCGGACGAGCCGTTCATCCAGATGCTGCCGATGGGTGAGACTCCTTCAACCCACCATGTGCGGGGGTCGAATTTCTGTCATATCGGTGTTGTGGCGGATAGGATTGAGCGGCGCGCAATTGTGATTGCGGCGCTGGATAACCTGACAAAAGGTAGCAGTGGGCAAGCCTTGCAGAACGCGAACCTGATGTTAGGTGAAGATGAAACTCTGGGCCTGATGATGGCCCCGCTTTTCCCGTGAGGATGGTATGAAAACGCTCAAGAAACGTCGGCGCGTACAAGTCATTCTGGTGGCAGTTGTTGCCTTGGTGGCGGCAACTGCGTTGATTGGTTGGGCATTGCAGGACGGGATCAACTTTTTCCGCTCGCCCAGCGAGGTGATTGCAGAGCCGCCGAAACCGACCGAAGTGTTTCGGATTGGCGGCTTGGTCGAAGAAGGCTCGATCATCCGCGGACAGGGCGAAACCATCCGTTTTGTTGTAACGGATGGCGGCGAAAGCGTTCCGGTCTCGTTCACAGGTGTTCTACCTGACCTTTTCTCGGAAAATCAGGGAATGATCGGCACGGGAAGTTACGTGAACGGCGTCTTTGAAGCGACTGAAATTCTTGCCAAACATGATGAGACCTACATGCCGAAAGAGGTCATGGACGCTCTGAAAGAGCAAGGTGTCTACAAAGGCGCGGAAGAAAGCTGAAGCCGTTTGACTCTGTTACGGAGCGTTGCGTGCATGGTGCATGCAGCGCTCCGTTTCGTCTTAAATCATTAATTTCTGTCGGAAACGGTGTGGCCACCTAACGTTACGAGGGTGGTATGCAAACGGTTCGGCAAATTGCCAAAGAGATTGTGGCCCGTGAAGGGGGCTTTGTTGATGACCCCGACGATCCGGGCGGGGCAACCAAGTTCGGGGTCACGATTCACACCCTGCGCAGGCTGGGTTTGGATCTGACTGGCGACGGTCGGGTTGACGAGGCGGATGTGCGCGCAGTGTCCGCTCGACAAGCGGTCGACATCTTTGTGCAGCACTATTTCGACAAGCCGCACATTGCGGAGCTTCCCGAAACCCTGCATGCTTCGGTTTTCGACATGTATGTGAATGCCGGTGCGCAGGCGGTGAAGATCCTTCAGCGGCTGCTACAGGAAATGGGGTTTAACGTCACCGCCGACGGCGTGATAGGCCCGCAAACCGTGGCGGCCTGCCAAAGCGCGGCGCAGCCAGAGCCCGATGTCCTGCGCGACGCCTACGGGATTGCGCGGCGAAACTACTATTTTCGCCTTGCTGATCAGCGGCCTGCATCCAGAAAATACGCGCGTAGCCGATCAGGCGGCAAAGGTGGCTGGATAAAACGGGCCGAAGAATTTCTTTCGCCGCGTTATCATCTTTCGGACAGCGAATTTACCAGAAGGATCGCGGCATGGGGCTGATTTCAGGTGTGCTGGCGCTTTTGTTTGGTAACGGGCGCAACGTCTTACAGGAAACCGCAGAACTCTATCGTGAAAACACCGAAGCAGGCGCAGTACGCGCCAATGAGATTCAAACTCAGGCCATGGTGCAGTTCGGTAGCGAATTTCAGGCACCTCAGAAGGGTCTTTTTGACCGTGTCATGGACGGCGTGAACAGGTTACCGCGCCCGGCGCTGGCATTGGGAACGCTTGGCTTGTTTGTTGCCGCCATGGTCGACCCAATATGGTTTGCCGCACGGATGCAGGGCATAGCCTTGGTCCCAGAGCCGCTGTGGTGGTTGCTGGGCGTGATCGTATCGTTTTACTTTGGCGCGCGTCACCAAAGTAAAATGCAGGATTTTCAGCGGGATATCCGCTCAACCATGACGCAACTGCCAACGGTCTTGAGCAATATCGAGGCCTTGCGCACCATGCAGAGCGACAGCCCCGGTGCTGCCGATCCCGGTCCGGATGCTGTACTGACCCGCGATGTCGTACTTCCCGAAGAAAACCAGGCTCTGAACGATTGGCGAAAGCTTCGCGGTATCTGACCCGCGACACTTTGTGCGTGCAGAACTAGCTAAAGGTCATGGCCCCCGGTTCCGCACCGGCGTATATTCCGGGGCATGATTACAGAACTTGGCCACTTCACCCTGATCCTCGCGTTCTTTGTCGCCATAGTGCAAAGCGTTGTTCCACTTATCGGCGCCTCAAAACGCTGGACCGGCTGGATGGCCTTTGCAGAGCCCGCCGCGATCGTCCAGTTCCTGCTGACGGCGTTTGCATTTGGTGCTTTGATCTGGGCGTTTGTAACGTCTGACTTTTCCCTCAGGATTGTGGTCGAGAACAGCCACACGGCAAAGCCGATGCTGTACAAGATCAGCGGAACATGGGGCAACCACGAAGGATCCATGCTGCTGTGGGTGCTGATCGTCACCCTGTTTGGAGCGATGGCGGCTTTCTTTGGTGGCGGCTTGCCACCGACACTCAAAGCCCGTGTTCTGGCCGTTCAGTCGGCCATTGCCGTGGCGTTTTTCGGTTTCATCCTGTTCACGTCGAACCCGTTTGACAGGCTTGCCATCGCTCCGTTTGACGGGCGTGACCTGAACCCACTGCTGCAAGATCCCGGGCTGGCCTTCCACCCGCCGTTTTTGTACCTCGGCTATGTCGGGCTGAGCATGGCATTCAGCTTTGCGATTGCTGCCCTGATCGAAGGGCGTATCGATGCAGCATGGGGCCGGTGGGTGCGCCCCTGGACGCTGGCGGCATGGGTTTTCCTGACTATCGGAATCGCGTTGGGATCCTGGTGGGCTTATTACGAACTGGGCTGGGGCGGTTTCTGGTTCTGGGACCCGGTGGAAAACGCATCCTTCATGCCCTGGCTGCTAGCGGCGGCGCTGTTGCACTCGGCAATTGTCGTGGAAAAGCGCGAAGCATTGAAAAGCTGGACCATTCTGCTGGCAATTATTGCGTTTGGATTTTCCCTGATCGGCACGTTTATCGTGCGTTCAGGTCTGCTGACCTCGGTACATGCTTTTGCCAATGATCCTGAACGCGGTGTGTTCATCCTGATCATTCTGGTCTTCTTCATCGGTGGCGCGCTTACCTTGTTTGCCGCGCGGGCGCAGGCGATGGAGGCCAAGGGCGTTTTTGGCATGGTCAGCCGCGAAAGCGCGCTGATCGTGAACAATGTCCTTCTTGCGGTCAGTTGTTTCGTTGTCTTTGTCGGGACGATGTGGCCGATGGTGGCCGAGATGATGTTCGACCGCAAACTCTCGGTCGGGGCGCCGTTTTTCAACGCGGCCTTTTCACCGTTCATGGTTTTGCTGGGTCTGATCCTGCCGATCGGGGCCATGCTGCCGTGGAAACGCGGTCGGTTGGGCAAAACGGCCTGGTCCCTGCGCTATGCCTTTGGTCTGGCGCTGGCGATTGCGTTGTTGGTTTGGGCAATGCAGACCGGTCGCAGCGCGCTAGGGCCCGTAGGCCTGTTTCTGGGGGCATGGATCACTTTCGGTGCCGCCATTGATTTGTGGAGCCGGACAGGCCGCAATGGCAGCTTCAAACGTCTGATCCGACTTCCGGGCGCCGATTGGGGTAAGGCAGTTGCCCATACCGGCCTTGGCGTGACGATCTTTGCGATTGCCGGTCTGACCGCGTGGGAGGCAGAAGATATCCGTGTGGCGCAGCTGAACCAGCCGTTCGAAGTAGGTCAGTTTACACTGACGTTGCAGGACGTGCGACGGGTACAGGGTCCGAACTATTTTTCAACCACGGCTGATGTTTTGGTGGAAAAGGGCGGTCGCGCCATCGGAACGCTGCATCCCGAGAAACGGGATTATCCCGTCGCACGCATGCCGACGACCGAGGCCGCGATTGACTATCGTTTTCTTGGTGACCTTTACGTCGTCATCGGGGATCAGCAGGCAGACGGTGGCTGGGTCATGAGAACCTATATCAAACCGCTGGCGAACTGGATCTGGGGTGGATGTATCCTGATGGCGCTCGGCGGTGTCCTCAGCCTGAGCGACAGGCGCTTCCGCGTCGCCGCAGGCGCGCGTAAATCCCCCGCTGGCGGAGTACCCGCAGAATGAAGCGCCTTGTTCTGATCCTGCTGCTGCTTGCAGCACCCGTGTTTGCGGTACAACCTGATGAAGTTCTGGACGACCCGGTTCTGGAGCAGCGGGCGCGCGACCTGAGTGTTGGATTGCGGTGCCTGGTGTGTCGCAATGAAAGCATTGACGAAAGCAACGCCGATCTGGCGCGCGATCTGCGTCTGCTTTTGCGCGAACGTTTGGTTGCGGGTGACAGCGACGAAGAGGCCATCTCGTTTATCGTTGACCGCTACGGCGAATATGTCCTGCTCAAGCCCACCACCAGTGGTTCGAACCTGCTGTTGTGGCTTGCCGGGCCGATCATGCTGCTGATCGCTGCCGCAGTCGGGCTGAACTTTCTTCGCACACGCGCAAGGGCGCAGGTTTCGGGTGAAACCGAAGCTCTAAGTGCGGAAGAACAGGAACGCCTTCGCCAAATTCTTGAAGACTGACGTTTGGTTCTGCTTTTCCCATCCTGCCCGGACAAGTAAGTGTGCTGAAACACGTGGCGCGAGGGAAAAGTTTTCATGAATTACGAAACGGTTCTATTGGACATATCGGATGGTCTGGCGGTTTTGACCCTGAACAGACCGGACAAGATGAACGCGCTGACCACTCGGATGCGGGCAGAGATTACCCACGCGATGAAAGATGCCGCGGTTAAAGCGCGCTGTATCGTTATCACCGGCGCGGGGCCGGCGTTTTGTTCCGGGCAGGATCTGGGAGATGCATCATCGACCGGCAAGATCGATCTGGAACGATCATTGCGCGACGAGTACGAGCCGATGCTGGAAGCCATCCACAGCTGTCCTGTTCCGACGATCGCGGCTGTAAACGGACCTGCTGCGGGGGCAGGGGCCAACCTTGCGCTGTGTGCGGACGTGGTTATTGCAACGGAGAGTGCGTATTTCCTGCAGGCTTTTGCACGTATCGGCTTGCTGCCCGATGCCGGGGGCACTTGGTTCATGCCGCGTCAGATGGGCTTGGCCAAAGCAATGGGGGCCGCCTTGTTTGCTGACAAGATCAGCGCCCGGCAGGCCGAAGAATGGGGCATGATCTGGGAAGCTGTCCCCGATGATGCGTTTGCCGCACATTGGCACAAAAGGGCAGAATATCTGGCCAAAGGTCCAACCGCCGCCTATGGCGCGATCAAGCGTGCCATCCGCGGGACCTACGAAAACACATTGCAGCAGCAGCTTGCAACCGAGGCGCATCTTCAAGGTGAATGTGGCCGGTCGCGGGATTTTGCAGAAGGTGTGGTGGCGTTCATGGAAAAACGCCCTCCGAAATTCGAAGGGCGTTGATAAGCGTTAGGCGCGGCGACGGCGACGCGTGCGGCGTTCCGGGCCTGCGTTGTCCTCGGTTCCGTCCGAAGCCGACGAAAACGGCCCCAGTGCCTGGGTGATCTGATCCAGTGTCGGGCGCTCGCCGCGCGAAGTGGTATCCAGCGCTTCGCGCATTTTGCGCAGATGATCAGGCATGGTCCCGCAGCACCCGCCGATGATTGTTGCGCCCGAATCCCGTGCCATGGCAGCATACCGACCCATCAGTTCGGGTGTCCCGTCATAATGGATATGGCCATCCACGTATTTCGGGATGCCCGCATTGCCCTTTGAGATCAGCGGACGCTCGGTGCCTTGCGCTGCAAAACCCAGAACCGTGCGCAGGATATCCGACGCGCCGGTTCCACAATTGGCTCCAAAAGCGATCGGTGGGTTTGGCAAGGTTTCGACCAAAAGCGCAAGATCGGCCGAGGTGACACCCATCATCGTGCGCCCGGCCGTGTCAAAGCTCATCGTGCCGCACCAGGGCATGTCGGCCAGCGCAAAGGCCTCGGCTGCCGCGCGGAATTCCTCTGGCGCGCTGATGGTTTCCACCCAAAGAACGTCAACTCCGCCCGCTTTCAAAGCCTCGGCCTGTTCATGGAACATTTCAACCGCGTCGGAATGCGACAGGCTGCCGACCGGTTCCATAATCTCGCCGGTGGGTCCAACCGATCCGGCCACGACGATAGGGCGCACGGCTTTGTCCGCGATTTCACGTCCAAGTTCTGCGCCGATACGGTTCAGCTCGCCCACGCGGTTCTGCGCATCATGCAGTTTCAGACGCGCCGCAGTGCCTCCAAACGTGTTGGTCAGAAACAGGTCGCTGCCCGCATCGACCGACCCCTGATACAGCGCCCTGATCTTGTCCGGAGCATCCACGTTCCACAGCTCAGGCGCGTCACCTGATTGCAGACCCATGTTAAATAAATTGGTCCCCGTTGCACCGTCCGCAAGGATGGCGTCTTTGGTGTCCAGAAGTTTGCTCAGCGCGTTTGTCATAGGGTTATTCCAGAAAAAGCGTATAAACGCTGCAAAAAAAACAGAGACGCCCCGTGTCTCATGACCAGGGCGTCAAATCAATTTCATAAAACTCATGAAGATCATGAATTCTGCATTTCAGGCAATCAGTGCTCGCCTTCCACCATCACCTGTTCTTTGGCTTCAACCAGAAGCTCGGCCATTTTCGAACGGATCGTGGCTTCATCCGCAAGATCACCCAAGTAGGCTTTGACCGCCTCGACAACATCGTCTTCGCCGACATGCTGTAGGTCGGTATGAACCAGTTCCTGGCCGTATTTCCGTGCCTGTTCAACAGTTTCGCCCTTCAGCGCAGACGCCCAGACAGCCATAAAGCGGTTGCGGCGCATCCGAGCGATGAACTGCATCTTTTCGTCATGGGCGAATTTGCTTTCAAACGCGGCTTCACGTTCGTCGAATGTGGTCATTGGTTGGGGACCCCTTGGATTACCGTTTCTCACTGATGATATGACAATAGGACACTCTGGGTGCAAGGTATTTGCGCTGCGTCAAAGGCCCTCGGGGCAGCGAACTTGCGGGAACGCAGGGCTTGCACTATGAGGACGCCAACGTGAAGGGACTCATTCCCTTTCGCCAGTCTGGAAAGGTCGCTTATGGCGCGTCGCAAGAAAATCTACGAAGGCAAGGCCAAAATTCTGTATGAAGGCCCCGAACCGGGCACCATCGTACAGTATTTCAAGGATGACGCCACCGCGTTCAATGCCGAAAAGAAAGACGTGATTGACGGCAAAGGCGTGCTGAACAACCGTTTGTCTGAGTTCTTCATGACCGGGCTGACCCAGATTGGTATTCCGAACCACTTCATCCGGCGCCTGAATATGCGCGAACAGCTGGTGCGCAACTGCGAGATCATTCCACTGGAAGTGATCGTGCGCAATTACGCGGCCGGTTCGATGTCGAAACGTCTTGGCATCGCAGAAGGGACGCAATTGCCACGTCCGATCGTTGAATATTGCTTCAAGGATGATGCTTTGGGCGATCCTCTTGTCACCGAGGAACACATCGCCGCGTTTGGCTGGGCCAGCCAGCAGGACATGGACGACATCCTCAGCCTCGCGCTGCGCGTGAACGATTTCCTGAGCGGCGTGATGCTGGCGGTGGGTATTCGTCTGGTTGACTTCAAGATCGAAATCGGGCGCGTGTTTGAAGGCGACTATCAGCGGCTGGTCGTTGCGGATGAAATCAGCCCGGACAGCTGCCGCCTGTGGGATATCAAGACCGGTCAGAAACTGGACAAGGATGTATTCCGCCGCGATCTGGGCAGCCTGACAGATGCCTATTCCGAGGTCGCCCGAAGACTGGGTGTGCTGCCTGCCAGCAACGTCACCAAGCCGACGCTGATCAACTAAATACCACGCCTTAGCAGCGCCGCCCCCTCAGGGCGGCGTTTTGCCTTTGCCAAGTTGTTGGCAGAGCAGGGTGTTTGCGTGTGGCCGGGCCGTTTGATCAGATGACTATTGCGAAGTTTCCAGCCACCTTGCCGGCAAAACTGCTCAGGTCCATCTGACAGCGCAGGATCGTCACCTACCTGCGGCAAACTGCGTTTGAAACAGGGTTGTCGAAACCCATCAGGCGCGCTATCCCCCGCGCAACGAAATGGGCCTTGTATGCGGCCCTCAGTTGGAGTTGCCAAAATGAAAGCACGGGTTCATGTGATGCTCAAGAACGGGGTGCTGGACCCGCAGGGCGAAGCAGTACGTCACGCATTAGGTGCAATGGGCTTTGATCAGGTCGAAGGCGTACGTCAGGGCAAAGTCATCGATCTTGAGCTTGCCGATGGCGCAACCGAGGCAGACGTGACCGAGATGTGCGAAAAGCTTTTGGCCAACACCGTCATCGAACGCTACGAGATCGAACTGGTCTGATTGATGCGGGCCGCGCGTCTGATCACCTATCGTCAACCGCTTGAGGTGTCGACGATCCCCGATCCGGTTCCCGCCGAAGACGGTGTTGTGGTGCGAGTGCTGGCCTGCGGTGTGTGCCGGTCCGACTGGCACGCGTGGTCGGGCTCAGACCCGGACGTTGTCCTGCCCATGACACCCGGTCACGAGTTTTGCGGCGAGGTGGTCTCGGTCGGTGCGCGCGTTAAACGGTGGCGTGTTGGGGACCGGGTGATTGCGCCCTTTATCCTTGCCTGTGGGCATTGCCCGGACTGCGCAAAGGGTCATCAGACAATCTGTCCGAACCAGGTCGTGCCCGGCTTTACCTGTGACGGGGCTTTTGCTGAATATGTTGCCGTGGCTCATGCCGATGCCAACCTGACATCCTTGCCCGACAGCATCGCGCCTGAAATAGCCGCCGCATTGGGGTGCCGCGTAACCACAGCATGGCAGGCGCTTGTTGGCCGGGCGCAGGTGCAGGGTGGCGAGTGGATCGCTGTATTTGGCGGTGGCGGTGTCGGAATATCAACGCTTCTTCTGGGCAAAGCGCTCGGCACGCGTGTTATTGTAGTCGATATCGCCGAGGACAAGCTGGCCTATGCCAAAACTCTGGGCGCCGACGCGGTGGTCAATGCCGCGACATGTGATGCCCCACAGGCGGTGAAAGACATCACCGGTGGCGGCGCCGATGTTGCGATCGAGGCGCTTGGCGTCGAAGCCACGACCGTTTCCGCCATGCGATCCCTGCGCAAAATGGGGCGCATGGTGCAAATCGGAATGCCCACGGGGGACCATGCGCAGATGTCGTTGCCGATGGATGTGCTCTATTCTGGTCAGCTCTCCGTATTTGGCACCCGTGGGATGCCAAGCTGGCGCTATCCGTCGCTGTTTTCGCTGATCGCGGGTCAAGGGGTCGACCTGAGCCCGCTGGTGACCCGGAAAATAACCCTGAACCAGGTAAGCGCCGAGCTTGCCGCTTTTGACCATCCAACGCCTCCGGGTGTTGCGGTTGTCACAGATTTTGTCTCGTAGGAGGGCCCGCCATGCGTGCAGCCGTAATCGTTTTCCCCGGATCCAACTGTGACCGAGATCTTGCCGTCGCCTTTGAGCAGGCCGGTTTTCAGGTCGATATGGTCTGGCACAAAGACGCGGCTTTGCCCGAAGGTATTGATATCGTGGGCGTGCCGGGCGGGTTCTCTTATGGAGATTACCTGCGTTGCGGCGCAATCGCGGCCCAATCGCCGATTTGCAAGGCCGTCGTCGAACACACGCAGCGCGGCGGTTATGCCGTAGGCATTTGCAACGGTTTTCAGGTTCTGACCGAAACCGGCATTTTGCCGGGCGCATTGCTGCGCAATGCTGGGCTGAAATACATCTGCAAGACCGTTGGCCTAAGGGTTGAGACCAGCGACTGCGCGTTTACCAGCGGCTACAACGCAGGCGATGTGATCGGTATTCCGATTGCGCACCACGATGGCAACTATTTTGCGGATGACGCGACGCTGGCCGCGCTGAAAGATCAGGACCGGATCGCTTTTACCTATGCCGAAAACCCGAACGGCTCGATCGGGGATATCGCCGGAATCCTGTCGGAAAACCGCCGCGTTCTTGGAATGATGCCGCACCCCGAACGCGCAGCCGATCAGGGTCATGGCGGCACAGACGGGGTGGCGTTGTTCCGCGCATTGTCAGGTGTGTTTGAAGCGGCGTGACTTGAGGTCTCGCCCGCCGGGGCGTAACCTTTTGCCATGAACACAGAAGTTCGATCTGGCTGGTCAAATATGTTGAAACCGTTTCGTGGTGCGCCGCTGGGCTGGCGGTTGCGGCTGGCGGTTCTTGTTCTGCTGGTCGCGACAATTGCAACGGTCTGGGTGACGAACCGGCTGTTGACTGACAGGTTCACCGAATCCACGCGCAACCGGGCAGAGCTGCGACTGACGCTGTATTCGGGCAACTTGCTGAGTGAATTGCGCCGCAACTCGATTGTTCCGCAATTGCTGGCCCGCGACCCGACGTTGATTTCGGCATTGCAGTCAGGCGATTACACCCTGTCTACCCAACGCCTTATTTCATTCGTGGAAGAGATCGGCGCGGCCTCACTGGTTTTGCTGGACAGCGACGGGCGCACAGTTGCCGCGACCGACCGAAACAGGTTGGGCGAAGGACATCGGAACACGCCATATTTTGTGGATGCGATCCGCTCGAACGCGACGATCTTCTCTGTTATTCCCAAGGACGCAGGCGGGTACAGCTTTGTGTATTCGCGCCGGTTGGAGAACGGGGCCGAGTTCCTGGGCGTAATCGTCGTCGAGGTTGACCTGCAAAAGTTCGAACGCGCTTGGGCAGGTATCTCGGACGCGGTGATGGTTACCGACAGCACCGGCAACATCATTTTGTCCACGGAACCCCGCTGGCGCGGGCTGGATGAGAACACGGCGATGCTGCGCCAACCGCCACAAGGGGCGATCCAGCGCGCGATCCGGGCAACAACCGATTGGACCGCGCTGCCGCCTGATGCCTATCTTCAGGGCGAAGCGGTGATGCGGATCGAGACGCGCATTCCGTTCCGCGGCTGGCAGATGACCTCGTTCACGACCTATGCCTCGATCCGGGAAAAGGTGAACAGCGTTCTGGCGCTGGAAATCATGGGGTTTGCGATTCTTCTGGCGCTCGCGTTCTATGCGTTGAGCCGCCGTGCCACGTTGCGCATGACCCTGTTCCAGCGCGAGTCGGCAGAGCTTCGCGCATTGAACGCACGGCTACAGCGGGAAATCGCTGAACGTGAACGGGTTGAAAAGACGCTGGATTTGGCGGAACAGACGCTTGCGCAAAGCTCGAAACTGGCCGCTCTGGGCGAGATGTCGGCAGCGGTCAGTCATGAGTTGAACCAGCCTCTGGCGGCAATGAAAACCTATCTGGCCGGGGCCCGTCTGCTGCTGCGCCGCAACCGCCCGGAAGAGGCCCTTGCCAGTTTTGGCCGCATCGATGGTCTGATCGAACGGATGGGCGCAATTACCCGGCAGCTCAAGTCTTATGCACGCAAGGGCGCGGATGCGTTTTCACCAGTAAATCTTGGTGAAGCGCTGGCCTCATCCCTGTCGATGATGGAGCCTCAACTGCGTCAGCGCCACGTGAAGATCACGCAGATCGTACCAGAGGAACCTGTGATCGTAATGGGGGATCGAATGCGCATCGAGCAGGTCATGGTCAACCTCTTGCGAAACGCGCTGGACGCCACCAAATCAGTGGTGGAGCCGGATGTGGAAATCATCCTGGCAGCAGGTGATATGGCAGTGCTGACCGTACGTGACAACGGGCACGGAATCGAGGATATCGAAAACCTGTTCGAGCCGTTCTACACGACCAAACAGCCCGGAGACGGTGTTGGTCTGGGGCTTGCCATCTCGTCAGGGATCGTGAACGACCATGGGGGACGGTTGACTGCGCGCAATGGCCAATATGGCGGTGCGGTGTTTGAAATGCAGTTGCCTGCACTGGGAAGCGACGGCCTTGAAGCCGCGGAATAACGAGGAATGACTATGGCACAAGCCATGAAAATTGCCATTGTTGACGATGAACAGGACATGCGCCAGTCGATTAGCCAGTGGCTCGCTTTGTCCGGCTATGACACGGAAACCTTCGCCAGCGCGGAAGATGCGCTCAAGGTGTTGGGACCGGATTATCCGGGGATAGTGATTTCGGACATCAAGATGCCCGGAATGGACGGCATTCAGCTTCTCAAAAAGCTGATGGGCGCTGACAGCACGTTGCCCGTGATCATGATCACCGGTCACGGCGATGTTCCGATGGCTGTCGAGGCGATGCGTGTCGGTGCATTCGACTTCCTTGAAAAACCCTTCAATCCCGACCGCATGTCCGAACTTGCCAAACGGGCAAGCAATGCGCGGCGTCTGACGCTGGACAACCGCGCGCTGCGCCGGGAATTGTCCGGCGGCACCCAGATCATGAACAAGCTGATCGGCGCCAGCCCGGTTATGGAACGTCTGCGCGAGGATATCCTCGATCTGGGTCAGGCGGATGGCCATGTGCTGATCGACGGAGAGACAGGGACCGGAAAGACGCTTGTTGCACACGCCCTGCACGCGGTTGGCAGCCGCGCCGGTAAGAAGTTCGTGCTGGTGTCCTGCGCGGCGCACGAGGAAGACGCGTTGGCCAAACGTCTGTTTGGGCCGATGATGCCTGAAGACGCCCAATTGCCCGCCATCGAAGAGGCGCGGGGCGGAACGCTGGTTCTGGAAGATGTCGAAGCGCTCAACGATTCCCTGCAAGCCAAGCTGCTCAGCGTGATGAACGAGCAGGGCACGCCGGCCGAGACACGCATCGTAGCGATCTCGAACCTGCAAGAGGCCGGAAAAACCTCCGAAGATGTCTTGCGACCTGATCTGTTCTATCGATTGGCCGCCTTGCGCATCACCATGCCGCCCCTGCGCCAGAGGGGCGAGGACATCCTGACCCTGTTTACCCGTCTGAGCGAGCAGTTCGCAGAAGAATACGGTTGTGATGCGCCTCAGGTAAGCGCTCAGGAAGCCGCGCAGCTGTTGCAGGCGCCCTGGCCGGGGAACGTGCGCCAGTTGATCAACATTGCCGAACGCGCGGTACTGCAATCGCGCCGTGGGTCCGGAACGATCGCCTCGCTGTTGATGTCGGATCACGAGGAAATGCAGCCGGTCATGACCACCGAAGGCAAGCCGCTGAAGGAATATGTCGAAGCCTTTGAACGGATGCTGATCGACAACACGATGCGGCGGCACAAAGGATCTATCGCGTCTGTGATGGATGAACTGTGCCTGCCGCGCCGAACGCTGAATGAAAAGATGGCCAAATACGGCCTCCAGCGGTCGGACTATCTGTAAACTGTGTGACGGGGGCTCTGCCCCCGTCGCCTTTGGCGACTCCCCCGGGATATTTTTGGCCAGATGAAGGCGATCCCGCATGCCGCGGTTGGGGGCGGTGCAGTTTGCCCATTGTCTTTTCCACAGGACTGCTTTTATTGTGTCCGGACGGGCCGGGCCAGTTTTGTGTCCATAAGCCCCGAATCATTGAGTTTCGCTGCTTTGCTGAAGGTGATGACATATTATTCGCCGCAAAGCAGACCGATTGTGCCCCTTTCGGGGCAATGTAGTACCTGAGCCCGGAACGTCTGGGCGAAAGGAATAAATGGGCAGGCTGCGGCTAACGCGCCTGTCGGAGAAGAACCGCGATGACGCGCGCGCAACGATTGAGTGACCGGGCAGGGGGCCACAGCGCCAGACCCTGCCGCGCGCCGTCCGATATCGCCCTGACAAGACACCTCCCCAAATGTGCCTGTCCACCTGGACGGGTCAGGACAACGCGTTTGGCGCGGTGCACCAAGGACACATGGCTAAGAAAATGCTTATCGATGCCACCCACGCGGAGGAAACCCGCGTCGTGGTGGTCGACGGAAACAAGGTCGAGGAGTTCGATTTTGAATCCGAAAACAAGCGCCAGCTTGCTGGCAACATCTATCTTGCAAAAGTAACACGGGTTGAGCCGTCGCTTCAGGCGGCCTTTGTGGATTATGGCGGGAACCGGCACGGCTTCCTGGCGTTTTCGGAAATTCACCCGGACTATTACCAGATCCCCATCGCCGACCGCGAGGCGCTGATGGAGGAAGATCGCGCCTATGCCGAGGCCATGAAGGCGCGGGATGAGGCCGACGAGGGCAAGCCGAAAAAGCGGCGTTCGCGCGCCCGATCAAAGGCCGCGGATCTTAAATCGGACGATCTGGTCGAAACGATTGAAGTTTCGACCGAGCCGACCGGTATGGAAACCATCGACCTTGACGATGCCGACATGGAGGTGCCCGAGGGGACATCGCCAATGGAAATCGTCGCTGAAACACCTGTTGAGGAGCCTGCGGACAACGAAGCGCCGGAAGCTGTGTCAGATGACACTGCTGAAGAAACGGCTTCGGAAGACGAGGCTCAGGCTGAAACGGTCGAGTCTTCACAAGACGATGCAGCAGGGGATTCTGATGACGCGGCGGATGCTTCAATCGCTGACGATGGCGATGAAGCGTCTGAATTGTCTGAGGATGACCCGGACGCAGATGATGGCGATGCGGATGAGGAACACGCTGACGCAGCCGCGAAAGATGACACGATTGAAACCGTAGCCGAGGAAGACGACAGCGAGGACATCCGCCCTCAGCGCAAGCCACGCCCACGCCGGTATAAGATTCAGGAAGTGATCAAAGTGCGCCAGGTGCTGCTGGTGCAGGTCGTCAAGGAAGAACGCGGCAACAAAGGGGCAGCCCTGACGACCTATCTGTCGCTGGCAGGTCGCTATTGTGTTTTGATGCCGAACACCGCGCGTGGCGGTGGGATCAGCCGCAAGATCACCAACGCGGTTGACCGCAAAAAGCTGAAAGAAATCGCGGCGGATATTGATGTGCCGACAGGGGCGGGTTTGATTATCCGGACTGCAGGCGCCAAGCGCACAAAATCGGAAATCAAGCGCGACTATGAGTACCTGCAACGCCTGTGGGAGCAGATCCGGGCATTGACCCTGGAATCCATTGCACCTGCGAAGATCTATGAAGAAGGCGATCTGATCAAACGGTCGATCCGGGACCTTTATAACCGCGATATCGACGAGGTTCTGGTCGAGGGCGAGGGCGGATACCGCATCGCCAAGGACTTTATGAAGATGATCATGCCGTCGCACGCCAAGAATGTGAAACGGTACGAGGACGCGCTGCCGCTGTTTGCGCGCTATCAGGTGGAAAGCTATCTGGCGGGGATGTTCAACCCGACCGTTCAGCTGAAATCTGGCGGGTATATCGTGATCGGCGTGACCGAAGCGCTGGTGGCAATCGACGTGAACTCGGGCCGGGCCACGAAAGAAGGCTCGATCGAGGAAACGGCGCTGAAAACCAATCTGGAAGCCGCGGAAGAAGTGGCGCGTCAGTTGCGTCTGCGTGACCTTGCCGGTCTGATTGTCATCGATTTCATCGACATGGACGAGCGCAAGAACAATGCGTCGGTTGAAAAGCGTCTTAAGGACAAGCTGAAAACCGACCGTGCCCGCATTCAGGTCGGCCGGATTTCGGGTTTTGGCCTGCTCGAGATGAGCCGTCAGAGGCTGCGTCCGGGTATGATCGAGGCGACCACGCAGCCATGCCCGGCATGCCATGGCACCGGCCTGATCCGTTCGGACGACAACATGGCGCTGTCGATCCTGCGTCAGATCGAAGAAGAAGGCACGCGCCGCCGCTCGCGCGAGGTTCTGGTGCGCTGCCCGGTCAGTATCGCGAACTTCCTGATGAACCAGAAGCGCGAGCATATTGCCCAGATCGAATCGCGCTATGGCCTGTCTGTACGGATCGAAGGCGATGTGCATCTGGTCAGCCCGGATTTCTCGATGGAGAAATTCAAGACCGCCAGCCGCATTGTTCCCGAAGCGACAGCTCCTGTCGTGTCGGTCGATGCCTCGCTGATGGATCTGGTGGATTCTTCGGAAGAGGAGGAAGCCGAAGAGGATATCGCGTCGATTGAAGATGATACCAAACCCAAGCGCAAGCGCCGCCGTCGTCGTCGCAAGAAAGGCGCGAGCAACGGTGACGCGGCGGAACAGGGCGCGGATGACGGCGAAGGGTCAGAGCAGGAGGATGCCGTAGGCGAATCCGCTGAAACGGAAACCGCTGTCGAGACAACCGAAGCCGAAGCAACGGAAGAGGAAAAACCCGCCAAGCCCAAGCGTAAGCGCGCTCCGCGTCGTCGTAAGAAAGATGCGGTAGCAGAAGAGGGTGCGGAACAGTCGGAAGCACCGGACACCGATGCCGGGGCCGATGCACCGGCGGTTGAAGAGGCGGCCTCAGACGCAGAAGCCGAACCTGCCGAGGCGGCTGTCGCCGAGCAAAGCGAAGCCGCTGAGGCTGTTGACGCTGCGCCGGAAGCAACAGAGTTTGCCGAGCAGACTGAGGAAGTCGCACAAGCTGAAGCGATCGTTGCGGTGGAAGAACCTGAAGTTCAATCTGCCGATGAGCCGATCGAAGACGCACCCGTGGAAGAAACACCCATGGCAGCAGAACCTGAACCGGTGCTTGAAACTGTGGCAGATGAACCTGAGCCAGAATCCGACAGGCCCAAACGGCGCGGATGGTGGTCGCTGGGCAACTGATGAAAGGGCGGGCAGATTTGCCCGCCTTTTTTATATCACAAAGTCAGTCGGTTTTTCGGATCAGATAGACCTGATGTTCGCCATCCAAATCCTGAGACAGCAATGTGTGGCCAGCTTCGGCGCAAAAATGCGGGACATCGATGATGGCTGCCGGGTCATCAGCCAGTACACGCAACACAGAACCTTGCGGCATGGATTTCAGCCGTTTGCGGGCCTTGAGGACGGGCAGGGGGCAAAGAAGGCCCAGCGCATCCAGCGTATCTGTAATCTCTGACATGATTTTCGGGATAGGGCGTAGTTGTAATATTGTCCAGATTCCAAGCACGAGGATGTGACTCATTGGCCCCGTGACGGACCGCCATTCATCACTTATGTGCTTAGACATGTTTGGAATAGAAATCATAGACGCGGGGCTGCTGCCCGCCATGTTTGTTGCCCTGCTGGGTGGACTGATCAGCTTTCTGTCGCCTTGTGTGCTGCCCATCGTGCCGCCCTATCTGGCATATATGAGCGGCGTCACGATCAACGAAATGCAGGATGAGGCCCGCGCCCGGCGCAAGGCAACCATGTCAGCGCTGTTCTTTGTGCTGGGTCTGTCGACGGTTTTTCTGCTGTTGGGATTTACCGCATCTGCCTTTGGAGTGTTCGTGCTGCAAAATCAGGTGCTTTTTGCCAAACTGTCCGGTGCCGTTGTCATTGTCTTTGGCCTGCATTTCCTGAATGTCTTCCGTATCCCCTTTCTGGACCGCGAAGCGCGGATCGAAACCGGCGATTCCGGTGGCTCGGTCTTTGGTGCTTATATTCTTGGGTTGGCCTTTGCTTTCGGCTGGACGCCCTGTATCGGCCCCCAGCTGGGCGCGATCCTGTCCCTTGCGGCAACCGAGGCCTCGGTGGCGCGCGGCACGCTGTTGCTGGGTGTTTATGCAGCCGGATTGGGTATTCCGTTTCTGCTGGCAGCCATGTTTCTCAACCGCTCTATGACCGTGATGAACCGGATCAAGCCCTATATGGGCGTGATCGAAAAGGTCATGGGAGGGCTGCTGCTGTTCGTGGGCATCATGCTGATCACAGGCCTGTTCACCCGCTTCAGCTGGTGGTTGCTTGAAACCTTCCCGGCGCTTGCGAATTTCGGCTGAGCGTCTGCCCCCCTTACCTTGACCTAAAGCCTGCGTTAACCTGCGCGGCAGAAGGTAAAGGCATGAGCAGTCAGAGAAATCAGTCACAGGTTCGCAAACGCCGGGTGTTCTACATCCCCGGTTATGACCCGATGCCGCCGCGACGATATCGCGAGCTTTACCGAACCGAGTCGCAGGCGCAGGCCCGGATCTCGGGATATGAGATCGCCATGGCCCCCAAGTCCGCAAAAGGTCTGTTCGGCTGGTCCGTGACATCATTGCAGGACGGTGCGTCTGTTGAGACAGAAATCGAAGTTCTGGTCTGGTCAGACATCGTGCGCGACAGCATGTCCGCGTCGATCCCTGCAACCTATGCGCAGTTGGCCCACACGGCGTGGATATACATTTCGACCGGCGCTTTGTGGCGCCTGATGCGGTTGCGCAAGGGCCCGGTGATTGCGGCCCTCTATCCGGTGGCGATGTTGGTGTCTCAGCTGCTGGTTGCGTTTGCAGTCGTGTGGGCATGTGTGGCGATGGCTGGCTGGTGGGGTCTGTTTCCGGGTATTGCCGTTGCGGTTGCGCTGATGCTGTGGTTCCGCAAGATCGACAACCGGTTGTTTGCCTACTACCTGATGCATGATTACGCCTATTCCGCACAGTTAAAGGGGGAAACTCCGCTTAAACTGAAGGAAAGGCTGGCCGCATTCCGCAAAGCGATTGAAGCCGCGCTGATATCCGGTGTGGATGAGGTTCTGGTGGTGGGCCACAGTTCGGGTGCGCATCTGGGGGTGTCTGTTCTGGCCGACCTGATCCGCGACAGGGCTGTGCCGAAACAGGGGGCAGAGTTGTCGTTCCTAAGCCTGGGGCAGGTGATGCCTATGGTATCCTTTCTGCCAAATGCGCATGGCCTTCGGTCCGACCTTCAATTCCTGTCCTCCAGTTCCGACATCACGTGGGTCGATGTCTCGGCCCCCGGGGATGGCTGCGCATTTGCGCTGTGTGATCCGGTGGCCGTCACAGGGGTGGCCGGGCCGGACAAACGCTGGCCGCTTGTCCTTTCAACCGCCTTTACCCAAACCCTGGCGCCTGAACGTTGGAAAGCCCTGCGCTGGCGGTTCTTCCGACTGCATTTTCAGTACCTTTGCGCCTTCGATAAGCCGGGTCTGTACGACTATTTTCGGATAACGGCAGGCCCTTTGACGCTGAAACAGCGGTTCCTTGGGCGCACACCCTCGCGCAGCCGGATTGAGACGCCAGTATCCAAATACACGTCGGTGCGCCCATGATCCCGCCCAAGCCCCAGCCACGCGCAGACAAGGTTTCCCTACTGCGTTACCTGAAACTGTTTCGTCAGGATCTGCTGTCTGCGCAGCCAGCGCGCCTTTATCGCGCGTGGATGGCCGAATTCAGGACACCCTTCTTTCGATCTTTCCTGATCAATCAACCGGACCTGATTGACACCGTCCTCAGGAAACGCCCCGAAGATTTCCCTAAATCGGGCCGGATCAGCGAAGGCCTGCGCCCCTTGCTTGGAAATTCGGTGTTTCTGACCAACGGAGAGACGTGGAAACGTCAGCGGCGCATCATTGACCCGGCATTTGAGGGCGGGCGGCTGAAAGACACGTTTCCCGCCATGCTGGCCGCGGCAGACGCATGTGTTGAGCGGTTGCGGCCCCATGCCGGCAAACAGATCGAAGTCGAAGAGCAGACAAGCCATGCCGCAGCGGATGTGATCTTTCGCACCTTGTTTTCGGTGCCGATCGACCACGCCATAGCTAACAAGGTGTTTGAAAAGTTCCGCAGCTACCAGCGCGAACAACCTCTGCTGAACCTTGCAGCTTTCGTTCCGCTGCCCAAATGGATGCCTCGGTTTCACTCCCGAACGACACGGAAAAACGCCGAAGATATTCGCAACCTGATCACTGACCTGACCCATGAGCGGGCTGAGGCGATCAAGGCCGGAACCGCACCCGACGATCTGGCAACCAAGATCATGACGACCGCTGACCCTGAAACCGGTCAGTTTTTCGGGCCCGAGGAAATGGTCGATCAGGTCGCGATCTTCTTTCTGGCAGGCCATGAAACCAGCGCATCGGCTCTGGCGTGGACAGTTTATCTGCTGGCAATTTATCCCGAATGGCAGGAAAGGATTGCTGACGAAGCTGCCGCTCTGGACGATCCGACATTTGCCTCGGTTTCCAAACTCAAGATCAGCCGCGACGTGTTTCGCGAGGCACTGCGCCTTTACCCACCGGTTCCCATGATGGTGCGAGAGGCCACGGGCCCACACCGTTTCCGAAACAGGGACGTTCCCAACGGGTCACAAATCGTCATCAGCCCTTGGCACCTGCACCGTCACGAACGGTTATGGGACAATCCCGACGGCTTTGACCCGACTCGCTGGAACAGTGAAAACGGCAAGACATGCCAGCGCGAAGCATATATCCCTTTCTCCGCAGGTCCCCGCGTTTGTACCGGGGCCGGGTTTGCCATGGTCGAAGGGCCGCTGATCCTGTCGATGCTGGTGCGAAATTTCAAATTCGAAACAATCAGCGGCAAAACGCCGGTTCCGGTGGCCCACCTGACCGTTCGATCCAGGGATGGCATATGGTTGCGGCTGATTGAGCGCTAACAAACTACCATCGGTCCTGACTGTGATGTATGCGGGGGGAGACATCGGAATCATCATTGAACGGGAAAACACTATGGCCAAAGCAGAACAGCGCGCGCAGATGATCAACGGCGCAGGCTTTATCGCGGCATTGGATCAAAGCGGCGGCTCGACCCCGAAAGCTTTGGCGTTGTACGGCGTTGACGCGTCGACCTACAGTTCGGACGCTGAGATGTTCGGTGAAATACAAAAGATGCGCGCGCGGATCATACTGGCAAATGACTTCACCAAGGACAAAGTCATCGGTGCGATCCTGTTCGAACGCACCCTCGGGGAAGAGATCGAGGGCCGCAAGGTCGCAGATTACCTTTGGTCGGTCAAAGGCATCGTGCCTTTTCTGAAAATCGACAAGGGCCTCGAGGATCAGGCCAACGGCGTTCAGCTGATGAAGCCGATCCCCGGTCTGGCCGACACGCTGGCAAAGGCAGAAGGCGTATTCGGCACCAAGGAACGTTCGGTCATCCACGAGGCTAATGCCGAAGGCATCGCGGCCGTGGTCGCCCAGCAATTCGACGTAGCCCGTGAAGTGACTGAAGCCGGGATGGTTCCAATCGTCGAGCCGGAGGTCAACATTCATTCAGAAACCAAAGCCGAGGCCGAGGAGATTCTGAAAGCTGAAATCCTGAAGAACCTCGACCAGCTGGTCGAAGGGCAGGAGGTCATGCTGAAGCTGACGATCCCGACACAGGCAAACCTGTATGACGAACTGGCCGACCATCCGCGCGTTCTGCGCGTCGTCGCGCTGTCAGGCGGGTATTCGACCGAAGAGGCCTGTAACCTGCTGGGTCAAAACGGCAAAATGATCGCGTCTTTCTCTCGCGCACTGACCGAAGGTCTCTCGAAACAGCAGTCAGACGCCGAATTCAACGCCGCTTTGGGCGGCAATATTGACAAGATTTTCAAAGCCTCTGTCTGATCCTCAGACGGGTTTCGTGAAAGAGCGGCGCAACTGTGCCGCTTTTTTTCTGCTGATACAGCCCTCGGCATGGTCATTGACCAGTCCCATGGCCTGCATGAACGCAAACACCGTCGTGGGGCCAACAAACTTCCAGCCCCGTTTCTTGAGGTCCTTCGACATCGCCACCGACTCGGGCGATGTGGATGCCGATTGCGGGGGCGGCGGCGTTTCCGCCTCATACCGCCAGACATAAGCAGCCAGCGATCCTTCAGACGCCACCAGCTCCTGCGCGCGGCGGGCGTTATTGATCACCGCCTCGATCTTGCCCCGGTGGCGAATGATCCCATCATTTTGCAGCAGACGTTCAACATCGGCTTCAGAGAATTCGGCCATCTTGTTGAAATCAAATCCATAAAACGCTTCTCGGAAATTCTCGCGCTTGTTCAGGATCGTGCGCCAGCTAAGACCCGACTGAAAACTTTCCAGGCACAGTTTCTCGAATAACCGCTGATCATCCGAGACCGGAAAACCCCATTCGTTGTCATGATAGTCAAAGAGTTCCGGCGCGGCCTGGCACCAGGAACACCGAGGTTGACCGTCTGGCCCCAATACTGTGTTGCTCATGTATGTACCCCTTTTGTTCCTCGGGGACGTTACACCCAACGACCAAGATCTGACAAGTGTTAAACCTTGTCTCGGTACCAGTTCAGAATAAACACGCGAATAGCCGAGGCCAATCCGGTTTCCGGGTCGCGGTCAACATCAATCTGCGCGGCCAGTGCATTGATTGGCTGATCTTTTTCTTTCGCAATGTCGCGAAATGCCCGCCAGAATTCATCTTCAAGCGAGACAGATGTCCGGTGGCCCTTGAGGGTCAATGAACGTTTTACCGGGCGACCGCTCATTCATCCAGCTCGTGATTGTCAAGGTCACGCTTCTGCTTGTCCTGCTGAAGCCTGACGATTGCTTTCTCGGACTTGGAGCGCCCAAAGGCGACGGCATTCTCATCTGCGCGGGCCTTCTTCTCGGCCCGCGCCTTTTCTTTTCGATACCGGTTCAGGTTGACCGGCTTGCCCATTAGTCTTTCGGGCCGATCATCTGTTCGGGGCGTACAACGGCATCAAAGGTTGCCTCGTCCACAAACCCCAGCGCAATGGCTTCTTCCTTGAGGGTTGTGCCGTTCTTATGCGCGGTCTTGGCGACCGTGGTGGCGTTGTCATAGCCGATGGTCGGGGCCAGCGCCGTCACCAGCATCAGCGATTCCTTCATCAGCTTGTCGATGCGCGGCTCATTGGCCTTGATGCCCAGCAACATCCGCTCGGTAAAGCTGTCGGCGGCGTCGCCCAGCAGCTGGATCGATTGCAACAGGTTGTAGGACATCATCGGGTTATAGACGTTCAGCTCGAAATGGCCCTGACTGCCTGCAAAATTCATCGCGGCGTTGTTGCCCATTACATGCGCAGCAACCTGTGTCAGCGCCTCGGCCTGGGTCGGGTTCACCTTGCCGGGCATGATGGACGAGCCGGGCTCGTTTTCGGGCAGGATCAGTTCGCCAAGCCCCGAACGCGGGCCAGAGCCCAGGAAACGGATGTCGTTGGCGATCTTATAGCAGCTGCCCGCAATGGTCGCCAAAGCCCCGGACATAAAGACCATGGCGTCATGAGCGGCCAGCGCTTCGAACTTGTTTGGCGCGGTCACAAAGGGCAAGCCGGTGATCTGCGCCATATGGCCCGCCACAGCTTCGCTCCAACCGTTTTGGGTGTTCAGGCCGGTGCCTACGGCGGTGCCGCCCTGCGCCAGCTCATAGATGCCGGGAAGCGCTGCGTGAACGCGTGCAATCCCCTGACGGATCTGGTGGGCATAACCGCTGAATTCCTGCCCCAGTGTCAGAGGTGTTGCATCCTGCGTATGAGTCCGGCCAATCTTGATGATGTCCTTGAACTCATCAGCCTTCTGCTCAAGACCAGAGGCCAGCTTTTCAAGCCCGGGCAGAAGGACGTCACGAACACTCATCGCCGTGGCAATGTGCATCGCAGTTGGAAAGGTGTCATTCGACGACTGACCCATGTTGCAGTGATCGTTCGGATGCACGGGGTCTTTTGAACCGATGACACCGCCCAGAATTTCGATGGCGCGGTTCGCGATGACCTCGTTCGAGTTCATGTTCGATTGGGTGCCGGAACCCGTCTGCCAGACGACCAGCGGAAAGTTGTCGTCAAACTGGCCGTCGATCACCTCACCCGCAGCCTGAATGATGGCATCGGCAATTCTGGCATCCAGCTTGCCGGTTGCCTTGTTCTCCATCGCGCAGGCTTGCTTGATCACGCCCAGCGCACGCACAATGGCAATGGGTTGTTTTTCCCAACCGATCGGAAAGTTCATGATCGAACGCTGCGTTTGCGCGCCCCAATACTTGTCGGCAGGAACCTCGAGCGGGCCAAAGCTGTCGGATTCGGTGCGGGTCTGAGACATCTGTCACTCCGTCTGGTATGCTGTTGTATGCCGTTTAGCCGCAGCTAAGCCGTGACGCAATCGGCCAGTTGCGCGCACCTTAAACCCAAGGGCGTCAAAGGTATAGGCGCGGGGTGCGTCACTTTTATTGTTATCGTCGGGGAATGTGCCATTGTGCGCGGCCCCCTCTCAGCTACAATAGGTTAGTAGCCGCCTTGGAGGACAAGATGTCGAATTTCCATCGCATTACGCTTGAAAAAGCGATCGTGTTATTTGCTGTCTGTGCTTTGTGGCTGTCCGTTTTGGGCGCATCTGCGCGCGCCGCGGACATTACCCCGTTCCTGGGGGATTATGTGGGCTCGGCAAATGTCGTGGATGCGGACGGAACCTCAACTCCAAGGGATATGAGCGTTTCAATTTTCGAGACCAAAAACGGGTTCAACGTCAGCTGGCAAACCACCACCTACAAGCTAGACGGGCGGGTAAAAGAACAGCAGTTCTCGATTGACTTCGTGCCCTCGGACCGCCCGGATGTGTTCTCGGCCGCGATGAAACGCAATGTGTTCGGTCATGAGGTTCCGCTGGACCCGATGAAAGGTGAACCCTTCGTATGGGGACGTATCGTTGGCGACACACTGACCGTGTTTTCGTTGTTCATCGACGTGGACGGCGGATATGAATTGCAGCAGTTCGATCGAACACTAGCCGAAGACGGGCTGAACCTGTCATTTTCACGCTTCATAGACGGCCAGAAATCCCGATCAGTCGAAACATTTCTGATGAAACGCTGAACCCCGCGCCGGGCGGGGCTCAAAGGCTTATTTGCGGAAGCTGTCCAGCGACACGACATCGGCGTCGTGATGTGCCTCTTCTTCCTCTTCGACCTCGATCAAGTCATCTGCAACATAATCGTCATCATCTTCGTCGTCCGGGCTTTCGAACCGCAGTCCAAATTCCACCGATGGATCGACAAAGGTCTTGATCGCGCCATAAGGAATATAGAGCGGTTCCGGTGCGTCCCCGAAATTGAGAGTAATGGCGAATCCGTTCTCTCCAACTTCGAGGTTTTCAAACCAGTGCTGCATGACGATTGTCATTTCTTCCGGATACCGGTCGCGCAGCCAATCCGCGATGTCCACGCCATCTTCGCGTGTGTCGAAGGTAATGAAAAAGTGATGCGCTCCGGGCAGACCGGATTTCGATACATCCGTCAGCACAGTCTTGATAAGCCCGCGCATGGCGGTGTGCATCAGGTTGCCGTAGTCGATGCCTTGCGACATGTGTCATCCTCAAAAGTGGTTAAGCTCAGCATAGGGGTTTTGTTCGGAAACGAAAGGGCAGGTATGATCGGATTGGTCAGATATTATGCGCAGCCAGCCCTGCCAGTGACATCAGAACCAGCACCGTACCGATCCCCAATTTTAGTCTAAATATCAATATTCCAGCAATAAAGGTTAACGCAAGCGCCGGGATATCGAGCGAAGACAGCCGGGGCACGGGTATTGCCGCCGGACCCAAATTCATATCTGGCACCGATTCGAAAAGAACATTCAGGGCAAACCACACGGAAAGGTTGAGAATCACTCCGACAACAGCGGCGGTGATGCCGTGAAGGGCGGCAGACAGGCGGGGACGCGTGGCCAGACGGTCAAGATAGGGGGCCGTCAGGAAAATCCACAAAAAGCAGGGCACAAACGTTGCCCATAGTGCGACAGCGCCCGCAGCAAGCGCCAGTGAGAATCCACCGTTGATCTGCCCCGTCAGCATGGCGACAAACTGTGTAACCAGTATCAATGGTCCGGGGGTGGTTTCCGCCAGCCCCAATCCGTCGATCATCTGGTCTGCACTGATCCAGTGGTACTGATCCACAACGGTTTGCGACATATAGGCCAGAACGGCATAGGCACCACCAAAGGTCACAACGGCCAGACGGGCAAAGAACCACCCCAAATCGCTGAGCAATTGGTGCCCGCTGAGTGTCAACGCAACAAGCGGCCCCAGCCAAAGCGGCAACCAGATCGCTATCGTCCGGGCCGAGCGGGCAAGGTGCGGCGTGTCCTGAGCCGTGGCTGCCTCAGCGGGTCCTTGATGACGCAAATACCCCCACAGAGCCGCGATCAGAATGATCAGCGGGAAGGGCAGGTTGAACAGAAAGATCGACAGAAACGACAGGCCCGCGATGACACGATGTTCCATATCCGTCAGCGCCTTACCTGACAGCTTGCGCAGGGCTTGCAGGACGATCACGATGACGGTCGCCTTGATGCCGGTAAATGCGGATTGCACCAATGGAACGTCGCCAAATGCTGAATAAAGCGCGACTAGAAAAGCAATGACAAACGCCCCCGGCAAAACGAACAGGCTGCCCGCAATCAGCCCGCCCACGAAACCGCGCAAGCGCCAGCCAGCATAGGTTGCCAATTGCATTGCCTCTGGACCGGGCAGCAACATGCACAAGGAAAGCGCGCGCAGATAGGTCTGTTCATCCAGCCAGGGCCTGCGCTCGACCAGTTCTTGATGCATCAGCGAGATCTGGGCGGCGGGGCCGCCAAATGACAACAGGCCGATCCGTCCGAATACCTTGAAAAGGTCCAGTGCCGAAGGTCTCATGCGCCATGACCCGATGGCCAGTCATGCTTTTCATCAAACCCGTCGCGTGCCCAGCGGAACAGAGCATCATAAAGGTGCAATCCGGCTTCAAGTTGAGCATGGTCATCGCGATACTGGCGGGACAAACCTACCGAGAACGCCAGCAACCCAGCGGCTTCCGGGGCCAGATCATGCTGGTCGGTATCCGCAGCGCGAATGATCCGGGCCATACGCTCAAGCGCCTCGGTTCGCAGGTCAAATGCCCGGATCATCGTGTCAAATGTGCAGCCGCTGTCCTGATGCGTCCAAAATGTACTCGGAACGTCAAAGGGGGTGGCATCAAAATGATCAACGACTCCCTGAACTTCTTCCGACGCGACGAAAAGGAACCGTGCCTTGCGGTCAACAAACCGGCGGATCAGCCAGGGGCAGGCGATGCGGTCAATTTTGGGTCTTTGGCGCGTAACCCACAATGTGCTGCCATTAACGCGCGCCGGTAATACCGACTGGGGTATCAACGGCGCCTCACGCTGTTCGTGCCACCCTTCATACCCACCTTCCAGATGTTCGGCGTTTTTGCCCGCCCCTCGTAGCCAGGACGCTACCCCCTGACTGAGCTTTTTGCCCTTGTGGCAGATTATTACACAAGGGTCGTTGCCAATCAGACGACTCATCGCGTCGATTTCCGTGTGCGGACAGCGAATTGATCCCGGAATCAGCCGCGGATCCTTACTGAAATCCGCATCAGTGCGTATATCGATCAGAACAGGCGCCTGAGGCGTTCCGATTAACCGGCTCAATTGGGTCGGTGTAATGGCGTTAAGAGCAGCCATAGCATGTCTCCTTTAGTCATTCGGATCCATGCGAAGCTTGGGCTGACGCCTCACGGGGTGTTCGCAAGCTGACCCCCTGCGTCAGTGCTACCGCGCAAGAACATAGGGGGTCAAGATTGCGGTTTGAACCGTCAGGACCAGTCGAGCCGCTGACCGGTCATGCACACGGGAAGGGTATCGGCGGGAAACTGCCCCATCTCTTCAAAAAACGAGATGAAATCGAAATGATTATACGCTTCGACCATCTTATTGTCTTTGAACCGGGCCATGACCTGACCGGTCACCTCCAAAGGGGCACCGTTATCGGCCCGGCACGTCTGCACATGCAGGATTGCGGATACCCAATCGCCGTTTTCGATGATCTTGGGCAAATCCACCTTGATATCCCCTAAGACATGACGAAACGCCGTGACGAGGTCCCGAAAATCGTCTGCACCCACCTGCATTTCGGGGATCAGCCCCTCGGCCATGGTTTCGGGCGCAAAGAACTGATCGATCGCCTCGGTGTTTCCGTTTTCCCAAACCTCAGAATACCAGGATCTGAGTATCTCCGAATTTGTCATCCCAACGCTCCTGTCCAGCTGCGAACACGATGGCAAAAAGGAATGAACAAACTCTGAATCTGCGCAAGGGCGGCATAAATATCAGACATATTGGGGGGAAGTGCAGGTTTCTGTTGCCAGGTACCTGCGAACCCCGCCTTACGCGGCTAGGCGCAAGGACTTAAGTTTCGGTCTTGTTACTGCTTACGCAGCAACTGCAACCGGAGCACGATTGTCGTTTGCAATTGTACTGTTTTCGCCGGTAACGGTGGCAGACCGCCGAGACAAAGCTTACCCCTTTAGACGTTCGTCGATCCTGTTTCGGCCCCATGATCCTCAAACGAAGGATTTTGGTGGAGCCGCCGGGTACCGCCCCCGGGTCCGATCCGCTTATTACGAGCGCGTTTATGTCCATAGTCCCGAAGGACACCTCATATATAGGTGAGGTGAGCGGCGGATGCAAACCCGGATTGCACATCTTTGTTTGCCGTTATTACAAAGCGTTACGAAGTTCTGTTGAAGTTGGTCGCGATCAAGCACATCTCCAGCACCCGTTCGATTCCACCGAAAGTAGCTGCCTTCAAGAAAGGCGGGTTATCCAGCGCCAATGGCAGGAACCGGTCTAGCGCGGCACCGGCATTGATTACGCCCAAGGACAGTGTGTTCCGGCCCAAAGGAAAGCGACTAAACCGCCGACCACAGCCCCAAAAGACCAACCAAAACAAGGCTCAGCGCCCAGATGAGTTCAAGGTTGAACCAGCTGCGGGACAAGAAACGCAGCCCCAGCCAACGATAAACGGCGAAGGCCAGAAACCCTCCGCCCAGAACCATGGCGGCGGTGTGCAAGGCCGCGACCCCCAGAACCAGCAGACCGTTGGTTGTCATGATTTTGGAAATCGCCTGATGACCGGCATCCAGTTCATCCAGCTGGCACAAACCCAGATAAATCGGAACCAGCATGAGGGCGGCCCCATGGGCAACGGCCACGAGAAACGACCACAGCGCCAGTTTGCTGGGTGGTATACGCGACAGAAAACGGGGATGGCGGCGGGTGATTGCAATGTAAAGCCCCATCGCGATGACAATCAACGCAGCCCAGATGCGGATTTCCTTTTGATAATCGACCAGAACGGCCATCAGCGCAAAGGGCAGAAGGACACCCAGCATGGCAACGAAATGCCCACCGGCCAAGGCCGCCAGTGCGCGCCACAGGGCGGATTGGCGCTGCTCCATCAGGGCCGAGGAAACCGCCAGCGGCCAGCCCATCCCGGGGTTCAGCCCGTGATACGCGCCGCTCAGAACAACGGCCAGCCAAAGGCCAGCCGTTGATGTCATCAGGGTTTCCAATTCAGACCGAGGGGTAACAGAAACTGTCGGTTGAACAATCTCCGCCCTCCAGCCGGATTTGGTGGCTGCGATATCCTTTGGGGAAATCGACCCAGAATTTCGGGTCCAAAACCAGCCCGCCATTCTCGCCCACATCCGCCTTGACCATGGCCGCGCCGCCTTCTTCGGGATAGAACTGATCGTCCCACGTGGAATAAAGCGAATTGGTCCAATAGACGCGTTTACCATCGCGGCTGATCTCGACCATTTGCGGCCCATAGCCAAAAGTCTGACCGTTCGGATGTTTGGTCTTTTTGACAATCCCTCCGATTTCGACCTTCCCGGCAAGGGTCGGGTTCATCG
Source organism: Ruegeria sp. N10 (assembly GCF_056531545.1). Taxonomy (NCBI): domain Bacteria; kingdom Pseudomonadati; phylum Pseudomonadota; class Alphaproteobacteria; order Rhodobacterales; family Roseobacteraceae; genus Ruegeria; species Ruegeria sp. N10. The sequence continues at coordinate 73,359 of NZ_JBQFLY010000007.1, read as the reverse complement.
GATCGGACACATCATATTGATGCATCTCGCCGGTGCCCCAGCAGGCGACATAGAGGTATTTGTCATCCAGACTCAGGTCGATATCGGTGACCAGTGGTGGTACGGCGGCAAACCCCTTGAGAAGATCAGGAAGATCATCTGGATCAGCGGGTTGCGGGTCGATGGTGATCGTTTTCTTGGCTTCGAACGTGCCGTCGTCATTGCGCCACCACGTAAAGATTGCGCCTTGAAGGTTGGTGGTATCAACGACAACGCCGCAGAACCCGTGTTGTTTGACCGGGTCATGCGCGGGCCGGATTTCCAACGCCATCTGGTGGTTTTCGCCCAGATCGATGGTCTGAATATTGGTCCGGTTGCGCAGGTTCCAGAAATGGATGCGATGACCGTATTTGTTCGAAAGCAGATCCTCTGCCACCAGCCCGTTTTCAAATTGTGGGGGAAGGCCCCATTCGGAACTGACCATGTAATCGCGTGGCAGATTCCACCAGAAATCATAATGCTTGTCCTGCACGCCGCGCTCGATCTCATAGCGCCCGATGATCTCGAAGCTTTCACAATCCATGATGAAAATACCCGGAGGACCATCCGTGCCGTCCTCGCCGCCGCCGCCCAGCGTGCTGACATAGATGCCTTCCGGCCCGCAATGGATCGTGTGCGGTCGTGAATACCCGGTTTTATCAAAGACTTCCTCGGGTTCGATGATCTTGTGAATCTTCGCCTCAAGCGGGTTCTTTACATCGATGATGTATATCCGGCTGGAACGGATACCGGGGATGATCAGATAGCGACGTTCCAGAAACGCATGACCGCTGAGCGGTGACAGCGATGAGGAACAGGCATTCCAACCGAAATGGTGAAACTCGTCGCCTTTTTCGGGCATGATCACCTGATGCACGATCTTCCCGAAATCGGCCGAGGATGGATCGACATTCACAACTGCCAGCCCGTCAGGTTGCGAAAAGTCGGGGCTGAGCATCAGCGTGAAAGCAAGCGTTTCAGCAGGGCCTTCCATTGCCAGCTTGGCTGACGGATAAAAGGTTGGGTCCGGTCTTTTGTTCATAACGTCCTCCCGTAAATCATTGTCATTCAATTCATATTGAGAGTTCCGGTCTTGACGCCGGATGACATTCTGCCTGCTCGTACCTTTGCCTTTGAAAGTTTGTTTCCGTTTAAGCCCTCAGGCCGGTTTCCGTTTGCGTTCGGCCACATCGTGGGCCAGTTGCTGTGTGTAATGTTCCAGATCGACCAGCGCGGCGTCGACGGTATCTGCGTCTCTGGCCTCAAGCGCGTCTGCAATTCTGGTGTGCAATGCGATGATTTCTTCGCGCGAACGTGCCGTGAAGGTAATCATGTTCATCAAAGGCTGCATCGCCTCGACCGCGCCAGCCAGTTGATAGGACAGGACCGGGTTGTCGGCCCCGTCCACCAGGGCCCTGTGAAACGTGACGTCTGAGGCACAAAATGCCTCATCCGTCAGGCCGGGCTGGGACTGGCGAAAGATTTCCGCCCGCATCGTGGCAAGCTGATCCGCCGTTCGTCTTTGGGCAGACAGGGGGGCACAGGCGCGCTCCAGCGCATAGCGGGCCTCGCAGGCCGTATCAAAGCTGACCGCGTTCATCGACAGCAGCAGGGTCGAGGTTGTGATCTGCTGCGAATGGGCATCTTCGAAACTCAGGCGGTTCACGAACGCACCTCCGGTAGCGCCACGCTGCGTGCGGATCAGGGACTGCGCCGCCAGTCGTTTCAAAGCCTCACGCACCGTTGGGCGCGAGACCTGAAATTGCTCGGAAAGTTCCGCTTCCGAGGGCAGGCGCGCATCCACGATCAACTCGCCTGAAACAATCGCGTCCCGGATGGCTTGCGCAATCTGGGCAGACAGGTCGGCGGTTTTCCGAGGCGCGGTTTTCATGTTGAGAAGACCCTGAGCAAATTTTTATTTGTCTGACATTTAAAAGTCTGACATTTGAAAAGCAAGAGAGTTGAGTCGGGAGGCCGAAGTGAGTCGTACTTGGCTGCGCAGCGGAATGTGGCTGGGCTTTTATGTCCTGATCCTGTGGGCGTGGTGGGTCATGTTCGCGATGGGCCGCGACATGGACCTTGACCTGATTGGTCGTCCGGGGCCCATGGGGCAGGCGATGGCTGCGATGGACCCGCGCATGGATATGTACATGCCGATGGCCGAGTTTGGCACGCTGTTCTGGATGTGGGCGATCATGATGGCGGCCATGATGCTGCCGACACTTGTGCCAACCCTGCGCAGCTATGACGACCTGATCCACGGTGCCAATGGCACCCGTGCCGGTTGGCTGGGTGTACTTGCAGGGTATTCGTTGGTTTGGGTCGGGTTTGCGGCTGTGATCGCGGGAACGCAGCGGGCCCTGCTGTTTGGTGGCGTGATTGATATGCTGGGCATTGCCAGGTCCGGCTGGGTTGCGGGCGGGTTGATGATCGCGGTTGGCGCGTTTCAGTTCTCGCGCGCCAAAGAGGTCTGCCATGGCGTGTGCCACGCCCCTATGGCCTATTTCCTGGGCCATTGGAGAACTGGATTTGCGGGCGGCGTCCGCATGGGGCTGGGCCTTGGTTCCTTCTGTGTCGGATGCTGCTGGGGTTTCATGGCGCTTGGTTTTGTGGGCGGTGTCATGAGCCTTTTGTGGATGGGTCTTGCGACCCTATTCATGGTTTTGGAGAAACTTCCCCAGATCGGTCATGCTGTAACCCGACCGGTGGGAATTGTATTGATTGCGGGCGGTCTTGTCCTGCTCGTTTACCCTATTAACTACGGAGGATAAGCCAATGGCAAAGAACAGAAAACCAGATGCCGACCGGTTGCCTGTCAGCCAGCGTATCGACAGCCGGATGCCCAATCCGAAACGGCGCGAGATGAGCCCGACGGACTGGACCATCAAGGGTGAGTTGATCCTGAACTGCTCGTGTGATGTGTTCTGTCCCTGCGTCGTTTCACTGGGCGCGCACCCTCCGACCGAAGGGCATTGTCATGCCTGGATGGGTATTGTCGTTGATGAGGGCCATTACGAGGGCGAGGACCTGTCGGGTCTGAATGTCGGCCTGCTGGTCGATATTCCCGGCCGGATGGGCGAAGGCCAGTGGAAAGTGGCGGCTTACGTAGATGAGCGCGCCAGCGGCAAAGCCTATAACGGGCTGCTGCAAATCTTCAGCGGGCAGGCGGGCGGTACCACCGGTCTGTTCACCATGCTCGTCAGCGAAATCATCGGGGCCGAACGGGCGCCGGTTCAGATCGAGCGTGATGGCACCAAACGCCGCATCATGATCGGTCGCAAGATTCAGGGCGAGATCGAGATGCTGGCGGGCAAAGACCCCGAACATCCCGTGATGGTTTCAAACTCAAAGTACTGGATGGGTCCTGACATCATCGTAGCCCGCGGCACCAAGTCGAAAGTGCGCGACTACGGGCGCGTTTGGGATTTTGGCGGCAAGTCCGCTGAAATCTGTCCGATCGATTGGCACGGGCCCAAGTGATGATCACAGGCGCACTTGCGCAAGAGATGGCGCGGTAAAATCACTGGCAAAACTCGCAGTTGGCCGAGTTTCTGCAATAGTTGTCGCATCAGAAACTGACTGTTGATTGGGCCAATCAAAAGGTGCTTAGTCGTAAAAGAGGTCGACATCACAATGTCTTACGAAAACTGTGTCATCCATATCTTCAACCATCAGACCCACCACCGGGATCAATTGCACAAAATGCTGACCGAAGTTGGTTCGCAAACGCCCGTCAGCGACATCGTCTTTATGCCCAAGGAGGTTTGAATGCCGCAGATTTCCGCCTCTCGCCGCTTGCGGCGCACACCGTTTTCAGAAGGGGTCGAGGCCGCAGGGGTCAAGGGATACACGGTTTACAACCGCATGTTGTTACCCACGGTCTTCGACAGCATCGAAGCCGATTACCGGCATCTGAAATCCCATGTGCAGGTCTGGGATGTCGCATGCGAGCGGCAGATCGAGCTGCGCGGACCGGACGCCGCGCGCTTGATGCAGATGCTGACCCCGCGCGATTTACGGGGGATGTTGCCGGGGCAATGTTTCTATGTCCCCATCGTGGACGAAACCGGAGGCATGCTGAATGACCCGGTTGCGGTAAAACTGTCCGAAGACCGCTGGTGGATTTCAATCGCTGACAGCGACCTGTTGTTGTGGGTCAAGGGAATCGCCGTTGGATATAGTCTGGATGTGCTGGTGGACGAACCGGATGTGTCACCTCTTGCTGTTCAGGGTCCCAAAGCCGACGACCTGATGGCGCGTGTCTTTGGCGACCGGGTGCGCGACATCCGGTTCTTCAAATTCGATATGTTCCAGTTTGAAGGTCGCGATCTGGCTGTGGCGCGATCGGGCTATTCCAAACAAGGCGGGTTCGAGATTTATGTGGAAGGCAGCGATATCGGCATGCCCCTTTGGAACGCCCTGTTTGCAGCAGGGGAAGATTTGCAGGTGCGCGCCGGATGCCCGAACGTGATCGAACGGATTGAAGGTGGTCTGCTGTCTTATGGCAATGACATGACCGACGACAACACCCCGCATGAGTGCGGTTTGGGCAAGTTCTGCAACACACATACCGCGATTGGCTGTATCGGTCGGGACGCGTTGCTGCGTGTGGCCAAGGAAGGGCCTGTTCAGCAAATCCGCCCCGTCGCCATTGCCGGCGATCCTGTACCGGGCTGCGACCGCCCATGGGGCCTTTACGCGGACGGCAAGCGTGTGGGGCAGGTGACCTCGGCCGCGTGGTCACCCGATTTCAACACCAACGTCGCCATTGGCATGGTAAGCCTGAGCCATTGGGATGCGGGAACGGAGCTGGACGTAGAAACACCAGATGGAATGCGCCGCGCGACCGTGCAGCCGCATTTCTGGATTTAAAGGGGGGTTTTGGGGGCGCTGCCCCCGTCGCTGCGCGACTCCCCCGGGATATTTGGGGCCAGGTGAAGCAACGGGCCGGTTACAGAAACACGAAAGGAATTGAGAGATGTTCAATGCACTTGTGATGGACAAGGACGAAGAAAGCGGTTTGGCGAGCGCGTCGGTCAGACAGCTTTCGCTGGATGATCTGCCGCACGGCGACGTCACGGTCGCGGTTGAATATTCCACAGTGAACTATAAGGATGGTCTGTGCCTGTCCCCCAAAGGGGGTGGTTTGGTGCGGGCGTATCCGCATGTCCCCGGAATTGATTATGCCGGTACTGTCGAGGCATCGACCGATGCGCGTTACAAGCCGGGTGACAAGGTTGTTCTGACCGGGTGGCGGGTAGGCGAGGCGCATTGGGGTGGTTATTCGCAGAAAGCCAGTGCCAAGGCGGACTGGCTGGTTCCTCTGCCGGATGGGCTTGATACCCGGCAGGCGATGGCTGTTGGTACCGCCGGGTTTACCGCGATGCTGGCCGTGATGGCGTTGGAGGATCACGGGCTGACCCCCGATCGCGGCCCGGTTCTGGTAACCGGGGCGGCCGGTGGTGTCGGGTCGGTGGCCACTGCCATTCTGGGTCATCTCGGCTATCAGGTGGCTGCCGTGACCGGGCGACCCGAAACCGGAGATTATCTGAAATCGCTGGGTGCAACGACAATAGTGCCCCGCGATGAGCTGAATGAGACTACCAAGCGCCCGTTGGAAAGTGAAACCTGGGCGGGTTGCGTGGATGCCGTGGGCGGTGCGATGCTGGCGCGTGTGCTTGGGCAAATGAAATACGGCTGCTCGGTCGCGGCCGTGGGTCTGGCGGGCGGTGCGGCGTTGCCTGCAACGGTGATTCCCTTCCTGCTGCGCGGTGTGAATCTTTTGGGCATCGACAGTGTCATGCAGCCCTATGAAAACCGGGTTCGTGCCTGGAAAAGGATCGCCACCGACCTGCCCATGGACAAGCTCGAGTCGATGGTTCAACCGGCGGCCTTGTCTGATCTTCCGCAACTGGGTGCCGATATCCTGAAAGGGCAGGTCAAAGGGCGCGTTGTTGTCGATGTGAATGCCTGAGCGCAGATGACAGCCTAAACCCGATACGATGCCGTGTCGGGTTTTGCGAAGGCGCGTTTGGTACAAAATGATCGCAACACCTCTGGCCATTGGTACAAAACCGCCTCATGATTGCTATACATCCCAAATGTGATGGCGTAAGACCCATCCAAAGAGTACCTGAATACGGGGAGTGAGCAGCATGTCTGACGACTTCGAACTGGACACCGATGACCTGAAACGCCGCATGGATGGCGCAATGGCCAATCTGAGAACCGAATTTGCCTCGCTGAGAACCGGGCGCGCCTCGGCTTCGATGCTTGAGCCTATTATGGTAGACGCTTACGGCTCGACGACACCGATCAACCAGGTGGGCACCGTCAACGTCCCAGAGCCGCGCATGGTCACTATAAATGTGTGGGATAAGTCATTGGTAGGAAAGGTTGAAAAAGCCATTCGCGAAAGCGGATTGGGCATCAACCCGCAGCTGAACGGCACAATCATAATGCTGCCGATTCCCGAGTTGAACGAAGAGCGTCGCCGTGAACTGGGCAAGGTCGCTGGCCAATATGCGGAAAGCGCCCGGATCGCGATCCGCAATGTGCGCCGGGACGGCATGGATCAGATCAAGAAGGCAAAAGCGGACGGTATGTCTGAAGACGACCAGAAGCTGTGGGAAAGCGAAGTGCAGGATCTGACGGATGCGATGATCAAGGCTGTAGATGCGGCGCTTGAAACCAAGCAAACTGAAATCATGCAGGTCTGATCTGGTCTGATGCCGAAAGATCCCCAAACTGATCCGGTCTGCGGCCCGCGCCATGTCGCTATCATCATGGATGGCAATGGCCGTTGGGCGCAGGCGCGTGGTCGCCCCAGGCTGTTTGGGCACCATGCCGGTGCGCGCCGTGTTCGCGAGGTTGTCGAGGCCTGCCCACATCTGGGGATCAAGTACCTGACTGTGTTTGCATTCTCGACCGAGAACTGGAAGCGAACGCAGGTTGAGGTGGCCGGGTTGATGAGCCTGTTTCGGCGCTACATCATCAAGGAGACACGGACCCTGGCGGATAATGGCATCCGGGTTCGGTTCATAGGTGATCGGGTAAGGTTGGATTCAAAACTGATCGAATTGATGGATTCACTGGAAGAAGAAACCAAGGACAACGACCTTGTTCATTTGACGGTCGCCCTGAATTATGGCGGTCGGGACGAGGTGGCGCGCGCCACCAAACGTCTCGCGCGGGATGTGGCCGACGGGCGGCTTAAACCCGAGGATGTGGATGAAGAAACGTTGCCTAAGTATCTGGATACACGCGTTCTTCCGGATCCCGACCTTGTCATTCGAACCAGTGGCGAAGCACGGATTTCAAATTTTCTGCTGTGGCAGTCCGCCTATTCCGAGTATGAATTTATAGATACGTTGTGGCCGGATTTCACCGCAGCAGAACTCGAAAGGCTATGTCGCAACTATGGGGCCAGAGAGCGCCGGTACGGGGCGGTTCTGGCATGAGTGATGGCCGGTGGTCTGATCTGACGAGCCGGGTCCTTTCTGCCGCCGTTCTGGTTGCGATAGGGGCGATCGAAGTCTGGCTTGGCGGTCTCTGGTTCGAGGTCTTCATTGCAGCTGCTTGTGGCCTGATGACCTGGGAACTGGTTCGGATGATTGACCCTGAAAGCCAGGGTGTGGCCGTGCAGTTGGGCGTTCTGAGTGCGTTTGCCGTTATCCTCAGCTACCACCTGCCGGCGCTATACACGCTCCCTGTCGTGCTTGCGCCAGCTTTGGTGGGTATGGGACAGATCAGCCGCTCGAAAACCTTGTACGGCTTGTTCGCGGTCTGGATTGTTGCGGCTGGTCTGGGTTTCATTTCCATTCGCGAAAACTCGGGTTTTGGCTGGATGGTCTGGCTGATAGCGGTGGTGGTGGCCACGGATGTGGCGGGCTATTTTGTGGGCAAAATGGTCGGAGGGCCCAAGTTCTGGCCAAAGATCAGCCCTAAGAAAACATGGTCGGGAACGGCAGGCGGATGGGCTGCCGCGGCCTGTGTCGGTATCGCCTTCGCAAGCCACGCGGGTTTCGGATTTGCCTTTGTTGTTGTTTCCGTTTTCGCATCAATGGCCAGCCAGGCGGGTGACATAATCGAAAGCGCGATCAAACGTAAGTTCGGGGTCAAGGACAGTTCGAACCTGATCCCCGGCCATGGCGGCTTTCTGGATCGGTTCGACGGCATGATGGGGGCTGCGGTGTTTGTTCTGATCGCAGGTCTTCTGTACACGCCGGGTGAGATGTAATGCGACGGATTTCCGTTCTTGGCGCCACGGGTTCGATCGGGCAAAACACGCTTGATCTGATTTCGCGTAATCCCGAAGACTATGATGTGGTGGCGCTTACCGGCGGCGCGAATATTCAACAGCTTGCCGATGACGCTCGTCGGTTGCGCGCCGATTTGGCTGTCACGGCACACGAAGACAGGTTGGAGGACCTGCGCGTCGCCTTGGCGGGCAGTGGGGTCGAAGTGGCGGCCGGGCCGCGCGCAATTGCCGAGGCTGCCGCGCGTCCGGCGGATTGGGTCATGTCAGCAATCGTCGGGGCAGCAGGCCTTGCGCCTGGGATCGAAGCCCTGAAACAAGGGAAGACACTGGCCTTGGCCAACAAGGAAACACTGGTCTGCGCCGGATCACTGGTTCTGGAAACTGCAAAAAACTATGACGCGCGTTTGCTTCCGGTCGACAGTGAGCATTCTGCCGTGTTTCAGGCGCTGGTCGGCGAAGATATCAAAACGGTCGAACGCGTGATTATCACCGCAAGTGGCGGAGCGTTCCGCGACTGGCCGCTGAAGGATCTGGCAACCGCCACCGTCGAACAAGCGTCCAGCCATCCGAATTGGGATATGGGACAGCGGATCACAATCGACAGTGCCTCGATGTTCAACAAGGCGTTGGAAGTAATAGAAACAAAAGAATATTTCGGAGTATCTCCGGATCAAATCGAAGTTTTGGTTCATCCTGAATCCATTGTCCATGCAATGGTCGGGTTTCGAGATGGCGCAATGATGGCACATATGGGCGCCCCCGACATGCGCCATGCCATAGGGTATGCGTTGCACTGGCCGGAAAGGCAGAAGCTGCCGGTTCAGCGGCTGGACCTGGCAAAGCTGGCTCAGCTACGCTTTAACGAACCGGATCTCACACGCTATCCAGCCCTAAAACTTGCTTGGGACGTCATGGAGTGCGGTGGGCTGGCCGGCGCGGTATTCAATGCCGCCAAGGAACGCGCGCTGGATCACTTCATTGCGCGCCGGATCGGCTTTCTTGATATGGCGGATACCGTTTCTGCCGTATTGGACAGGTTTGACGCAACGGGTGGCCTTATTGATGCCCCGATGACACTTGATAACGTACAGCAAACCGACCATCTGGCACGTCAGTGGGTCGATAACACTGTGATGGAACGAGCAGGATAGAATTTTGGACGTACTTTCCCTGATCCCGCAATTCGGCAATCTGCTGTGGACGATTGTTGCCTTTGTTATTGCGCTGTCGGTCATTGTGGCCGTGCATGAATATGGCCACTACATTGTGGGCAGGTGGTCAGGTATTCATGCCGAAGTCTTCTCGCTCGGGTTCGGGCCGGTGCTCTGGAGCCGCAAGGATAAGCGCGGAACCAAGTGGCAGATCGCAGCATTGCCTTTTGGTGGATATGTAAAGTTTCTGGGCGATGCCAATGCAGCCTCGGGCAAGGATGAAGAGGCGATGGAAGACATCGCGACCCAAAATCCTGAGGAGTTGCGCCGCACCATGCACGGCGCCCCGTTATGGGCACGGGCAGCAACTGTCGCGGCTGGCCCGGTCTTTAATTTCGCCATGTCCATTCTGGTTTTTGGCCTGATCTTCTGGTCACAGGGCGTTTCGCGTGAACCCCTGACCGTTGGCGCGTTGCAGCCTTTGCCAGGCACCGTGCAGGAATTGCGCGAGGGAGATGTGATTACGGCTATCGCCGGTCGTCCGACACCGGACTATGACGAAGAAGGCGCATGGAAGGAGTTCATCGACGACCTTCCTGTTCAACCGGTTCTGGATTATTCTGTGATCCGGGACGGTGAACCTCTTGAGGTTCAGGCCCCATGGATGTTCCCGCCGCTGATCCGCCAGGTTGCCCCGCGTAGCGCGGCTATGGATATCCAGCTGAAGCAAGGGGATGTCATCACCTCGGTCAATGGTGAACCGATCTTTGCCTTCGATCAGCTAAAGGATCATGTCGAAGGATCAGACGGTCGCGTCTTACTGCTTGAGGTCTGGCGAGATGGGTCCGAGTTGGAATTTGCCCTGGCGCCCCGGCGCACGGATGAACCGCAGCCTGATGGTGGTTTTGTCACCCATTGGCGCATCGGAATCGTCGGTGGCATGATGCTGGAGCCTGCTACGGTACCGGCTGGTCTTTTCGATTCCCTAAAGGGCGGTGTCATCCAGACAGGCCGCATCATCGAAGGGTCCTTGTCCGGCATGTGGCACATGGTGACGGGCGCAATCAGCACCTGCAACATCTCGGGGCCAATCGGAATTGCCGAAACCTCGGGGGCGATGGCCAGCCAGGGGGCGCAGAACTTTATCTTCTTCATTGCTGTCCTTTCGACGGCCGTAGGCTTGTTGAACCTGTTTCCCATTCCGGCGCTGGATGGCGGGCATCTGGTTTTCTACGCCTACGAGGCCATTGCCGGGAAACCACCCAGCGACCGGGCGTTGCGCATACTCATGGGCATTGGAATTGCGATCATTCTGACGCTGATGCTGTTTTCGGTCAGCAACGACCTGTTCTGCTGAATGTGGCGGCTGGAGCAAATTCCAGCCGCATTCCCGCCATATTTCAGCGCTAGAGTATTCCCGTCAAAAGGGAACAGTCATGTCCAAAACGCTGAAAAAATCGTATCAAAGCTTTAGCTTCCTGTTCATGTTGAATTGGGACGTTATGCTGAGCTTTGCCGTTACAGCGTTGGCAATGGCTGGGGCCGCCTATCTGGCGGGAATGTGATTCTCGGCTAAATCGTAGGTCTGTTGTCCCGTGGCTGTCTGCCTGACTGCTTCGATATCGCCTTTTGACAAGCTCATTCAATCCCGTTACTCAGCATTAAAGTCTCAAAATTCTGGGTAGAGCATAAAATGACTGACAGGCGAGACGCAGGCACATCCTGCGGGGGGCATAAGCCGATAAACAATATTTTGTGGCAGGCGCTAACGGTTTTTTTCCTTTTTGTTGCGGTAAGCTTACTGGCGTTTCCACATGCGGCATCGGCGCAAAGCTACACGATCAACTCGTTTGATGTTGAGGGGAATCGCCGGATCGAAACCGGGACAATCATCGCTCGTACCGGAATAGAACCGGGCCAGACCGTAACGGCCGGACAGCTTAACGATGCCTATCAGCGTTTGCTTGACAGTGGTGTATTTGAAACAGTCGAACTGACACCGCGCGGCACGACTCTGGTCATTCAGGTTCAGGAATACCCAACGATCAACCAGATCAGCATTGAAGGGAATGCTCGCGTCAAAGACGACGTTCTTCTGGACGTGATCTCGTCGCAACCACGCCGGGTTTTTACGCCTCAGGCGGCCGAAGCGGATGCTGACACGATCGCCGAAGTGTATTCGGCCCAGGGTCGTGTCGCGGCAACTGTCATTCCTCGCATCATCCGTCGCAGCGACAACCGGGTCGATCTGGTCTTTGAAGTGGCAGAAGGCACGACCATTGAGGTCGAGCGCGTCAGCTTTGTCGGCAACCGCGCCTTTTCGGACCGGAGGCTGCGCCGGGTACTGGAAACCAAACAGGCAACGTTTCTGCGGACATTCTTCCGCAACGACACGTTTATCGGCGACCGCATCGAATTCGACAAACAAGTCATTCGTGATTTCTACCTGTCGCGGGGCTATATCGATTTCCGTGTGAACAGCGCCAACGTCGAATTTACCCGCGAACGGGATGCCTTCTTTCTGGTGATGAACGTCACCGAAGGCCAAAAGTTCTCGTTTGGAAAGATAACGACGGTTAGCGAAATCGCCGGGGTCGATGCGGCGCCGTATCAGGATGCGCTGAAAATCAAACCTGGCGTGACCTATACGCCGACGCTGGTGGAAAACTCGATCGCGCGGCAAGAGCGCCTTGGGTTGAAGCAGGGCGTTGATTTCCTGCGTGTTGAACCGCGTGTGACGCGCAATGACCGAGATCTTACCCTGGACGTCGAATTTGTTCTGACGAAGGGTCCGCGTATTTTTGTTGAGCGGATCGATATCGAAGGCAACACCACCACGCTGGACCGTGTGATCCGCCGTCAGTTCGACACCGTCGAAGGTGACCCGTTCAACCCGCGTGAAATCCGTCAGGCCGCGGAACGCATCAATGCGCTTGGGTTCTTTGCGGTTGCGGAAGTTGAGCCTCGGGAAGGGTCGTCACCCAGCCAGGTCATTCTGGATGTTGATGTCGAAGAACAGCCTACAGGCTCTCTGAGCCTTGGCGGCAGCTACTCGGTCACAGACGGCTTCGGGATTGCAATCGGCCTGAACGAGGCGAACTTCCTGGGACGCGGTCAGAATCTTGGTGTGTCCATCTCGACAGCACAGGATTCAGAACAGTACACGATTAACTTTACCGAGCCCTATTTGCTGGGCCGAAAGCTGCGTTTCGACCTTGGACTGGGTCTGTCGGCAACCAATTCCGGCTTTGCAAGTTACGACACGAGCTCGTTGTTTTTCACACCTCAACTGACCTATGCAATCGGCGAACTTTCTGCTCTTCGGTTGCGCTATGACTGGGACCGCAGCGAGATGACCCAGCAGAGCGATCAGGTCAACGGTGCGGTGATTGCGTCTGAGATTGCGCAGGGGAAACGGACATCCAGCTCGCTGGGACTGTCATACATCTATGACAGCCGGATCGGTGGTCTGGACCCGAATTCAGGCGTTCTGTTCGAGGTTGGCGTCGACGCGGCGGGTCTTGGTGGCGATAACAAATACTTCAAAACCACCGCTCGCGGGATCGCCCAAACACGGGTCTGGAACGAAGAAGTCGTTCTGCGTGCAACACTGGAACTGGGTGCGTTTAATTGGACTGGCGATGGTTTCAGCCGCGCTGTTGACCGCTTTGTTTTGGGGCCTCGTACCTTGCGCGGGTTTGAACCGGCCGGTATTGGCCCGCGTGATTTGTCCAATGGCCAGGATGATGCCATCGGTGGCAACTATTACTGGGTCGCGCGTTTTGAAACCGATTTCCCCTTGGGTCTGCCCGAGGAGCTGGGCCTGCGGGGCGGTCTGTTCTATGATGTTGGAAACCTATACAACATCAACGATGTGAACACCGCAGGGGCAAATATCGTTGGTGCAGACGGGTCCATTCGTCACGTAATCGGCATCTCGGTCCTGTGGGAAACACCGTTTGGACCTTTGCAGTTCAACTTCTCGAAGGCTCTGAAAAAGGAAACGTTCGACAAGGAACAGAACTTTGACCTGACCATTCAGGCTCGGTTCTGATCTGCGATGACGAACAGGTTCTTTACCTTGATACAGGGCCCGCTTTGGGCCCTGTGTGCATTTTTGATGCTGTTTCAGGCCCCTTCGGCTGAAGCACAGCAACTGGGTGTTCCGCAAGCCAGCGTGGTCACATTGTCCGGCGAGCAGCTGTTCAAGAATTCGGCATTCGGGCAGCGTGTTTTGCGCGAGATCGAAAAAGAAAGCGCGATGCTTGCGGAAGAAAATGAACGGATCGTCGCGGAACTCAGCCGCGAGGAAAAAGACCTGACTGAAAAGCGTGCAACCATGCCAGCCGAAGAGTTTCGACCTCTGGCCGAAGCTTTCGATGTCAAGGTGCAGTCCCACCGTGATGGGCAAAGAGCAAAGCTTGACGCGTTGGCGCGTCGCAGCGAAGAGGCGCAACAGACGTTCTTTGAAATAGTTCGTCCGATCCTTGTTGATTTGCTGCGCGACTTTGGGGCCAGCGTGATCATCGAACGTTCCAATGTCGTTGTAAGCACGTCAGATATCACAGAAGCTGCGATAACCCGTGTAAACACGGCAATTGGCGATGGCAGCGGGCTGCAAAAGGACAAGAGCGAATAGGTTCGCTTGCCCTTACGAGGCTGTATTGCTAACCACGCTGAAAAAGAAACATTCAGAACGGGATACCTGCATCATGACAACGGAACCCAAAAGCGCCGATATTCAGTTGATCCAAAGGATCCTGCCGCATCGTTATCCGTTTTTGCTGGTCGATAAGGTGGTTGACATCTCTGGCTATCAATCGGCCCGCGGTATCAAGAACGTCACCATGAACGAGCCGCATTTCCAGGGGCATTTTCCGGGAACTCCGATCATGCCAGGTGTTACCATCGTTGAGGCGATGGCGCAGACCGCAGGCGTGATGCTGGGCGTGGGTATGGATGTCATCGACACCGAGTTGCTGATCTATTTCATGAGCATCGACAAGTGTAAATTCCGCCGGAAAGTTGTTCCTGGCGACGTGCTAGAAATGCATGTCGAAACGGTTCGCGGCAAGAAGGGTGGCAAGCTTTTCAAATTCAACGGCCGCGCAACTGTTGATGGTGAAGTAGCCGCCGAGGCAGAATTCTCGGCCTATGTCGATTGGGATATGGAAAAAACAACATGAGCGGTATCCATCCCAGCGCGATTATCGAAGACGGGGCGCAGATCGGGCAGGATTGCATCATCGGTCCTTTCAGCTATGTGGGCGCCAATGTAAAACTGGCTGATCGGGTCGAGTTGAAGTCTCATGTCGTTGTGACCGGTGATACATCGATTGGCGAAGACACCGTGATCTTTAATTTTTCGGTGATCGGTGAGATTCCTCAGGACCTGAAATTCGGCGGTGAAAACACACGCCTTGAAATCGGTCAGCGCAACCGCATTCGCGAGCATGTAACGATCAACACCGGAACCGAAGGCGGCGGTGGCGTAACCCGGATCGGGGATGATTGCCTGCTGATGGCAGGTGTTCATGTGGCCCATGACGTACAGATCGGCAACCGGGTTATCATGGTGAACCACGCGGGCGCAGCCGGTCACTGTATCGTCGAGGATGATGTAATCGTCGGTGGCATTTCGGGCCTGCACCAATGGGTGCGCGTTGGACGTGGGGCTATCATCGGTGCGCTCACCATGGTGCCCAAAGACGTCATTCCCTACGGACTGGTACAAGCATCCAGGGGTGAGCTTGAAGGTCTGAACCTCGTGGGTCTCAAGCGTAAAGGTGTTTCGCGCGAAGACATCTCGGCATTGCGTGCCGCGTTTAAGGAGTTGTCTGAAGGCGAAGGAACGTTCATGGATCGCGCCTACCGTCTTGGTCAGGGTAACGACTGCGACTATGTGCAGCGGATCGTTGATTTTGTCACCGGACACAGCGATCGGTCGTTCCTGACACCGAGGAAATAGGAACATGCTTGCGTTGATTGCGGGAACCGGGGCGCTGCCGACCGAATTGGTTGCCCAATTGGCGGAACGTCCGCTGATCTGCGCGATGGAAGGTTTCCTGCCGGATGATCTGGTCGCAGATATCGTGTTTCCGCTTGAACAGCTTGGCAGTTTTATCGCCGGGCTTCAGGCGAAGGGCGTGACCGAGATCTGCATGGCCGGCGCAGTTCGGCGCCCGAAGGTTGATCCTAAACGTATTGACGCGGCAACGATGCCATTGGTTCCGGTGATCCAGCAGGCCATGCTGTCGGGTGATGACGGAGCATTGCGGGCTGTCATTGGCCTGTTGGAAGGCGCAGGATTGCGGGTGTGTGCCGCGCATGAAATCGCCCCTGGCCTGTTGCCGCCTTTGGGCTGTCTGACTGATGTGCACCCATCCGAGAGTGATATGGCAGATGCAGACCGCGCTGCCGGAATTCTGCGGGCCATGGGAACTGCGGATATAGGTCAGGCCTGTGCCGTTTCAAAAGGGCAGGTGTTGGCAATCGAAGGCATCTTTGGAACCGCTTGGATGCTTCAGTCCCTGACACAACGCCCGGATGCGGGGGGCGGCATACTGTTCAAAGGCCCAAAGCCCGATCAAGATCGGCGTGCTGATCTGCCTGCCATCGGGCTCGACACCGTCACGGATGCGGTCGCGGCAGGCTTGTCTGGCATCGTTCTGGAAAAGGGCGGTGTGCTGGTTTTGGAAAAAGAACAGGTCATCGCCGAATGTAACCGTCTTGGGCTGTTCCTGTATATCCGCGAGCGAGCGGTCTGATGCGTGTTTTTCTGGTCGCCGGTGAACCTTCGGGCGATCGGCTGGGCGCCGCGCTGATGGAGGGGCTGAAAACCCTGATCCCCGATATTGAATTCGACGGCGTGGGCGGACCATTGATGGCGGCTCAGGGGCTGACCAGCCGGTTTCCGATGTCGGAACTTTCGGTGATGGGTTTGATCGAGGTTCTGCCGAAGTTTTTCCACCTCAAGCGTCGAATCTCGGAGACCGCGCAAGCAGTGTTGGACACGCGGCCGGACGTTCTGATCACCATCGACAGCCCCGATTTCAGCCTGCGTGTCGCCAAAATCGTCAAAGTCGCCAGTGATATCCGCACCGTGCATTACGTCGCGCCCAGTGTCTGGGCCTGGCGTCCGGGGCGAGCGGATAAAATGGCAAAGGTCATCGACCATGTGCTGGCACTGCTTCCGTTTGAGCCGCCATACATGGAGCGGGCAGGGATGGAGTGCGACTTTGTCGGCCATCCAGTTGCCAGCGAACCGACGGCAACACAGGCTGAGATTGCAGCATTCCGGAGCAGGTACGACCTAGGGGATGCACCAGTCCTGCTGGCTCTGCCCGGATCGCGCCGGGGTGAGATCGAGCGTCTGGCAGACACGTTTGGTGAGGCATTGCGGCTGTTTTTGACGGATCATCCCAGTTATCGCGTCGTGGTTCCAACCGTGGGTGCAACAACTGATCTGGTCAACGATATGACGCAAAACTGGCCGGGCGCACCAATAGTGCTCGACCCGCGCCAAATCGGGGCCGGGCAAGCCACCATCGAAAAACGCGCGGCCTTTGGCACAGCACGTATTGCGCTGGCCGCTTCGGGTACGGTTTCTTTGGAACTGGCCGCGCAGAATACACCCATGGTGATCGCCTACAAACTCAATTGGCTGACCCAGAAAATGGCTGAACGCATGGTCAAGCTGGACACTGTTACATTGGTCAACCTGGTATCTGAAACACGCGCCGTGCCTGAATGCCTGCTGAACGATTGCCAGCCAGAAAAGATCGCCAAGGCCCTGCATGATGTGACCAGTGCCCCCGACGCTCAGCAACTTGCGATGAACCTGACAATGGAAAGGTTGGGGCGCGGAGGAGAAGCTCCGGGATTGCGGGCGGCACGAGCTGTGCTGGACAGAATGCAGATTGAGCATGCTTGATCACACGCTGTTCGCCGCTTCAGCCGGGATTGCCATGATTTCCACCAATCTGGACAATCTGGCCGTCTTGCTGGGTTTGATACTGGTGATCGAGCAGCGCCGCGCCATCATTGGCTTTGCCGTCGCGCAAACAATTGTTCTGACATTGGCCATGACCGTCGCTTTGGGCGTTGACCAGAGCGGCGCGCCGTTTTGGATCGGGTTTCTGGGTCTTGTGCCACTGGCCTTTGGTCTGCGCGGTATCTGGAGGCAGCTTTTCGGGGCCAATTCTGAAGGAACCGAGGCAAAAGGGGCCGTAACATCGGTGGTTACCCTGTTCCTGAGCCTGTCGATTGACAGTTTCGCGGTCATGACACCGCTATTGGCGGAGTCTGCCCCTTCATACCGTGTTGCCGCCTTGATCGGCGCAGCACTGGCCGCTTCAGTTCTGGTCGTAGTTGCCGCCTGGGGCGCACCTCGGGCCAAAAGCCTTGGGCCACGCGTCGCCCGTATGGATCGGATCGCCCCATATATCATGGTCTGCGTCGGGCTTTACATCCTCTTCAATTCGCCCACGGATGCCCTGTAACAGATCTGTTTCGGCATTCCGTCTCGGGTTTGTTATCCGCGACCGTCTGTTGCAGCCGTGCGGACTTAAGATATCCTCGCTGAAAAGGAGATTTCATCATGACCCGCATCCCCCCTTTGTCAGACCCTGAGATGGCAGACGAGACACGCGCGTCACATGCGGCTTTGGGTGCTTATGGCCCGTTCGACAATTGGGCCCGGGTTGCCGCACATTGTCCACCGGTTCTGGAACATGTCGCCGGCATGTTGACGGCGTTGCGGGAACAGCAAACTTTGCCGCGTCGTGCGCTGGAACTGGCCATGGTGACGGTTTCCAAATTGAACGCCTGTGACTACTGCGTCTCGCATCATACTCCACTGTTGACGGTTGCAGGTCTCAGCCCCGAAGGCGCGGCGCGTTTGCCAGATGTCGACAACCACCCCGAACTGGACGCGTGCGACAAGGCCGTCGTGCGATACGCCGAGGCTGTAACGACACGATCAGGCCGTATACGCGACGCCGAGGTTTCCGGCCTGCGGGACTGGTTCAGCGATGCCCAGATTGTCGAGTTAACCTGGCGCATCGCATTGTGCGGTGCATTCAACCGGTTCAACGATGCGCTTCAGATCCAGATCGAACCAGAGGTTGAACCGGTTTCGGCCTAGTATCCGCGCCAGATCCAGCCGCCACCAAAAATGCGGCTGCCTTCCGAGGCATAGAAGACGCAGGCCTGACCGGGCGAGATGCCTTCTTCGGGTGTCAGCAATTCAACTTCGGCAGTGGTGTCGGACAGCGGTCGAATAATGGCCTCGCGCGGGGGGCGGGTCGAACGGACCTTGACTGAAAGGTGCCATTCTTCGCGCGAAGTGAAGGGTTCATCGCCCAGCCAGTTGATCTCACGCACGGGAACGACACGCGTTGCCAGCATCTCTTTGGGGCCGACGACGACCTGTTTCTTGTCCACGTCCAGCTTGACCACATAAAGCGGCTCGCTCAGGCCGCCGATGCCCAGGCCGCGCCTTTGGCCGATCGTGTAGTGGATCACACCGTTATGCTGTGCCAGTACGTGGCCATCGGCATGAACAATCTCGCCCGGTTCCGCAGCACCGGGGCGCAGCTTTTCAATGACGCTGGCATAGTTGCCGTCGGGCACAAAGCAGATGTCCTGACTGTCGGGCTTGTCCGCCACAGACAACCCATATTGAGCCGCCATTTCGCGGGTCGCGTCTTTTGAGGGCAAATGACCAAGCGGGAAGCGCAGGAAATCAAGCTGTTCCGGCGTTGTCGAAAACAGGAAATAGGATTGGTCCCGGTTGGCATCTTCGGCGCTGTGCAGTTCCGGGCCGTCTGGCCCCATTTTGCGCTGGATATAGTGCCCGGTGGCCATACAGTCGGCCTCAAGATCCTTGGCGGTTTCCAGAAGGTCCTTGAATTTTACCCGCTCGTTGCAGCGAATGCAGGGGACGGGTGTTGCGCCTGCCAGATAGCTTTCCGCGAACTCATCGATCACCGCGTCTTTGAAGATGTTTTCGTAGTCCAGAACATAGTGGGGAAACCCACGCTCTTCTGCCACGCGGCGCGCATCGTGGATATCGATCCCGGCACAACACGCCCCTTTCTTGGCCAGAGCCGCGCCATGGTCATAGAGTTGCAGTGTCACCCCCACCACATCATAGCCCTGATCGGCCAAGTAGGCCGCGACGACAGAGCTATCGACGCCCCCTGACATGGCCACAACCACCCGCGTTTCCGACGGCGGTTTGGCAAAGCCAAGCGAGTTCAGCGGGGTCTCGGTGTCGAGGGCCATTGGCGGTTCCTGTCCGGGTTAAGAAAGACCGGCAGAATATAGGAAAATTCTACACACTCTCAAGAGGCGGTTTCATACGACCTTAAGTAGGCTGGCGTCAGCTTTGATGCAGCAAAAAGGGTAAAGCGATGTATTTGCACAAAGTGGAAGGGCCAAGGTCTGTTTCTCTGCCGGACGGGTCCATACTGACGCGCGCCGATCTGCCGCCAACAAGCACAAGGCGGTGGGTGGCCTCACGCAAGATTCTGGTCGTGCGTGGGGTGCTTTACGGGCTGATCAGCCTGTCTGAGGCAAAACAGAAATACGGCATAAGTGACGAAGAGTTCAACGGCTGGGTTTCCCTAGTCGCGGAACACGGTGTCGAGGCTTTGAAAGCCACGGCCTTAAAAAAGTATCGACAACCTAAAGGAGAGCGAGAATAAATGATTCAACGCTAACGTCAGATTAACCATTCTTGGTCAGGTTTGATTTTAATTGGAATTATTGACCCGAATTGGAGCAGTGAAAATGCGTATACTTCTTGTCGAGGATGATCCGACCACGTCTAAAAGCATCGAACTGATGCTGACGCATGCGAACCTAAACGTTTATGCAACGGATCTTGGCGAAGAAGGTATCGATCTGGCAAAGCTCTACGATTACGACCTGATCTTGCTGGACCTGAACCTGCCGGACATGAACGGGCATGAAGTGTTGCGCCAGTTGCGGATTTCCCGGGTGGAAACACCGATCCTGATCCTTTCGGGCGCAGATGATACGGACAGCAAGATCAAAGGTTTCGGGTTTGGCGCGGATGACTATCTGACCAAACCCTTCCACCGCGAAGAACTGGTGGCCCGCATTCATGCCATCATCCGCCGGTCGAAAGGGCATTCGCAGTCCATCATCCACACAGGTCGCGTGGCCGTAAATCTGGACGCCAAGACCGTTGAGGTGGACGGAAAAACCGTGCACCTGACAGGAAAAGAGTACCAGATGCTGGAATTGCTCAGCTTGCGTAAGGGTACGACTCTGACCAAGGAAATGTTTCTGAATCACTTATACGGCGGCATGGATGAACCTGAGCTGAAGATCATCGACGTCTTCATCTGCAAACTGCGCAAAAAGCTCAGCAATGCAACCGGTGGTGAGAATTATATCGAAACCGTTTGGGGGCGGGGCTACGTGTTGCGCGACCCGCAAAGCAACACTCTGGACGAGACGCGAATGGCGGTCGGCCTCTGATTTGAACCGTTTGTGTCGCTGGTGGTCCAGGGCGGCACATTGCACTCACGGCTCAGCACATCTGGACCTGGCCATGACCTCGCCCTATCACTGAGGTCCAAGAACGCGTGACAGGGCGAGGCCATGAGCAATTCCATTCCCATATCAGACCTGACGGATGATGAGGCGCGTGCCGAACTGGCGCGGTTGGCGGACATCCTGTCGCGAGCCAACACTCTGTATCACGCAGAAGATGCGCCCGAGTTGTCGGATGCGGATTATGATGCCCTCAAACGCAGAAACGCCGAGATCGAGGCGCGTTTCCCCCACTTGAAACGTGCTGACAGCCCAACAGAGCAAGTCGGTGCCAAACCGGCGGACGGGTTTTCGAAAGTTACTCATGCCGTCCGAATGATGTCACTGGGCAACGCGTTCGACGATGGGGACATTGCCGATTTCGACACCTCGATTCGCAAATATCTGGGCCTTGATGCAGGCGCGCCGCTGGCTTTCACAGCCGAACCCAAGATTGACGGCCTGTCTTTGTCCTTGCGCTATGAGAGCGGACAGCTGGTTCAGGCCGCAACGCGGGGCGACGGTGAAGTTGGCGAGAACGTGACGGCCAACGCCTGCACTGTCTCTGATATTCCACAGCAGATTGAAAACGCGCCTGACGTTCTTGAGGTTCGGGGTGAGATTTACATGTCCCACTTTGATTTCGAAGCCTTGAACACGCGACAAGCCGAACGGGGGGGCAAACCCTTTGCCAACCCGCGCAATGCGGCGGCAGGGTCGCTGCGCCAGCTGGATTCGGAAATTACCCGATCCCGCCCATTGCGTTTCTTCGCCTATGCCTGGGGTGAACTGTCAGAGCCTTTGGCGGATACCCAGATGGGAGCAATTGAGCGTCTTGCGACGCTTGGGTTCCCCACGAATTCCTTGACGCGCCTATGTGCCACGACTGAGGACATGATCGCTCATTACCGGGATATCGAAGCGCAGCGTGCGACTTTGGGGTATGACATCGATGGGGTCGTCTACAAGGTAAACGATCTGTCTTTGCAGGTACGTCTGGGTTTCCGCTCAACGACGCCAAGATGGGCAATTGCGCATAAGTTCCCAGCCGAACTGGCCTGGACCAGATTGGAGGCGATCGACATTCAGGTTGGTCGAACAGGGGCGCTTAGCCCCGTGGCACGGTTGCATCCTGTAACGGTTGGCGGAGTGGTAGTCTCCAATGCCACATTGCACAACGAAGATTACATCGCAGGGCGCGATGCCAAGGGCGGCGCGATCCGTGAAGGAAAAGATATCCGAGTGGGCGATTGGGTTCAGGTTTATCGCGCTGGCGATGTGATCCCCAAACTGTCGGATGTCGACTTGTCCAAACGCCCCGCCGATGCACGCCCTTTTGCCTTTCCGACACATTGCCCCGAATGCGGGAGTGATGCGATCCGCGAAGAAGGCGACGCGGTTCGACGGTGCACCGGCGGCCTGATCTGTCCCGCGCAGGCCGTTGAAAAACTAAAACATTTCGTGTCGCGCAAAGCCTTTGATATAGAAGGGCTGGGCGCAAAACAGATTGAAATGTTCTATGGGGATCCAACCCTTCCGATCAATGCGCCAGCTGATATTTTCACGCTGGAACAGCGGGACGCAGCCAGTCTGACGCGGTTGAAAAACCGGGACGGGTGGGGCGAAACATCTGCCAGGAACCTGTTCGAAGCCATTGATGAAAAGCGGAAAATTCCCTTTGCGCGCTTGTTGTTCGCACTGGGCATTCGACATGTTGGTGAAGTCGGTGCGCGCGATCTGGCGCTTTTTTACCGCGATTGGGATGCGATGGCACTCGCGTTGGACACTGCGCGCCCGGCCGCGCTGGCCCAACGGCAGGCCGATGAGGCGGAAGATACAGAGCGTACGGCAGCGCAGCTTGAAGGGCGTCGCGCGCGCGTGAAAGAAGTGCGGGACGCAGCCACCGCGGAGGCCAATGTCGCAGCCGACGCCAATGCCGCCTGGGCAGAGCTGATCGGCATCGACGGTATTGGCGCAACGCTTGGCCTTTCATTGTCGGACGCATTTGCCAATGAAGAGGAACGACGGGCTTTCGACACGCTGCGCAACGAATTGACGGTTATCGCCCCCGACGCGCCAGCCTCGGACAGTCCGGTGGCGGGTAAAACCGTAGTGTTCACCGGAACGCTGGAAAAGATGACCCGCGCCGAAGCCAAAGCGCGAGCCGAGGCGTTGGGCGCTAAGGTTTCCGGCTCTGTCAGCAAGAAAACCGATATTCTGGTCGCGGGGCCCGGGGCAGGGTCAAAGGCGAAAAAGGCGGCGGAACTTGGGATCGAAACTTTGGACGAGGATGGCTGGCTTCAGCTGATAGAAGGCGCATGAGCGGACGCCCCGAACAGCTTTTCCCGCTATTTGCGGGGCTGGAAACGTTGGATGGCGTCGGCCCCAAGACGGCACAGGCCATGGCGCAGACCGGGGTGGAATCCCCGCGCGATGTTCTGTTCAGCCTGCCTTATGCCGTGGTGGATCGGCGCAGGCGGGATACAATTCAGGGGGTGGACCTGCCAGCCACTCTGACCGTGGAAGTGACAGTCGGCCCGCACAGGCCGCCTCACAACAAGGGAGGGGCTTATCGCGTTCATGTCGAAGACAGTCAGGCCGATTTCCAGCTGGTCTTTTTCCACGCACGTGGTGAATATCTGAAAAAAGTTTTGCCGCAAGGATCTCGCCGCGTGGTTTCCGGCAAGTTGGAACTGTTCGACGGCATGGCGCAGATGGTGCACCCTGACCACATGCTGCCCGTTGAACAAGCCGGAGATATCCCGGAATTCGAACCGGTCTACCACCTGACGCAAGGGCTGACCCAGAAAACAGCGTTCAAGGCCAGCCGCAGCGCATTGGCACGCGCACCCAAGCTAGAGGAATGGATCGATCCGGCGCAGGTGTCACAGCAAAACTGGCCGAGCTGGTCTGCGGCCATTCACGCCGGTCACAATCCGCGCGGCGCTGATGATGTCGCGCCGTTTGCCCCTGCGCGTCAGAGATTGGCGTATGACGAATTGTTTGCGCATCAGCTGACGCTCGCTCTGGCCCGGCAGCGAGAGCGCAAGTCGCGGGGGATAGTCAGCGTGGGAACCGGGGCACTGCAATCTAAAGTGCTGGCAAGCCTTCCCTATCGCCCGACTGATGCACAAACGCGCGCTATTGATGAGATTTCGGCTGATATGGCGTCTGACGCCCGAATGAACCGACTGTTACAGGGCGACGTCGGCGCCGGTAAGACGCTGGTGGCCTTCATGGCGCTTCTGATCGCCGTTGAGGCAGGCGGGCAGGGCGTGATGATGGCCCCGACCGAAATTCTGGCACGCCAGCATCTGGAAGGGTTGCGCCCACTGGCCGAGCAGGCCGGAGTGGTTCTGGAACTGCTTACCGGACGTGATAAGGGCGCGGAGCGGCGTGCCAAGCTTGAGGCACTTAAACAAGGCGATATTCACATTCTGGTTGGCACACATGCAGTGTTTCAAAGTGATGTTGAATTCAAGGCGCTGAGATTGGCCATCGTCGACGAACAGCACCGGTTTGGCGTGCGGCAGAGAATGGAATTGTCGGAAAAAGGCAAGGGGGCCGATGTTCTGGTAATGACCGCCACTCCGATCCCACGTAGTCTTGCGCTGGCGCAATATGGCGACATGGATGTTTCGGTGCTGGATGAAAAGCCTCCGGGGCGAAAACCGATCAAAACGGCGATTGTCAACACACAGCGCATGGACGAAGTCATCGCCCACCTGCGGCGAGCGATTGATGAAGGGCGACAGTGTTACTGGGTGTGCCCTCTGGTCGACGAATCCGAAGTTTCGGACCTGACGGCGGCCGAGGAACGCTTCAAACGTTTGCGGGCCATTTTAGGCGAGGGAGTGGTGGGACTGGTTCACGGACAGATGCCACCCGCCGACAAAGACGCCGCGATGAGCGCGTTTCAGAACGGGCAAACAAAGGTCCTTGTTGCCACGACGGTGATCGAGGTCGGCGTGAACGTACCCAACGCAACGATCATGGTCATTGAACGGGCCGAGATCTTTGGGCTGGCGCAATTGCACCAGTTGCGGGGGCGCGTCGGGCGCGGGGATGCGGAATCCACTTGTTTGCTGATGTATCAACCACCGCTCAGCGACGGAGGGCGCAAGCGGCTGGAGGTTCTGCGCGAGACAGAAGATGGCTTCCGAATCTCGGAAACTGACCTTGACATGCGAGGCGCGGGCGATCTGATCGGGACTGCGCAATCCGGGTTGCCAAAATTCCATATCGCGGACCTGGAACGTCAGGCAGGATTGATGGCCGTCGCCCAATCCGATGCGCGGGCGCTGCTAACGACCGATCCCAAACTGACCTCTGACAGGGGACGGGCCGCACGCGTACTGTTGTGGTTGATGAAACAGGATCAGGCGATCCGTTTGATTTCAGTGGGTTAGCTGTAATGTTCTTCAAAGTTCACAAATGTTCTCAAAAAGTTCTTTACCTACATCAAAAAATATGAGAACAAAAGGTCAACAAAGGATTAAAGCTCTGACCGGAGGTGACCGTATGCTGACCCAGATCAAGACCGCTTTCAGCCGCGCGCAATCGACCATCCTGCAGGATGCCGTTGGCGTGTTGTCTTTGGTCGTGATGCTGATGGTGGCCCTTCACCTGCCGGTTGGTTTCTAAGCCTTTCTGCCTGCGATCTCGTGCCGAAAAATCCGCGCTGTCATCCCCATTTCAGTCAAGGGTGACCTGCCTGTCCCAAACCCCTTGAGGGGCCATGCCTCGGCCCCGCGCGGTACACCGGACCCCACGCGAGACACGCAATACCTGCCGCCGCCCTTTCGCCCGGAAAGCGCGGCGGCTTTTTTTACAATTGGCCGGTTTTGAAGATTTCCAACAGCGCGGACAGGACTGAGTTGGCAGCAACCGAGGCCAAAATCATCCCCATAACACGGCTGACGATCGCCGCGCCTGAATGGCCGATCAGCCGAATGATGGGCTCGGCCAATAGCATCAGTACAAACGCAACCAGCAATACAGAAAGCATGACAAGCGCTGTGATACCCTGATCAGCGATACTGTAACGGTGGTTGTCGGTCAGGATAACGATTGCCAGCATCGCGCCAGGGGATGCCAATGAAGGCACGGCCAGCGGGAATATCGCCGGGTTCTGCTGGTGATACGCGTCTTCACGATCTTCTTCGGCTTGCCGTTGTTCGACCTCTTGTTTGCTTTCACCAAAGATCATCGTCAGGGCAAACAGAAACAGGATAATGCCGCCAGCGACCTGAAACGAATTCAGCCCGATATCCAGCGCTTCGATCAGCACCTGACCAAATACAAGGAAAAACAGCAATACGGCAGCACTTATCACGGCTGCTAACAGCGCTGTCCGCCGCCGGCCTGCCGCGTCCAATCCCGCAGTAACGGCGATGAAAACGGGAATTGTTCCAATCGGGTCGATAACGACCCAAAGCGTCACGAAATGCTCGAGCAAATTATTCAAACCCATCCCTCCTGAAATCTTGGCAGAGGGTAAACGGGTTTCCGCCAAATAGCTATAATCAGGCGCAGTTTGCCTGTTCAGCCTTCGCCATGGCCTCAGCCGTGGCATCCAGTACCAGCAGGATCGACGCATGGCGGTTCTTATAATCCCGAGCAGGCATCAGCACCTCAAGCCCGTCAAACGGTGCATCGGGTGCAGGACCGCCATTCTTGAGCATGGCCGCCAACTGATCACGCGCAGCTTCGACCTGCGCCCGCGACGCTCCAATTATTGCATCCCCAACGACCGAGGCAGACGCTTGCCCCAAAGCACAGGCCTTGACGTCCTGACCAAAGGCACTGATCTGACCGTCGCGAACCTTGATGTCGACAGTTACACTCGATCCGCATAAAGGTGAGCGTTTCTTGACGGTTGCATCAGGATCTTCCAGTCGCTCAAGATGCGGAATATCCGCAGCCAGCGCCAGAATGCGCCCGGAATACAGCTTAATCAGGTCGTTCTCGCCGCTCATGGCTTTCCCTCGTCGTGTGTTACCCATACATAGTGGCCAGCCCACCGGATGCAAAAGGTTTTTCAGATGTCTGACCCAGTCGTGTTTGACCCCTCTAAATTGAGATTTAATGAGGCGGGTCTGATCCCGGCGATTGCGCAGGATGAAGCATCAGGCGAGGTTCTGATGATGGCCTGGATGAACGTGCAGGCGGTTGAAAAGACCCTCGAAACCGGGCGGGTAACCTATTGGTCGCGCTCCCGGCAGGCCTTCTGGATCAAGGGCGAAACCTCGGGCCATGTGCAGGAACTGGTGGATTTCCGGATCGATTGCGACCGGGATTGTCTATTGGTTCTGGTCCGTCAAACCGGTGCAGCCTGCCATACCAACCGACGAACCTGTTTTTTTACCGCCGTTCGGGATGGGGTCGAGGCTAAACTGATGGCGCCAATGGAGTAGGGGTCAAAGCCCAACCATTCGGCGTATGTCGCCCGGGCTAGCCCCTTCGGCCCGGTATTTTGAGATCGCGCGGGCATCATCGCGTTTGGCCAGCCGTTTGCCTGCATCATCGCGGATCAGGTCGTGGTGGAAATACTCGGGTGTCGGCAGGTTCAGTAACACCTGCAACAGAACGTGGATGCGGGTCGCGTCAAACAAGTCCCGTCCCCGTACCACCTGTGTTATACCCTGAGCCGCGTCGTCAAGTACGACGGACAAATGATACGACGTCCCCATGTCACGGCGGGACAGAACAACATCACCTATGGTGGTAATCAACTCATCAGGCGAAAAGGTGATAATGCCGGTTTCGCCGCCGGGACCCGAACCCAGCTCAAGAAACTGATACCTGTCGGGGTTGTGGACCGCCTGACACGCCTTGACCACGTCCAATCGCAATGGGTCCTGAGTTGGACGAGGAAGTTCCGATAAATCTTTGCCAACAAACCTTTTTCGACAAGTCCTAGGGTAAACAAGCCCGTCGGGTCCAAGCATGGGTGCGCCTTCCTGCGGCGCACTGGTTGCAGCGGCGATATCTTTGCGATTACACGTGCATGGATACAAAAGACCCTGCGCCCATAGCTGATCCAGCGCCTTGTGGTAAAAGCCCAAACGATCCGATTGGCGCATCACGGGCTCCGGCCATGTCAGCCCCAACCATCTGAGGTCGTGGTAAATCTGATCCTCCCATAGCCGTCGCGAGCGGGATTGATCGATATCCTCAATTCGCAGCAGGAACCGGCCGCTTTCAGAAGCAGCCCGATCGCTGGCAACCAACGCAGAATATGCGTGCCCAAGGTGAAGGGGGCCTGTTGGGGATGGCGCAAAGCGCGTTACGAGAGTCACGCTTTTTCTAATACATACACGTCAGAGTTAAGGTTGATACCGGGCAGGTGGGGGCCGTGTTCACGAAATAACAAACGTGCGGCCCCCATGTCGACCCAATCCGTCAGACGGCAGGTGAATTTATGGTCCGCCAACGCATGATCGTTCAGCGAAAAGCCAAGCAAACCACCCTTGGGCAACGCGTGCATCAACAAATCCAGTGTCTCGGGCGGGGCAGCACCTTTTCCGATCACTCCTATGGCAGTAATCATCGTGTACTCCCCACGCTTCAACGGCGCGGGCTTGGCGATATCGAATCCGGTCAGTGTTCGATAAACGCCCTTGCTGGCGGCTTCCTGAAGCATGTTCTCTGTTGGGTCCATCCCATCGATGACTTCAAAGCCAACAGCGCGCAGAGCAAGCCCCGACAACCCGGTGCCGCAGCCGTAGTCCAGAATTGGGATCTGCGGCTTCGGTGCGAAAGACCACAAAGCCGCTGCTACACGGCCCGGCGTGGCGTAACCGTGTTCACCAACTTCCTTTTCATAGGTTGCAGCCCAGTTCTGATAGTGCGCTTCAGTCGCTTCAGGCGTGCCGAGGTTGTATGTGCTGTTCAGAAACGTGTCGTTCATTCCAGCATGCTAGGCCGAGTCCGCATTACGCGTCCAGTCAGCAATGTTCCAACCAGGTACTCCATTCAGCTTTGGCCCGGTCGGTATAGGCCTTGTACCGGTCTTTACGACCCCGACGCCCGCCTTTCAGGCCATCCACGGGGCGAAACAGGCCGAAATTCACGTTCATCGGCTGAAAGGTCTTGGCCTCGGCACCACCCGTAATGTGGTGAATCAAAGCACCCATTGCGCTGTCTTGCGGAACAGCGGGCAGGTCACGCCCCAAAATCTGAGCAGCGGCAAACCGACCAGCCAGCAACCCCATCGCGGCGCTTTCTACATAGCCTTCCACACCCGTGATCTGTCCAGCAAACCGAATGTTGGGTTTGGATTTCAACCGCATTTGCGAATCCAGAAGCGTGGGAGAGTTGATGAACGTATTGCGGTGAATGCCGCCCAACCGGGCAAAGCTGGCATTCTCCAAGCCAGGGATCATACGGAACACGTCGGTCTGGGCGCCGTATTTCATCTTTGTCTGGAAACCCACGATGTTAAACAAGGTGCCCAATGCGTTATCGCGGCGCAACTGCACCACTGCATGTGGTTTCACGCCGGGCTCATGCGGGTTGGTCAGCCCGACCGGTTTCATCGGACCATGGCGCAGCGTTTCGCGACCGCGTTCGGCCATAACCTCGATGGGTAGACAGCCGTCGAAGTAACCTGCTGCCTCGCCTTCGTGAAATTCGGTTTTTTCTGCTGCCAGAAGCGCGTCTATGAAGGCCTCGTACTGATCCCGGTCCATCGGGCAGTTCAGATAGGCCGTCCGCTCTTCTTCAGTCTCGCCCTTGTCGTAGCGTGATTGCATCCACGCTTTGCTCATGTCGATGCTTTCGGCATAGACGATCGGTGCGATGGCGTCGAAAAAGGCAAGTGCGTCAGACCCTGTCTCGGCCTGGATGGACTGACCCAGCGCGGGCGACGTCAGGGGGCCGGTCGCAAAGATCCACTGGCCATCGCTGGGCAGGGTCGTCACTTCTTCGTCGGTTACCGTCACGCGTGGGTGGGCGCGAAGTTTTGTGGTCACACTTTCTGCAAACGGGTCACGGTCCACAGCCAGCGCGCCACCGGCTGGCAGGCGGTGTTCATCGGCTGTTGTCATGATCAACCCATTGGCGGCACGCATTTCCCAATGCAGCAGACCCACTGCGTTCTGCTCATCATCATCCGAGCGGAACGAGTTCGAGCACACCATTTCCGCCAGATTGCCGGTCTGATGTGCAAAGGTGCCGATGGTCGGACGCATTTCGTGAATCACAACATCCACGCCCATTTCAGCAGCTTGCCAGGCCGCCTCTGACCCGGCCATGCCGCCGCCTACAATATGCAAAACTTGTGTCATGCGATGCCACATAGGGCAGACCACAATCGGGCGCAACTGAGGCAAAGCGGTTTCACGAATTTTATGGAAGGGGTCTTGGGGTCGCCGCTGCGGGATTGTCAGCGCTGGTGAGAGAGACCAGCTGGAGGGACCTTCCGCCCACGGCGACCCAAAAGTGTCCTGAGGCCTTGGCCTCGACCCAGCTTTGCCACAGTGTCGCCCTTTTGGAAAGTGCAAAATTCAAAACAGTGGCGAAAAATGTGCAAAACAATTGCATTATTGGGACCAATTTGGGGGACGTTTTTCGATAAAGGCTGAAATGCCTTCTTCTGTATCCCGATACAGCATGTTCTGCGCCATGACGTCACCGGCATAGGCATAAGCCTGATCCAGCGGCATAAGAAGCTGTTGATAAAACGCCTCTTTACCGATTTTGACAGCGGATCCCAGCTTGGAAGCAACCAGTTCTGCCAGCGCATTGGCTTCGTGTTCAAGACGCGTCTCGGGGACAACGCGGTTGACCAAACCCAAATCGGCAGCACGTTCGGCTGATATGAATTCACCAGTCGTCAGCATTTCAAATGCCTGCTTTCTGGGGATATTGCGGCTGAGGGCCACCATGGGTGTCGAGCAGAACAAACCGATATTGACGCCGTTCACCCCAAACCTTGTGCCTTCCGCGGCGACGGCCATGTCACAGGTGGCTACCAGCTGACACCCGGCGGCGGTTGCAATGCCGTGGACCTGTGCGATGACGGGCTGGGGTAGGGACTGGATCGACATCATCACTTTCGCGCAGCGCGAAAACAGGTCATTGAAATAAGCTTTGCCACCATCTTCGGACTGGCGTCCGGCCGTCATCTGTTTCAAGTCGTGCCCGGCGCAAAAAACCTTACCCTGACCCGCCAGGATCACAGCCCGGATCGACGTGTCTTCACGCAACGTGTCCAGTTCAGCCTGAAACGCCGACAGCATCTCGTCACTCAGCGCGTTCAGCCGCTCTGGGGCGTTCATTGTAAGCCGTGCAACAGCGCCGGTGTCGTTACGTTCCAGAATTGCCATCTTGCCCTCCGATCCCATGTTGGGCCAACTCTAGGTCGGTATGAGCAGGAGGGAAAGCATGGCTTTGGCAATGAACCGGGACGAACTGTCACAATACCTAAAGGAGGTTTTCCCGCAGGTGCATAAAGACTTTGTCGTCGAGGACCTGACCGAAGATACAATCACCATGCGCCTTGTTGTGAAGGATCAGCATCTGCGGCCGGGGGGTACGGTTTCGGGACCATCCATGTTTGGGCTGGCTGATGTTTGTGTATACGCGATGGTTCTGGCGCGAAAAGGGCGTCAATCCCTGGCGGTCACAACGAACAGTTCCCTGGATTTTCTACGCAAACCAGCAGGCAACACGGACATGATTGCTATATGTCGCCTGCTGAAACTGGGCCGGACTTTGGCCGTCGGTGACGTACTTATGTATTCCGATGGCGCGGAAGACCCTGTTGCCAGAGCGACGATGACCTATTCCCTGCCACCTGCAGGGTCCGCGGCCGCGAAATTCGGATAAAAAAGACCGGGGACAAGCCCCGGCCCAGGAAGAGGTCCCAATAATGGGACTGGGGATCAGTTATATCTGCCAAAAATGGCGCTTTACCTCGCGGCGCGCATCATGGCGTGTCAGACCGACGTCTTTCAGCAAGCGGTCATCCAGATAACTAAGATTGACGCGGCTACGGCGACGACGCTCCCATTGAGTGACCGCTGCCGCAAACCGCACGGCCAGTGCAGCGGCCAGAGGCAGCCGGGGGCTGTCGGTCAGCAGCAGAAGGGCGGGGGTGTGCATTGTGCGTGTCATCTCGGAATTCCTTTCAATTGTATTGACACAAATCAGTTGTACTTGGTACACGTGACTGATACATTCGAAATTGTGTCAAAAGCAAAGGAAGAATTGTAATGGATACAATTTGGCCAGAGGCGCTACCGAAATCCAAAGGACCGAAATACACTCTGGTTGCTGACACAATTCGAAAAGCCATAGATAACAAATCTTTGGAAGTGGGCGTCAAACTTCCTCCGGTGCGCGAACTGGCGTATCGCCTGCAAATAACGCCTGGTACAGTCGCGCGCGCCTATACAATCCTGACAGATGAGGGGTTGTTACAAGCCGAAGTCGGGCGTGGTACATTTGTTGCGCCGCCAAAATCGCCCATTCTTGACGACGTTTGGGCGCGGCAACTGCATCTTCGGGACGACAAATACAATGCCAATGTAAGTCTGTTCAGCCCTAGGTTGGCAGATATGGGGCAGGTGTCCCTGATCCGTGAATGTCTGAAAAAGGTGTCGCAAGCCGATCCGGGTTTGTTTCTGAATTACCCGACGCGTGACGCGTACCAGCCCGTGCGACAGGCGGTTGTGGACTGGTTGTCAGACCTTCCGCTGGGCGCACTGACCCATGATGATATTGTGTTGACACATGGCGGCCAGAACGGGCTTTGCGTTGTGTTTCAAACGATCCTGCGCGGGCCCAAACCTGTCGTACTGGTCGAGGACCTGTCTTATGCCGGGTTCCGTCGCGCAGGCGAACTGATGCGCGCGGAAGTGGTCGGTGTGAAGATGGACAGATGGGGTGTCGATCCGGCAGCGTTAGAACATGTTCTGCGCCACACGACAGCGCAGGCCGTCTGCGTGTCGCCAGAAGTTCAAAACCCAACGGGCGCACACACACCGTTGGAGCGGAGGAAAGAGATCGTTGAGATTGCCCGTCGCTTTGATTTGCAGATCATTGAAGATGATTGCTATCGCATGGGCGATGCCCGAGAGCCCAGCTTTCGGGCACTGGCGCCTGAACGGGGATGGCATGTGTCATCAATCTCGAAGATTCTGACACCGGCATTGCGTGTGGGTTTTGCTATCGCCCCCAGAGAAAAAAGTGTGGATCTGCGCCGGTCCGCTGAATACGGATATTTCGGATTGGCCCAGCCCTTGGCGGAATTGACCCGCCTTCTGCTGTCCGATCCGCGTACGCGTCAGATCGCCAAGGATGTGCGCACGCGGATGGGGGATTATCTACGCGTTGCTGTCAATACCCTGGGTGGGTTTGATCTGAACTGGGCCCCGGACGTTCCCTTTGTCTGGCTGAGCCTTCCGTCTGGCTGGCGGTCGGCTGCATTCAGTCGCGCGGCCGAGCGGGAAGGGATACAACTCCGATCCGCCGACGAGTTCGCGCTGCGCGATGGGCGCGCGCCGAACGCGGTACGTATTGCCATGAATGGTCATGTGTCACTGGAACGGTTCGAGGACGCGATGCAGCGCCTGCGTGTTCTATTGGACAATCCGCCTGAACAAATCAGCGTTTGAATATGGGGTAATATAATACCTATTTTCTAAGTATTTGGTTTTACGTGCATAAATAAGACTAATGCCGCTTGACCTGCGTGCAGGCACCTCATAAAACCCGTCCATCGAATTCGGGCCGCTCCGCTGGGGCGGTCTTTCACATCAAACAGGACTATCCTGCCATGAAAACCTTTTCTGCAACACCTGCAGACATCGACAAGAAGTGGATCCTGATCGACGCCGAAGGCGTTGTTCTGGGCCGTCTTGCTTCGATCGTCGCCATGCGCCTGCGTGGCAAGCACAAAGCGTCGTTTACTCCGAACATGGATATGGGCGACAATGTCATTGTGATCAACGCTGACAAAATCCAGATGACCGGCAAGAAGCGCGAAGAAAACTTCTACTGGCACACTGGCCACCCGGGCGGCATCAAATCGCGCACCAAACAGCAGATCCTGGATGGCGCACACCCCGAGCGTGTTGTCTTCCAGGCCGTCAAGCGTATGCTGCCAGGCAACCGCCTGTCGCGCCAGCAGATGACCAACCTGCGTATCTATGCCGGTGCCGAGCACCCGCACGAGGCCCAGGCCCCCGAAGTTCTGGACGTCAAGTCCATGAACAAGAAAAACACCCGGAGCTAATGACCGATGGTTGATCAGATCAATACTCTCGAAGAGCTGAGCGCCGTCGCAGGCGTTGAAACCGTGGCCGAAGAAGTGATCGTACGTGAACCCGTACGTGACGAGCTGGGCCGCTCCTATGCCACTGGCAAGCGTAAAGATGCTGTTGCCCGCGTTTGGATCAAGCCGGGTTCCGGCAAAGTCACCGTAAACGGCAAAGATCAGGACGTCTATTTTGCACGCCCCGTTCTGCAGCTGATCCTGCGCCAGCCGTTCCAGGTTGCCGGCGTAGAAGGTGAATTCGACGTTGTTGCAACCGTCAAAGGCGGTGGCCTGACCGGTCAGGCCGGTGCGGTTAAGCACGGCATCTCGAAAGCGCTGCAACTCTATGATCCGAACCTGCGTGGCGCACTGAAAGCCGCTGGCTTCCTGACCCGCGACAGCCGCGTTGTGGAACGTAAGAAATTCGGTAAGCGCAAAGCCCGCCGTTCGTTCCAGTTCTCGAAGCGCTAACGCTGAACGACAAAAAAACTCTTGTAAAACAAACGGCTGCAAGATTTTGCGGCCGTTTTTTATTGTTAGCAGATTGTTAGCAGCACACTGATATCATTGACGTCTTGGTTTAGCGAAATTAGCATAATTTTAGCGTTTGCAGCATTGGAGAAACGGGCAGGGCGTGGCTTACTACAAAAATAGACAAGAACACTACGATGGTGCGCTCTTGTTGTTTCAACGCAATCTAGACGTAGCCGTTCCCAACTCAAAAACACATCGCGCTGCAAGCTGGTACATGCGGCTAAAGATAGCTGGGCAAAAAGGCTACTACACCCGCAGCACTAGGCGCACGAAGTACGAAGAAGCGTTTGTTCATGCACAAGCTGAGTTCTTGCGTTTGCAGCAGGCTGCAAGGATGGGACACAGCTTAGACGAATACACTTTTGAACGACATTGGAACGATTGGTATGAGCGCAACGTAAGTAATGAAACTTGGGCTGAAGCACGCGCACGCTGGCACAAGATGTATTTTAATCGTTACTTCAAAGACTATTTTTCCAACAGCGACGGAACTTCAAAACTTCTCAACGAAATCACCCCGCAGTATGCGCATGGCTATTGGGATTGGAGAAAGTCGTATTGGACAAGAGACGAGGCAAAAAAGCTACTCAGCTACAATCCAAAAAGGCGAGGTAGCAAAACTCGTGGCACAGCAAACGCCAAGCGTTTACCCGCATTGAAAACGCTGCAAATGGAGCAAAACGCTCTTAACCAAATCTTCCATGATGCCTTTGAGAAGGGCCGCATGCAGCAAGTGTTTAAACTGCGTGTTGCGAAAAAAGGAGAAGCACCAAACAGGCGTCCGGCCTTTGATAGTGAGAGAGAACGGAAGATGTTATCTCAGAACTTTCGACGCTACAGAGAATGCAAAGGTCGGTTTGCAAGTACGGGTTTGAACAAATGGCATGTCCTGCACCGTGCCCAACTCTCATACTTCGTTTTGTTCCTAATGCACAGTGGGTTGCGTGTTGGTGAAGCGCGAGAAATGAAGTGGGTCGATGTGCAACTTAATGAAGAAGTAGATGGGGAAGATGAGCGTATTGCTGAGGTGCGCGTGAGCAAAGCTACGAAAAAGGGAATAACGCGGCTCGTTCAAACTCAGCCCGGCGCAAACGAAGCGCTTATTAAATGGAAAGAACTTTCGCCGCACACCTCTGAAAGTGATTGGGTTTGGTTTGGTCAACAACTTGATGCTGACGGCAAAGCAAAACAGATTGGGGATTTAAACAAGAGTTTTCAACGCGTTCTGCGAGAGATTGAAATTGACGATAGGGAAGGTGGTTTACTTTTTGACAGGGACGGTGACAGGCGCAGCTTATACAGCTTGCGCCACACCTATGCGACAGTACGGTTGGAGAAAGGCGATGTGAACGTTTACGACTTGGCGCTGAACATGGGGTGTGAGGTTAAGCAGATCGAAAAGCATTATTCCCATGTCACATCTAAGTCGCGCAGGTCACAGATCACTCAGACAAAACGGAAAAAGCGCAAAGATGCAGCAGATTCTGGGGCTGCTATGCAAGATGATGCGTTCTTAAAAGAAGCAAGTAGGCGTTACAATGCAGGCGAACTGACTAAAGAAGCGTTTTTGGAAATTGCAAATTCTTCGCAAAAGAATTCAGTATGACCAACAACCACTACCGAAAAAGATCTTCCCTTTTTTTCGACCTGTGTACGTTCGCGTAGTACACAGTACCCGAGCGTATTGCACCAGGTCCTCGGCTGTTGGCTAGGTAAGTACCAAAACTAAAGTAATTCTTGTTGGACCTTTTGCCGTCTTCATTGATGTTGTTCGGATCAAGATTCGGGCCGCGATGTGTTAGTTTGCGATCACCATCAATGTAAACTTCAATGACGCCGTTGCCACTGTCACTCCAATTCACAAACATTTCGACACGGGTCCATTTACCTTTAACAGTCGGCATTTCAACGATTTTCTTAACCGCGACCCCGTCACAGTCGTGGTTTTCCCGCGTGCCTACGCTCTTGAAGGTAACCAAAAACAGAGCGTTTCCGTGACCGGGGCGAGTCCAGTGTCCCACTGCAGCATGTGGGCAGCGTTCTGATTTCCATTGCGCAAAGATATTCCACGCCGATTTTTGCTGCCCTTGTGTTGGATAGCTTTGAGGAATCAAAATATCAAAGCCGTACCAGACAGGACTGGGTTGTGGAAAAGCGCTGTAGAATGATTTTCCATTTTTCTTTTCTCTAAGCTCGCTTCGCACGCTGCCGTAGTCGCAATCCCCCTTGCCGCTGCTATCTGGAAGTTTTTTGGATTTGCACTCGCCGCCGTAGATTGAGAATGAATGCACATACTTTGCGTCGATACCCTCAACCTTTTTGAGTTTTTTGTATGACTTGGGAAGATTTTGTTGTTTCTGTTTGAAACTGTCGAAGTCAACGTCTGCGGTGACTAGTGTCGGGCTGAATAAGGCAAGGGCTGCAGAAATGAGAAA
The DNA here is from genome assembly GCF_056531545.1 of Ruegeria sp. N10. Classification (NCBI taxonomy): domain Bacteria; kingdom Pseudomonadati; phylum Pseudomonadota; class Alphaproteobacteria; order Rhodobacterales; family Roseobacteraceae; genus Ruegeria; species Ruegeria sp. N10. The sequence continues at coordinate 36,132 of NZ_JBQFLY010000007.1, read as the reverse complement.
TGCTCGAATAAACATATAACATCCTGATATTATGTAACAATGATGCTAGCTGAAACATATGAACTAGCAAACCTATTTTTTGTGAGATTGAGCAGAGCAAAAGAGCTTTGCGGTTCATTCAGTTTTGAGCTCAGAGCACATTTTGGGGAGCTACAAGTGAGAGGATTCACAGGTAGAGAAAGCGTGCAAAATGACTGCAATCAACCGCCGGTTAGTACGAGCGTGTGGTGTACAGATGATGCTATACCCGCTGTTAAACATAAAGATGATTTTTGGGCGTTTGTAGAAGCTGGCCGTAAGCTGGGTGATTTGCACGTAAACTATGAGAGTGCGGAAATGCATCCAGTTACAATTGCTGAGGGCGACCTGCGCTTGGCTAATATAGACGATCCCGTAAGCTACTTCCGTGTCGAGCAGATGCGTTATGGCGGTAAACGCGGCAGTGACAAGACAACGCTTCACTACAACAACAACATCACGCTCGTCGACATACCGCTTGCGGCATATGAATATGTTGTAAATGGCAAGCCAGCGTTGGATTGGGTTGTTGAGCGGCAGCGTGTGAAAACCGATCCCAAAAGCGGAATTGTGAACGACGCGAACGATTACGCGAACGAGACAATGCAAGACCCTGCTTATCCGCTAAAACTGTTTCAGCGTGTCATAACGGTAAGTTTGGAAACGATGAAATTGGTGCGGAGTTTGCCTAAGCTGGAGCTAAAGGAAGTCTAAGGCGATTGTGGTATAACGATCATCAAGAACTCTGACATAGTTGATCGGCGATTAAGTCCGAGCCGACTTGCCTAAAGCAGTTCTATCGCGTTGCGAAGCTTGCTTTCGTTGTAGTCAATGTAGCGTTGAGTGGTGCTAATGTCTTTGTGTCGGGCAAGTGCTTGTATGACCCGGACGTTTACCCCCTTGTCAGCAAGCTCGGTCAAAAACTGTCGGCGGCCACTGTGGCTGCTGGCACCTTTGACGCCTGCAAGTTCGTAAAACCGAGCAAACAGGTTGACGATGGTTTGAGCGCTGAACCCGCCGCGCTTGGCGCTAAAAATTAGCGCTGCTTGCGGATTCTTGATGTGGCGAGGGTAGGTGGCAGCGTATTTGGCGAGGATTTTGGCAAGCCGCTTGCTTACTAGCACGGTGTTTGCTTCGTCGCCTTTGGTTTGTCCCGCTACTAAGAACAGCGTGTCGCGCACTTGTCCTTGTACATCGTATACGTCGCCAACTTTCAGTCCTGCTATCTCGCACGCACGAAGACCGGCAAAAAAACTGAGTGCAAAAATTGCACGGTTTCTTGACTTGTACCGATGTGCGTCGATTACCGCATATACGCGCTTTCGTTCTACCTCTGTCAGTAACTTGGCTTGTTTCATAACTCACCTAAAATGTGTGGTTTCGTTGTAATGTATTGTAAATTCACACATTTTGGCGGACGACCGAAAATTTAACTCAAGTTAAGCCTTTGGCCGCAAATGGAAAATTTCAGAAATATTAGAGATTATACAATTCATAACATTTTCGGTTTTGGCGTTTTTGCCGGAACGACGGACAAAATGCTGTGCTGTTCCTGCAAGTAAGCTTCCAAGCTGGCTATCACCTCTCGCAGTGTACCGATTTCTGAATCGACTATGCTGCCTACGTGCTTTTTGCGTAGATGGGTCAGCGCAAGTTTGATCTGAGCAGTTTGGAGACAAGCAATGGCTGCTTGTGCGCTGAGATCACTGTTGCTGTTTTTCTGGACGGCAAACCAGCTTCGGCTTCGTCGGCACCAGTCCTGGCTGAAGTCCTCAGCAGATTCGACCAGAGCTTCAGCTTTAAGATCAATGTAAATTTTCTCCATCAGTAACATATGGGTTCTCCTTGATAATTTGGGTTTTGTTGAAAAAGGTTTTTATGTTGATGCTCTGCATCAACAGCCGGCACTGTTCATAGCTTCGCTCTCGCTTCGCATTCACAGCATCAGCCTTTTTGGGTTTTCAGGCAAAATGTCTGAAAAAAAATTTCAGTTTGTTTGAAGGGCTTTATTCTGAGCAAACAGATCGCGCCTGTCTTTGGCACGATCCAGTTGCGCGGCTTTATTCGTCGCTTAACAGGCTACACTCACCAAACCTTAAAGGAAGAGCAGGTTTTGCTATCATCTCTATTACTGGGCATCATACGCACGCGCTGGAGCTGGTGTAGCGAAGCTAAACCCAGCGCGATGACGGGTACTGCAATGCAGCGCGTCGGTCCGTCTCACTAAAATTCACGCATTGCTGCGCTACAACCACTACGACAACAATAAACGCAGTTCCGCATAGGCAGCGCGTTTTAGGCATCCTGCGCGCGATGGCAGGGTAGATTGTTGAAGCGGACAACTGAAAAGTCCGTTTGCTACCGTCTCACATCAGAACGGGTTCACAGCACAATAATATCCGGCGTGCTAACCTTTCGATCAGTTTGTAACGAAGGAAGGCTTGTGCCTTAGCTTCTTAATGTATTTACCACGTTCAGGCAGAAGGGGCGTGATTACCGGAATATTTCGGCTTTTTGGGCCTACTCGGTTCAGCAACACGCACGGGCTTCGTAGGTGGCTTGGGATCAAGCTCAGTTTCACGTTTCTTAGCCTTGCGTCTATTCGCTGCAGTGGTGCTATCCTGTTCTTGCAGTCTCACTCCCTCAATGCAGTAGTCAGCGGTATCTAGCAGCCACTGTGTAACTCGCACCTGTTCATGCTTGGGCAGCGTGCCGAAATCCTTGCGTAACTCGAAAATGGTTTTCTTAATTTCTCTTAACGACATGTTGTACCTCCTCAAGCTATTTAGCTTGAATGAGCTAAGGAGTTTCGTTTGCGTGGATTTTAGTGAGCACGCCCGAGAATTACTCCATTATTTGCCTAGACATGTGGGCTTAATCGATCAGAAAAAAGTAGCGGCCGTTAAGTAATCAAACGGCTTTCGTAGCTTGGTCGGTCAGTGCGTAGGACACACTCATCACAAAAACAGCTGTTCTCGCAGGACGCGTTCGATCACTGGTCCGAGCCCGCTCGCTGCCGCAGCCACTACTACGGAACGTTTTTTCGCAATCACAACCAATACGGGCGTGCACCGCCGCATGAACATTGATAAGTTGCCCGCGATTTGATGAGGGTACAGAGCGTGACGACTTACGACATAAGGATCAAAAACTGCAACAGCATTGATGAAGCGAATGTTCAAATCGAGAAAAACCGGCTGAATATTAAGTACGGGCCCAACGGACTGGGAAAAAGCACTATTTCGAAAGCGATAGCTGGGCACATAAGCGGCGATGGCAGTTTGAAGGACTTGCTCCCTTTCAAGTTGCGTAAAGTTAAAAACTCAACTTTGCCTTCGGTAGATGGTACCGGCGACATTCAATCAGTTCTGATTTTCAATGAGGATTACGTTAATCAATTCGCGTTCCAGCAAGACGAAGTTGTACAGAACAGCTTCGAAATATTCATAAAGACCCCAGAATACGATACCGCAATGGACGAAATCACAGCGTCCTTTGATGGAATAAGAAAAGCATTCCTGAAAAGCGAAGAGATTGAGCAGACAACCAAGGACTTGAAGGACCTTAGAGACGCATTCGGAAAGGCCAACAAAGACGGGACAATTTCGAAAAGCAGCAAAGTTCTCAAAGCTTTCGGCTCCGGCAATAAAATAGACAACATTCCTGATGAACTTTTACCTTTCGAGACCTTCATCAAAGGTGAAAAGCCCTCAAAATGGATCGGATGGCAGATCAAAGGAAACGAGTTCATGCAGGATGGCGACACCTGTCCTTACTGCGCCACAGAACTGCCAACGCAAGAGCAAAAGAACACGGTGCAAGCAGTTTCCCAACAATACAACGCGACCGCGGTTGATCATCTGAACAACCTAAAAGCGGTTATTGAACGACTTGGGAAATACTTCAGTTCAGCATGTCAGGAAAATTTGGAAAAAGTTGTAAATGCAAAAATCGAGCTGACAGCGCCGCAGGAGAGCTTTCTCAGTAGCCTCAAGACTTCGATCACCGCACTTATCGAACAACTTGATGGTCTCCGAACAATTTCCTTTTTTTCGCTTCGCGACGTTGATGAAATTGACGCCAAACTCCAAGGACTAAAGATCGACCTCGGTATGATCGATAAGTTGGACTCTGAGGAAACGAGAAAGGTCACAGACCCGATCAACGCTCAACTCGAAGAACTCTTAAAGAAAGTCGGCATTCTGAAAGGGCTGGTTGGCAGACAAAAAGCTAAAATCAAAAAAGCCATCGAAATAAACCAGTCCAGCATTAACGGCTTTTTGAAGTCGGCAGGCTATCGCTATTCTGTGTCGATTGTGCCTGAGCCTGACTCTTACAAGATGAAGCTCGAGCACGAAGACCTCAACGAGCATATCGAGATGGCGGGTCGGCACTTAAGTTTTGGCGAAAGGAACGCATTTGCGTTGGTGCTTTTTATGCATGAAGTAAACAGTAAAAGACCCGACTTAGTCGTCTTAGATGACCCTATTTCATCCTTCGACAAGAACAAGAAGTTTGCAATTATGCATGAACTTTTTCGTGGAAAAGGTAGTTTGCGAGACTGCACATCAGTAATGTTGACCCATGATATCGAACCTGCGATTGACGTCGTCAAAAGTACGGCAGGGCTTTTCGCGGGATCAAATCCTCAAGCCACTTTCCTTTCATCAAAGCAAAACGTAGTTTCCGAAGTAGCTATCACGAAAGGTGACATCAAAACTTTCGGACAAATCTGCAATGAAATTGTATCGGGCGAAGCTAATCCACTGATCAAAGCGATCTATCTACGCCGACATTTCGAGATCGCGAACAACGTGGGGTTGGAGTACAATCTCTTGGCCAGTCTTTTGCACAAGCGAGCAGTGCCAACGCTTCAAGATTCAAGTGGATCGCGAGAAATGACAGTTTTGGAAAAAGCGGAAGCAGAAACCGCCGTCAGTGGTAGAATTGAAAACTTTGACTACGATCAACTCCTGGTTCAGCTGAACGACACCAACGAAATGATTGATCTGTACCATTCGACAGAAGTGGGTTACGAAAAAATTCAGTTGTTTCGGCTTATTAACGGTCGTCACGACGATGATGTGATTTCTAAGTTTATCAATGAGTCGTATCACATTGAAAATGAATACGTGATGCAGCTAGATCCGCGGGTATTTGACAGCATTCCTGAGTATGTTGTGAAAGAATGTGACAGGTTGCTTCCAACAGTGGTCAAGGTGGCCTAGCACGCGATCAACTCTTACACACTTGCCACGAAATGCGCTGACGCACCATGAAACGTGAAGCTAAGCTGAAAAAAATACACGAGCAGCTTACACGTGGAAAAATCGTGCAAAATCGCCAGTTGCGAACTTGGTTGACCGCTGAAGAGTATTCACGGTTTGAGGAGGATTGGCGCGAACAGATTGAACTGCGTCAGTACTTAAAAAACAAACCCAAGCAAATCTTGGAGTATGAAAAGCGGTTAAAGCGTGCGAGTCTCACATACGGCAGAGCGGACAGTTTTAGCGGGCGGGGTCGCCACAAAGCAGCACAAAAATTGCTCGACCAAGCCGAAACCGAGTTTGAGCGCCTCGCTGAATTCCTGTCTGAAATACTAGAAGGTGATGCGACCTTAGATCATTGGTTCGACAGAGAAGCACGTTTTGACGCCACCAATACACCGCACAGCAGTTCTGAGAATTTTCCCCGCGTCATCACTTCCCGCAGCCTAGAAAATCAAGGTGGCGGGCATTTGACGGGAATGAAGACAAAGCGCCAAACCAAGATCGATGCTGTAGAAAGAGCATTAGAATCCATGCAGCATAAAGACGAGGATGATGCGGCGAAGTTTGCGGAACGCATGTCAGTTGCACGTAAGCTAAAGAAGCTCGCGTCCGATTAAAAAACGCGCTGTGGCGCTCAAAGAAGGTCATACAGCGCCCATAAGCAACTAATACGCTATGTGCACCGTTCAGGCTGGATTGTTTGATTGTATGTTGGGCAAAATACGTTTTTGTGTTTGGCGTAAGGGTTTGTTTTTGGTCGCTAATATTAGAAAGAGACAGCAAAATTGTGTTCAATGCACAAGGAGTGAAGCATGTCTAATCTATCAAAACTCGCCATTAAATCCGTTGTCCGCACCAAAAACCAAGACCCAACGCGTCAGCGTAGGTTGAAGCTCGTGGCTGCTTTGGAAGAGCAAATGAAAGTAGCGGATGCAGCCCTAAAAAGAGAAGACTACACGGTTGAACGTAAAGCTTGGGTAAAAAACGAAGCTGGCGAAAAAGTGCTTGTTGATCGCATGTGCAAGGTTCGAGCATGGTTTTTTGAACAAGACGGTGGGTGGTATGTGCAGTGCAAATACGGAAACAAAGCGCTCGCACTGGCGGGCGGCAATGCAGTTTTGGTAAAGGCGCTGAAAGACGTGAAAGCTGCGTTGGTGACTTTGAAGGCAGCTGCTGAGGCTGGTGAGTTAGATGAAGTCATTGAAAATACGATAAAAAAGCGCGAGAAAGTGGAGGCGCAGTTTCAACGTAATCGTTAGCAGTTTATTAGCAGAATTTTATTGATACTGTAGCTTATCGTAAAATATATAAAAATTAGACGTTCAGGTTAGCGAAGCGTTAATTCGCCGGGAATACCCAAAAGAAAGGGCTCGCACTTGCGAGCCCTTTTGCTTTGCGCGGGTCAGGGATTCATTCTTCGTAAACGAGTTTCCACGCACCGTTTTCAACAACGTTGACGAACACAGTATCCGCGCCCTGATGGTCTTCAGGACCATAGGTTATGTGGTTGCCAACCAGATCGTCCTGATAATCCAGCGTTTCCATCGCTGCGATGAAACTGTCCTGCGTCAGATCAGGGCCTGCGGCCTCCAACGCCTTAACCATCATTTCAGCCGCCGAATAACCCAGCATGGCAAATCCGACCGGATCTTCGCCTGTGGCTGCCTTGTATTCCTCGATAAATGCGGTCGGGGCAGGTTGATCCGCACGCGCCCAAAGATCCTGCCACGAAGCTGCCGCGTAGAATCCATCGGTCACGCCACCGGGCACCTGCGCCACGACCGTCAGGAAACTGGCCGAGGTGCCGAGAAATTTCATATCGGTCAGACCCATTTTCTTAGCGGTGCCCACGACAGTGATCGCCTGCCGCACCCCAAGCGCCATGGTGACGATATCACAACCCTCTTCCTTGAGCTTGCTCAGCGATCCAACGAAATCCGTCTCATCCGGTTTATGGGTGGTTTCTGATCCAAAAGTGAGCCCGGCTTCTTCGGCTCCGGCCTTGCTGCCTTCTAGAATTTCCTCACCAAAATCTGTCGGCAGGTACATGGTGCAGACCGTCTTTGAGCCAAACTCGCCAGCCAGATAGTTCACACCGACACGCGCCTGATCGAAATAGGTCGAGAAGGAGGTGAACTTGTTCCGCATGGGTTCCTGCAACATCTGACGCGCAGCTGTAAGAGGCGCTACGTTGGGAATGCCTTTGGGATCCAACAGCTTGAACCCTGCCATGTTCATCGGCGTGCCAAGCGATTGCAGCATGGCAAATACCTTGTCGCGATTGAGCAGTTTGTTATAGCCCTGCATCGCACGTGGCATCTGATAGCCGTTGTCTTCGACCACGTAACGAATTTTTCGCCCGTGCACGCCACCGGCTGCATTCACCCGATCAAAGACGACATTTGCACCTTTGGTTGCCGGAACACCCACTGCGGCGAATATCCCGCTCAGGTCGTTGACAGAACCAATGACAATCTCATCATCGGTCACGCCCTGTGTTTGCGCCCAACCAAGTGTTGCCGATGCTGTCAGCAGTGATGCAGCCGCCAGACTGTTGCGTAATTTCTTCATCTCTTTCCTCCCGTTAATCTTTTGGTCAAGTGTACATGTCTTCGATCAGATGCCCGTGTTTCTTTTCAACCAGTCCGCGTTTCAGCTTCATCGTGGCTGTAAGCTCGTCGTCTTCAGCGGTCAGCAGGACGTCAATCAGACGGAAATCTTTGATCTGTTCGACCCGCGCAAATTCTGCATTCACTGCGGCAATTTCCGAACTGATCAACTGCCTGATTTCCGGTGCCGCGCATAGCGAGGCAAAATTCGAGAAGGGGATTTTATGGCCCTGCGCGTATTTTTCGACATTTTCCTGATCAATCATGATCAGTGCCGTCAGAAATTTGCGCCTGTCCCCGATGATGATTGCGTCCGCGATATAATGACTAAACTTAAGGCGGCTTTCGATCTCGGCTGGGGTGATGTTCTTACCACCTGCGGTGATGATGATATCCTTCAGGCGGCCCGTGATGGTGACATAGCCATCCTTATCTATTGTTCCCATATCCCCGGTACGCAGCCAGCCATCGGCGGTGAAGGTTTCTACCGTCTTCGCGTTGTTGCGCCAGTATCCCTGAAAAATGTTCAGGCCCTTTAGTTGGATTTCGCCATCGTCCGAGATGCGAATGTCGCACCCTTCGACAGCTTTGCCTATGGTTCCGATCTTATTGCTGTCTATGGTGTTGAGCGTGGCGAGGCCCGAAGTTTCGGTCATCCCGAACCCTTCCACCAACGACACGCCGATGGACCAGTACCATTTCAGCAGATCGGTCGAGATTGGCGCGGCGCCTGTTCCGCCTCGTCGCAGTTTGTCCAGACCCAACATTCGGCGCAGGTTTTTCAAAACCAGCTGATCCCAGAACCAGAATCTGGTGGCGACGCCGTATGGAACTGGTTGGCCTGCGCTCAGATATCCGGCACGGCGCGCACCAGTTTTTAATGCCAGGCCGAATGCCAGCCGCCCCAAAGGCGTGGCTTCCTGTGTCAGGATCTGGACGTGTGAGTAGATCTTTTCCCAAACCCTTGGCACCGCTGTGAAGGTTGAGGGCGAAACCTCCTGAAGGTTTGCGAAAACAGTTTCAGGGCTTTCGGCAAAATTGACAGTGCAGCGGGCCGCCAAGGGGAAATAGACCGAAACATCGCGTTCCAGAATGTGACACAGAGGCAGGAAACACAGCTGTTCATCGCTGGGCAGCGCTGGCAGCACCCGTGCAGCGGATTCGATGGCGGCCAGGATGTTTTCATGGCTAAGCATTGCGCCTTTCGGCTGACCGGTTGTACCCGACGTATAGACCAGCAAGGCAATGTCCTGCGGTTTGGCCAATGCGATTTCCGCTTCGAAGCGCCCGGGCTCGGCCAGTTCCGCCTCTTGGCCCAAGGCGAACAACTCGTCGATCATCATGCAGCGCGGATGGTTCAGGTCATGCAGCCCTTCGTCCTCGAGGATGATCACCTTGATCAGATCGGGAGCCTCGGCCTCAATTCCCAGAAACTTGTCCAGATGCTCTTCATCCTCGACAATCAGAAACCTGGTGCCGCTGTCGTTGACCAGGTATTGCAACTGACTGGCGGAATCCGTGGTATAGACGCCGGAAGCGATACCGCCAACGCCCTGAATGCCCATGTCGAGCCATGCCCATTCCTTGCGGTCCTCGGACAGGATTGAGACCACGTCGCCGCGTTCCAGTCCCAGCTTGCGCAAGGCCAGCCCGATCCATTTGGCATGCTGCCAGTAATCGGCCCAGGAATAGGATCTCCAGATACCCAGGTCTTTTTCGCGATGCGCCGTTCGGCTGCCCAGTTCGGCACATCGGCTTTGGAACAACTCTGCAATGGTGATGCAGCCATCAACGCGTACCGGGCGCTGCCCTGCCGTTGCGTTGAACTGAACGCCGTTTATCATGACCTGAGGGGGTAGGGGCGTGGCGTCCATCCGTCTTACCTCCACGTCTTTTTCCGCTTCCAGCGGCGGCTTTCGCGCGCGCCTTCTTCCTGTTTTCCAAGATAAAAGCTCTGAATATCCTCGGATTGCAAAAGCGCGTCCGCGGCACCGTCCATGACGATGCGACCCACCTCCATGACATAGCCATGATGTGCCAGTTCCAACGCCGCATTGGCATTCTGTTCAACCAGCAACATTGTCATGTTCTGTTCTTCGTTCAGACGTTTGAGAATGCCGAAGATCTCTTGCACCAGCAGAGGGGACAGTCCCAGAGACGGTTCATCCAGCAACATGATACGAGGCCGGGCCATCAATCCGCGCCCTATGGCCAGCATCTGTTGCTGTCCGCCCGAAAGGGTTCCGGCCTCTTGCGACCGACGGTTTTTCAGAATCGGAAAATAACGGAAGACCAGCTCACGATCCTGTTCGATCTGGTCTTTGTCTTTGCGGGTGTAGGCGCCGAGACTTAGGTTTTCATCAACCGTCAGCAGTGGAAAAACTTCGCGCCCTTCCGGGATGTGAACCACCCCGCGCTGGACAACCTTGTGCGGTTCCCAGCCCTGAATGTCGCCGCCATCAAAGGTGATTGTTCCCTTTTCCGGGTCCATCACGCCAGAGATGGTTTTCATCAATGTGGTCTTGCCCGCGCCGTTTGCGCCAAGGATCGACACGATTTTCCCTTCGTGAACATCCAGCGAAACGCCCCGAATGGCCATAATGGGGCCATAAAAACTTTCGATATTGCGGACTTGCAAGATCGGGGCGTTCATGAGGCTTTCCCCAGATATGCCTCGATCACGGCTGGATGCGATTGCACGTCTGCCGGAGACCCGAGGGCCAGCTTTGCCCCATCTGCCATGGCCAGGACCCGGTCGGACACGCCCGATACCAATCCCATGTCGTGTTCGACCATCAGCACGGTAATTCCTATTTGGCGCCGGATATCGTCGATCCACCAGCGCATATCGGTCGTCTCTTCCACCGACAGTCCCGAGGCTGGTTCATCCATCAACAGCAGCTTGGGATCGGTCGCCAGGGCACGTGCTACTTCGACCACTTTGCGTACGCCATAAGGCAGCCCTGAAATCATCTTGTCGCGATAGGCCTGCAGGTCGAGGAAATCGATGATCTGTTCGACTTTTTCCCGGCTCTCCAACTCTTGCCGTCGGACCGCAGGGGTGAACAAAAGTTCTGAAATCAAGTTCGTTGTCCGATGCCTGTGTCTTCCGACCAGTAGATTTTGCAGGACAGTTGCGTGTTCGAACAGCTCGATATTCTGGAAGGTTCGCGCCACCCCAAAGGCAGCCACGCCAGACGGTTTAACCTGAAGCAGATCGTGACCATCAAACCGGATCGACCCTGAAAACGGTTCGTAAAAGCGCGAGATCAGATTGAAGACCGTCGATTTGCCCGCGCCATTCGGCCCGACTATGGCAAAGACTTCGCCCTGCTGAACCTCGAAGGACAAGTTGTCCACGGCTGTCAGACCACCAAATTTCAGGGTAACGTTTTCAAATTCCAGCAAGTTCATCTCAGACGCTCCGTCTTGAGATAGGATTTCTGCCGTTTGAACATGTCCTTGCGATAGAAAGGAAACAGTTCGAACCAGGTGCGGATTTTCAGCCAACGACCATAGATGCCCATGGGTTCGAAAAGGATGAAGCCGATCAGGATCATGCCAAAGATGCCGAACTCCAGCCCCGGAATGGCAACGGTGTTTCCGCCGATGATCGCGCCGACATATTCCTTTGAAATCGATAGAAACTGCGGCAAAAACCCAATCACAATCGCGCCCAGAAACGCGCCGTGGATCGAACCCAGCCCGCCAATAACGATCATCATCAGCAATTGGATCGAGATCAGGACGCTGAAGGTTTCGTTGTTAAACGCACCGGCAAACAGCCCCATTAACGCGCCGGCCCAACCTGTAACCGCACAGGACAGGGCAAATGAAATCATCTTTGTTCGCGCGATATCGATACCCATTGCCTGCGCCGAAACCTCGGAGTCGCGCACGGCGATGAAGCTGCGTCCCAAAGGGGCACGCAGCAGGTTTACGTAACCCAACGTGACCAGAATGGTGACAGACAGAACCAGCCAGAAAAAAAGATCAGGCGTCCCCCAGCGGTCAACCGTAAGGCCAAAGACCTCGACCCCGCCGATATATTTACCCGCGACACCACCAGTGATCGGCTCGGACAGAACAATGATGTCATCCATCAGGATGGACAGCGCCATTGTAAAGATCGCCAGGTAGATACCATGAAGCCTCAGGGCAGGGACTGCGACGGTCACGCCCGCGATCCCGGTCAGAATTCCGGCCAGCGGAAACGCGACCAGAAAAGGCGCGCCTGCCTCAATCAGGGCCACGTTGGCGTAACAGCCGAAGGCCAGAAAGGCCGCATGGCCCAGACTGACTTGCCCTGTATGTCCAGTCAGGATCATCAGACCCAGACCAGCAATGGCCCAGATCAGAACGTTTGTCAGTTCACCCAGATAGAAATCGTCCAGCACGAGAGGCGCAGCCGCGACGACAAACAGAAGAAGCAGATAAAGGCGCAACTGGAACCCGTCTTTCCACGGGCGGATATCCTGCATGTAATCGGTTTTGAAAACAATACGCATGGCTCAGACTTTCTTGACCCGGACCTGACTGAACAGCCCGTTTGGTCGGAAGATCAGGACGGCAAGCAGCAAAGCGTATGGCGCGACCTGGCTGTAGCCTGCCGCGATGTACCGGCTGGCGAATGGCTCGATAACGCCTACAATCAGCCCTCCGGCCAATGCACCCGGCAAACTGCCGAACCCGCCGATCACGGCCGCGGCAAAAGCCTTGATGCCCAGCAATCCGGTTGTCGGATCCACAGCACCTTTTGCAGCAAAGAGAATTCCGGCAATTCCCGCAACACTTCCGGCCAGAGCCCAGACCCATCCCTGAACACGCCTGACGGGAATGCCCATGTAATAAGCTGCCAGCTGGTTTTGCGAGGCGCCCTGCATCGCCAGCCCCATTTTGGTGCGGCTAAAGAAAACATAGAGTGCCCATGTCAGCAGCACCGTGACGACGATTATCGCGACATCTTCCATCCCCAGCACAAGACCGCCCATGCGCACTTCTTTGCCCGCAAGCGGGTTCTGCAGCGTTTGCGGCTCGTGCCCCCAGATCAGACCGGCAATGAAACGGATCACAAAGCCCAAAGCAATGGTCAGTATGACAACGGCGGTCTGGCTTTCACCAAACAGGCGGCGAATGATAAGGCGATCCAGAAGATAACCGAGCGCGGCCATTATTCCCAATGATACCGGCAGAGCGAGCCAGAACGGCAACCCCATATATTCGGTATTTGTCAGGCCGATGGTCACAAATGCGCCCAGCATCATGAAATCGCCCTGAGCAAAGTTTACCGCTTCGGTCGCCTTGTAGATCAGAACAAAGCCAAGTGCGATCAGGCCGTAGACACACCCGTTCGCCAGCCCGCTAATCAGCAGCTGCGCGTTATCCACACTGTCCTCCCTCCACCGGTTTTCCCGCGTCTTGTTCCGCCCGCGTATATCCTCCGGTAACGCAGGTGAGTTCTACTATGGGGTGATAATCACCTTTCCGTCACTCTTTTTCAGCGCGTCAGCCAGATTCGGCACAAGATTTTCAAGCGTAAGGTGTTCGGAAACATCCGTTTTCCAGCGACCATCGGCAAAGCGGGCCTGAACTTCGGCCACAACCCGCATCTGGTCAGCGGGCGGTGTCGACATCATCCATTGCGTCAGCCAGAAACCTTCGATCCGTTTTCCCATGAAGATCAGCTGACCTGTCTGAAAAAGCGTTGGCGCTTGGGTCGAAAGTTTGCCGTAGCTGACCCAGCGCGCCCGGTTTGGCATGGTGCAGAACAGTTTCTCGGACAGTTGATCCGTCACCGCATCAAGGAAGACCCGAGGTTTCAGCGTGGCGCTTATCGCGGCAAACTTCTCGACGACTTCAGGATCGGACGTCACAAGCACTTCGGCTGCTCCAAGACTTTTCAGCATTTCGACTGTCTCGGCCCGGCGCACCAGCGCGATGGGTTTCAACCCCAGATCACGCCCGAGGCTGCACATCAGTTTTCCCAACTGGCTGGACGCAGCGGATATCACAAATGCATCGCCGTCTTCCCTTGCCATGTCCACCATCGCCATCGCGGTAAGCGGGTTGACGATTTGCGCGGCCCCGTCATCATCTGAAATATCCGGACGCAAGGGGATGCACATTTGCATCTGCGTCACGACGTATTCCGCCCAAGCACCGGATCCAGCGGCCACGAAAGCGACACGCAGCCCCTTCAGCGCCTCGGCACCTTTTCCGGTTGCAACGATGTCGCCACAGCCTTCGAATCCGGCCGCGGCACCTTTGACGCGCGGCTGGCCATATTCACCCTTGATAAAGTGGAGGTCGGACGGATTGACCGACGACGCGCGCAGGCGGATCAAAACCTGACCGGGGCCGGGATTGGGAACGGGCAGTTCCGCTGCTTCAAGCCAATCAGCCGCATCCTCGATGACTGGTCCGGTCGAAGTGTCCGAGTACCCGCCGTGTTTCAGGATAGCAGCTTTCATTATTTTGGGCAGGTCAGTCATGGGATCATCCTCTAGATGGCGTGTTCAAAGCGCACACCTGTCTAAACAGGAAACTGCCGACTGGTGACATTGAGCGCGGATATCGTGTCGGAGCAGCCAATCAAATGCCGCACACTGGGTCAATTCAGAGAAACGATAACGTAAGGGCACGCCCGAAAAATAGGCGTGAGGGGTAGGGGCCGGGAACGGGCTACCGGCCCCTTCTTTGTTATTGCTGCGTCAACAGCGCGGTCAGTTCCTGAATCTTCAAGGCGATGGTTTCAGGCGACTCTTTAATGTCATTTACGATCTTGATCGCCTGTTCTTTCAGATCCGTGGCCAATGTGCTGTCCTGAATCGAGGTCATGATGCCTTCATAGTCGAAATTGGTGGCGTCCAGCTTGCCTTCCTGAATCCAGGAGTTCAGCAATTCCTGTCCCTGACCCGCCAGCGCCGCCACCTGATCACCGGCCTGCTGTGCTGCCTCGGATGCTTGTTCCGCGACAGACGAAGCCGCCTCGCTGGCTTGATCGGCAACCGACGATGCGGCTTCCTGAGCCTGTTCGGTAAAGGATGAAGCTGCCTCGCTGGCCTGTTCTGTTGCGTCTTCAAGCGCGTCAGTCGCAGCTTCCTGAGCGGTTGCCGCGGCATCAGCCACTGCATCGCCCGCCTCCTGCGTTGCGGATTGCACTTGTTCAGCCGGGGTTTGTTCGGACTGGTTGAGATAGTAGTAACTACCAACACCGACAGCGGCGATGATGATCAGGATAAGAATACGCGACATGTGTGTCTCCTTTGGAAAATGTGTCGCCGGGATGCGTTAAATATAGCGGATATACAAAGGGGAATTCCTGTGAATTCTCAGCAGAATAGAGGTTTGAGCCGGGCTACGCTGATTGCACTCGAATTCACGGCAAGAACACGCCGGGCGACCTAGGCCACTACAGTTTCTGACAACGGACCACTTGCAATTTTGCTGAGAACCCAGATCCGACCGGAAGACGTTTTCTAACGGCTTTCGATATTGGAATTGTGGCGGAGAGACAGGGATTCGAACCCTGGGTGGGCTTGCACCCACAACGGTTTTCGAGACCGCCCCGTTCGACCACTCCGGCACCTCTCCGCGGGGGTCTGTGAGGGGGGGATTTAGTCAGGAACGAACGGGGGTGCAAGCAGAAAATTCCGGAAATCGTGAATGCCGGGATTTTCCGTTGCCTGCCAGCGTAAAACACCTACTCTGATTGCTATGACACAGTTTGCACACCGCATCGCCTTTTGGTTTCTTGCCCCGTTTCTGGCGCTTGTTCTGGTTCCTCTTGAGCTTTCTGCAGCGAACCGGGATCGGATCGAGGCCTTTCTGACCACAACCGGGTTTGACGTGGCTCTTGAAAGCATCGCCCTGAGTTCACGGTCCGCGCCGCAGATGTTGGGTGTTGACCCAGAGGGGTTCGGCTCGGACTGGACCCGTTTGACGGACGAGGTTTTTGAAGTCGATGCAATGCACGACACCGCTGTTTCCATTCTGGAGCAGACCCTAAGCGACGAGGCCCTGGCACACGCTGTCGAGTTTTACGCGTCTGATCTGGGGCAACGTCTGGTCGAGGCCGAGAATGCCTCACACATGCAAGAAGACGATGACGTCAAGCAATTGGCAGGTCAAAGGATTATCTCTGACCTGATCAAGAGCGGGTCGAAACGGGTCGAAAGTTTTAAACGCATGAACAACGCGATTGATTCCACAGGCACCGCACTGCGTGCCTTGCAGGAAATTCAGGTGCGTTTCCTTCTGGCGGCCAGCGCGTCGGGGGTCATCGAGCTGCAGTTGGGCGGGGATGAACTGCGCGAATTGATGAAGCAAAATGAACCGGCAATGCGCCAGTCGCTGCAACTGTCTAATCTGGCCGGTGCGGCTTACACCTATCAAGGTTTTTCCGACGCTGATGTGGATACATATGTTGACGCGCTGGAACAGCCGCTGATGCAGGAAGTCTACGAGCTGTTGAACGCCATCCAATATGAGATCATGGCCATGAGGTTCGAGGTTCTTGCCGCACGGATGGCCGAATTGCACCCGGCACAGGACATATGATGCAGCGCGTAGTTCTGGCATTTGTGGTCGCTCTGAGTTGGGCCCTGCCGCTGTATGCCGATGGAAAAGTCGACCGACTGGCAAAAGCCATGCGTCTGACGCAGGTGATGGAAATCCTTGTTCACGAGGGGCAGGGCCATCGCGAGACTCTTGATGATACCTTTTTGGACAACAAGGGCGGCGCTTATTTCGAGGCGCAGGTCAATCGTATCTACGATCCCCTTTGGATGCGGAAACATCTGACGGACGCCTTCGTGGCGGGCATGTCCGATGTTCAGCTTGATCAGGCCATCTTGTTTTTTGAAAGCGATCTTGGCCAGACCATCGTAACACTGGAAAACTCGGCCCGGCGCGCCCTGTCGGATCAGGCAATCGAAGACATGGCCCGAGAAGCCTACAAATCCGCAGAACGCAGCACCGCTCAGTTTGCTTTGGTCAAGGAATATATCGAGGCAAATGACCTGATCGAAAAGAATGTTCAGGGGGCATTGACGTCTGACTACAGCTTCTTTCAGGGACTTGATATTGATGCGCGGACCGATGATCAGGAACTGCTGGCAGAGCTTTTGTTGCAGAAAGACAGCCGGGCCGAGGACACCGAAGAGTGGCTTTTCTCGTTTCTTCTTATGGCCTACCGCCCGTTGGACGAGGCTCAGATGCGCGAAAATATCGCGTTTTCCAGAACCGAGACGGGACAGGCCCTGAATGACGCCGTGTTTGACGGCTTTGATCGCATGTTCAATGATATTTCCTATCGCCTGGGGCAGGCGGTTGCACAGGCGCTGAGGGCGTCCGATCTTTGACACCGCTTTGGTGTTGACTTTTACCTGTAATCTATGGATAAGCGCGCATCCCGGCCGGTTTTCCGCGCCGGGTATCGTTATTATTTGGCCCTCATGACGTTGTCAGGGGCCATTCACACAGCCCGAAAAGGGCGCGCTGTTCGAGGTGGCTTTCAAGTTTCTTGGGGCCAAAACACCCAACCGGGGACCACAGAACGCGGGTTAGAAAAGGAAAGACGCATGTTTGCGGTCCTCAAGACTGGCGGCAAGCAGTACAAGGTTCAGGCGGGCGATATCCTCCGCGTTGAAAAACTGGCTGCCGACGCAGGTGAAAAAGTTCAATTCAACGATGTTCTGATGCTGGGCGGTGACGCTCCGGTTGTTGGCGCACCTTTCGTTGCAGGCGCAGGCGTTCAGGCCGAAGTGATCGAACAGATCAAAGGTGACAAGGTCATCAAGTTCGTCAAACGCCGTCGTAAGCACAGCTCGAAGCGTACCGTTGGCCACCGTCAGAAACTGACACTGGTCAAAATCACCGACATTCTGGCGTCGGGCGCCGACAAATCGGGCATCAAAGCTGCAACCGGTTCCGCTCCGGCTGGCGAGGCGGCACCCGCTGCAAAGCCTGCCAAGAAAGCCGAAGCCAAGGCTGAAGCACCCGCTGCTGCCGTTGCTGACGATCTGACCCAACTGAACGGTGTCGGCCCTGCCGCCGCCAAGAAGCTGGTTGAGGCCGGTATCGAGAGCTTTGCCGCTCTGGCCGCCTTGTCGGATGAGCAGATTGCTGCTATCGAAACGGTCAAAGTGAAACCCGAATGGGTTGAGCAAGCCAAAGAATTGGCTAAAGGCTAAGGAGAGAGAGAATGGCACATAAAAAAGCTGGCGGTTCCTCCCGTAACGGTCGCGACTCAGCTGGTCGTCGCCTTGGCGTAAAACTGTATGGTGGCCAGGCCGCTATCGCAGGCAACATCATCGTGCGTCAGCGCGGCACCAAGTTCTGGCCGGGCGAAGGCGTAGGCATTGGCAAAGATCACACCATCTTTGCAACTGTCGATGGCGCCGTGAAGTTCCACAAGGGACTTAAAAACCGCACCTTTATTTCGGTCCTGCCAGTGGCGGAGGCCGCAGAGTAAGCCGAGACCCAGAAGGTTTAAGAAAAATTCATGGGGGACCGGCACAAAGTGCCGGTCCCCTTTCTCGTTTTAACGCAGTCGTGACCGAAAGAACCGATGACAGTCGCAACCACCAGTTTCCTGATCTTTGCCGCCTCTCAGGTCGGTACGCCGGGGCCGGCCAACATGGTCCTGCTGGGAACGGGTGCGCGCTATGGGTTTCGTGCCGCATTACCTTTTGTGGCCGGTGTCGTGCTTGGTAAGCAGCTGATTATCTGGCCCGTGGGCTTTGGTTTGCTGCAACTGGCGGAACAGGTTCCGACGGCCTTTGCGGCGCTGAAATATGCTTCGGCTGCATATATTTGCTGGCTGGCGTGGAAGATCGCGAATTTGCGACTGTCGCGCGAAACTGCGGTTGGTGATGTTCCGGGATTCTGGGCGGGGTTGATCGTGCATCCGCTGAATCCAAAAGCCTGGGCCATGATTGTTGCAGGTTTTACGGGCTTTGTCACGGCGGGGACGTCCAGCTTTGACGCAACGCTCACGATCGCTCTTAGTTTGTTGATCTGCCAGATTTTTTTGCACCCGATCTGGACTTTTGCGGGGGATAGAATCGCGCATGCGGTTGAAGGTCGCCCGGCGGAAAAATATCTGATGTGGACGTTGGCGGGTCTTACGGTCGCGTCCGTACTATTCGTGTTGTTCGGAGGAGGAACACACCAATGAAGCTTGAGACAATAATAAATCAGCCGGTCATTGAAACCGAGCGGTTCGACCTGCGCCCCCTGCGCCGGTCGGATATGGGCCTTATCGAGCATTACGCAGGTGATGAGCGCGTGGCGCGGATGACCACCAGTATTGCACATCCACTGGCCCCCGGTTCGATCGAAGCCTTTGTGACCCGTTCGATGGCTGACAACCGGGACGAGGACGTCTGGGTCATGGATGCCACCAAGGACGGTGGCCCGGAACTGATCGGTGTGATTTCGCTGAAACGGCTTGATCGGAATCAGTCTGAAGTCGGCTATTGGGTCGCGCCGATCTATTGGAACACGGGCATTGCCTCGATGGCTGTGGAAGCGCTTGTTAACGCCAACCCGCTGGAAAACGCGACGATGTTTGCCAGTGTGTTTCAGGATAATCCGGCCTCGGCCCGGGTCCTGACCCATTGCGGGTTCCAGTATCTGGGCGATGCGGAAAGCTATTCGGTGGCGCGCGATGCGAATGTGCCCACCTGGACATACAGTAAAAAACTCTGACTTGTGGCCGATGGGGCCTTTGCAGTAGGGGACACACATGAAATTTCTCGATCTCGCAAAGGTCTACATCCGGTCCGGGGCCGGCGGTAGCGGCTGCGTCAGCTTCAGACGCGAAAAGTTTATCGAATACGGCGGCCCCGATGGCGGGGACGGCGGCAAAGGCGGGTCTGTCTGGGCCGAAGTTGTGGATGGGCTGAACACCCTGATCGACTTCCGCTATCAGCAACACTTCTTCGCCAAAAACGGGCAACCGGGCCGGGGGCAGCAACGCACCGGCAAGGATGGGGACGATATCGTTCTGCGTGTTCCGGTTGGCACTGAAATCCTGGACGAAGACGAAGAAACCGTCATCTGCGACCTGACCGAAGTCGGGCAACGCGTTCTGCTGGCCAAGGGCGGCAATGGCGGCTTTGGCAACCTGCATTTCAAGTCCGCCACCAATCAGGCCCCGCGCCGCGCCAATTCGGGGCAGGCGGGGATTGACCGCACAATCTGGCTGCGGCTCAAGCTGATCGCCGATGTGGGTCTTTTGGGTATGCCGAATGCAGGCAAGTCGACCTTTCTGGCGGCCACGTCGAATGCGCGGCCCAAGATTGCCGACTATCCGTTTACCACGCTGCACCCCAATCTTGGCGTTGTCGGCGTGGACAACGTCGAATTTGTTGTGGCCGATATCCCGGGCCTGATCGAAGGCGCTCATGAAGGCCGTGGCATTGGTGACCGTTTTCTGGGTCACGTGGAACGCTGTGCCGTGTTGTTGCATCTGGTCGATGGCACCTCAGAGACGGTCGCCGATGATTACCGCACGATCATTCACGAGTTGGAAGCCTATGGCGGCGAGCTGGCTGAAAAGCCCCGGATCACTGTTCTGAACAAGATCGACGCGCTGGATGACGAAGAACGTGCCCTTGCCGTCGCAGAGCTTGAGGAGGCCGTGGGCGGCCCCGTCATGACGATGTCCGGTGTGGCGCATCTGGGTGTAACCGAAGTTCTGCGGGCGCTGCGCAGCCAGATTGACGACAACCGTGTGCGTCAGAAACCCGCTGAGGAGGTACAGCCTTGGCAACCCTGACCTCGGCACGCCGTCTGGTGGTAAAAATCGGGTCGGCTTTGCTGGTTGATCGCGACACTGGCCTGCTGCGGTCTGACTGGCTGCTGTCGTTGGCGCAGGATGTTTCCTGGCTCAAGGGGCAGGGGAAAGATGTAATCCTTGTTTCGTCCGGTTCGATTGCACTGGGTCGCGGCGTTCTGGGCCTGCCGATGGCGGCACTGCCCTTGGAACAGTCACAGGCTGCTGCTGCGGTTGGGCAAATCCGGCTTGCACGCGCTTATGAAGAAGCGTTGGCACCCCATGGGATCACCACGGCGCAGGTTCTGGTGACGCTTGAAGACAGCGAAGATCGCCGCAGGTATCTGAACTCACGCGCAACCTTGGAAACTTTGCTTGGGTTGGGCGTCGTTCCGATCGTCAATGAAAACGACACGGTCGCAACGGACGAAATCCGGTATGGCGACAATGACCGCCTTGCCGCGCAAATCGCCGTGACAGTAGGCGCCGACCAACTGATTCTGCTGTCGGATGTGGATGGTTTCTATTCCGGTAATCCAAAAGAAGATTCCTCGGCGACGCGCTTCGAGACAATCGACAGGATCACACCTGAGATTGAAGCTATGGCTGGTGATGCGGGATCGGGCCTGTCCAAAGGCGGGATGAAGACAAAGCTGTTGGCGGCCAAGATGGCAACCGCTGGTGGTTGCGCCATGGCAATTACTGAAGGGTCGGTTCTGAACCCTCTGAAAACGCTCGAAAACGGTGCCAATTCCACATGGTTTACTGCGACATTGGATCCACATGCAGCCCGCAAACGCTGGATTTCGGCAATGAAACCTCGGGGTGAGATCACAGTGGACGAGGGGGCGGCCAAGGCACTGGCCAATGGCAAAAGCCTGCTACCTGCCGGGATTGTGGAAGTGACCGGAGATTTCGGTCGTGGCGATCCTGTCGCCATCCTTGATCTGGAGTCCCGTCGTCTGGCTCAGGGGATCAGCCGGTATACGGCGCAGGAAGCCGATGCGATCAAGGGGCGTAAGTCTTCTGAGATTGAATCGACGCTGGGCTATCCAGGCCGCGCAGCCCTCATCCACCGGGACGACCTGGCCCTTTAACTTTCAATAAGATGATCTGAAAGGCACGCGATATGAAAGACTTCGACAGCATTCCTGCTCTGATGGAAGATCTTGGGAAACGTGCCAAAGCCGCTTCGCGTGAACTGGCTTTCGCAACAGCTGAACGAAAGCACGCAGCGCTGATTGCAGCCGCAGATGCGGTTTGGGCCAATCGGGCACGGATCATCGAAGCCAATCAAAAAGATCTGGAATTCGGCCGCGACAAGGGTCTGAGCCCCGCAATGATGGATCGCCTGATGCTTGATGAGGCGCGTATTCAGGGCATGGTCGACGGGCTGAGAACCGTCGCAGATCAGGCCGACCCGGTGGGTGAGGTTCTGTCAGAATGGAATATGCCCACGGGCCTTAACATCCAACGCGTCCGGACACCGTTAGGGGTTATTGGCGTGATCTACGAAAGCCGACCCAACGTGACTGCGGATGCCGGGGCGCTGTGTCTGAAATCGGGCAATGCGGTAATCCTGCGCGGCGGATCCGAGAGCTTTCATTCCTCAGCCGCGATCCATGCCTGTCTGGTCGAAGGGCTGAAGGCCGCGAACCTGCCCGAAGACGCCATCCAACTGGTGCCCACACGCGACCGCGCTGCAGTGCAGGAGTTGCTGACGCTGACCGACTATGTCGACGTCATCGTTCCACGCGGTGGCAAGGGACTGGTGGGCCTTGTACAACGAGAAGCCCGTGTGCCGGTCTTTGCTCATCTCGAAGGCATCGTGCACATTTATGTCGACAAGGCTGCTGATCCGCAGAAAACGCTGGAAGTGGTACTGAATGCCAAGACCCGCCGCACTGGTATTTGCGGAGCCGCTGAATGCTTGCTGGTTCATCAGGATGTCGCCGACACACTGGGGCGTGACGTCGTTGCGGCACTGGTCCAGTCAGGTGTCGAGGTTCACGCCGACGGTGTTCTCGCTGGAGAGAGTACAGTTGCTGCTACGGCGGATGACTGGGGAAAAGAGTTCCTCGACAGCGTGATCGCGGCGAAGCCCGTTGCCGATATCGACGCTGCGATTGCTCATATTCAGCAATACGGCTCAAACCACACTGATTGCATCATGACCGAGGATGACGCAGCAGCAGCCCGTTTCTTTGAGCGTCTCGACAGCGCAATCCTGATGCATAATGCCTCGACCCAGTTTGCGGATGGCGGTGAATTTGGCATGGGGGCAGAAATCGGAATCGCGACGGGCAAGATGCACGCGCGCGGGCCGGTCGGGGCGGCGCAATTGACCAGTTTCAAATATCTCGTACGCGGGAACGGAACGATCCGGGCTTAAAACCGAAGTGACACGCGGGTTGCCGAGGTTTCAACGGCAATCCGCCGACCCATCGCAGCCGCCGTTTTAGGCAGCAACGCGAATTGAACGTGCGCGGGCGTGATTTTGGTGGGAAAACGACCTGTCACGACGTTCTTCCAAAGATCACCATCGACATTCAACCTGTCTGCAACCCCGGTCACGATCCAATTGTTGCCCTGATTAACGATCTCGACCGCGCCGCCAAGCGGCATGGCGCTTTCACAGCACATAAGCGCCAGAAAGGCCAGTTTGACCTGATTACGGGGCACTGGCCCGGTCAGGTTCCAATTGACCCGTATCCGCCCCGCACGCTCGATATCTTTCAGCAGTTCGGCTACTTCGGCCCGACCAAGCGGGTGATCACTGCTCGAGCCAAAGGCAACACGGAAAAAGCGAATACGTGCCCCGGCACTTCCGACGCTGCCCGAGATCAGCTCCATCTCGGGCCCCTGTACGGAGCCCACCATATCCAACAGCTCAAGCCCGTTGGTGATCGCCCCGATCGGGCTGATCAGATCATGGCAAATCCGCGAACCGATCAATTCGGCCAGGTTGACGTTGCTCTCGCCCATGCGTACCTCCGACTGTATCTGCCGCACGTCCCGGAGGCCCCTATGACAGACATGAATGCTATACTTGCACCGGGCATGTTTGTCCGCCACCCGGATTTTCCCGAATGGGGCGTCGGACAGGTTCAGTCCAACATTGCAGGCAAGATCACCGTGAACTTTCGCGAGCAGGGGAAAGTGGTGATCGACGGTACGCGCATCGCCCTGATGCCGGTCTTTGATCCGTGAAAGTGGTTTAGGAAAGGTTAACAGCGCTGACCGAAGCGGGGCTTGTTGCCTTTGGCTGAAAAACTGCGGTATCAGCAGCCAAAAGAACACGGATCACCCCATATGCCGGATACTGGCCCTTCTTTCACTGTAAAACTGGCCGAGACCGAAGCCGACCTGCAAGCAGCTCAACGCCTGCGCTATGACGTCTTCGTGCGTGAGTTGGGGGGCGGCGGAGAGATGGTCGATCACGATGCTGGCCTCGAGAAAGACCGTTTCGACCCGTATTTCGATCATATGTTGGCCTATGATGATCACACCGGCGAAATCATTGGCGTCTACAGGATGTTACCGGGCGAACGTGCTGCGGAACTGGGGCAATTCTATTCCGAAGACGAGTATGACCTGACCGTTCTCAAGAACAGCGGGCGCAAACTGCTGGAGTTGGGACGGTCGTGCCTGCACCCCGACTACCGTGGGGGTACGGCAATGTACCACCTGTGGAACGGTTTGGCCGCTTATGTAGCGGAACGTGACATTGAGGTGCTGTTCGGCGTTGCGAGTTTTCACGGAACAGACGTGACCACATTGGCGCAGCCCTTGTCGATGCTTCACCACAACCATCTGGCTCCGCCAGAGTTGCGCGTACGGGCGCAGCCCGATGTTTTTCAGTCGATGGACCTAGTGAAACCAGAGGCTTTGGACCGCCGCGCCGCCATGGTTCAGGTGCCAGCATTGATCAAAGCCTACCTGCGCTTGGGTGGTTTCGTGGGCGAGGGCGCCTTTATCGACCACACCTTCAACACAACGGATGTTTGCCTGATCCTCGACACGACGCGCATGAATGAACGGCAGCGTCGAATTTATGGCGGGGCGTGACGCTGTGAACGACCCGCTCTGGAATAGTGAAGACGCGCCCGATCCGATCGAGCTGGGCGTTACCGGATGGGTTCTGGTCATTCTGCGCGGAGTCCCGCTGGCGGCCCTTGTCTTTGGTGGCCTGATCATCCTTCTGGCCGTTCGTCTGATCGAGTATCCGATTTTCGGCGTCCGGCGACCTGTGACGCCGTTCATCACGCAGTTTGTCTGCCGCAACGCGTTTCGAATTCTTGGCATCGGGTTCCGCACATCAGGCGCGCTGATGAAAGAGAGGGGGGCGGTGGTGGCAAACCACACGTCCTGGCTGGATATCTTTGCTCTGAACGCGCGCAAGCGGGTCTATTTTGTCTCCAAGGCAGAAGTTGCCAAATGGCCCGGTATCGGCTGGCTGGCCCGTGCGACCGGGACACTGTTTATCGAACGGGATCGCAAGAAAGCCAAGGAACAAACCAAGCTGTTTGAAACCCGCCTGAAAGTGGGTCACAAACTGTTGTTTTTCCCCGAAGGCACCTCAACCGACGGGCTTCGCATTTTACCTTTCAAAACAACGCTTTTCGCCGCGTTCTTTGCAGATGAGTTGCGTGATTTCATGTATATCCAACCCGTTTCTGTGGTGTTTCACGCGCCCATAGGCCAGCCAAAACGCTTTTATGGCTGGTGGGGGGATATGGAGTTCGGACCGCATTTGCTGAAGACCCTTGGCGCACGTCGGCAAGGAACGGTTGAACTAATCTATCATGCGCCAGCGCGGGTCAGCGACTTTGAAAACCGAAAGGCTCTGGCCGCCCATTGTGAAGACGCCGTCAGGCATGCGCACGCATTGGCGCAGCTTGAAAAATAGGGGCGATTGGCCCTTGCGTAGCGCGCAAACCTGCCTTATACGCGCGCCATTCAAACCCGCAGGCGGGGTTTGGCCTTTTTGAGGGAGACATCCTCATCAAGACCGCCGGTTGGAGCGTCCGCTTCTTTCACCCCCGCCCAGGCGTAAACCGGAAAAGGAAAATTGCATGGCTCTTCCCGAGTTCACCATGCGTCAGCTGCTGGAAGCTGGCGTTCACTTTGGTCACCAGACACAGCGTTGGAACCCCCGCATGGGCCCGTTCATCTACGGCTCGCGCAATGGTATCCACATCATGGACCTGACCCAGACCGTTCCGATGCTGGATCAGGCTCTGCAGGCTGTTCGTGACACCGTCGCAAAAGGTGGCCGCATTCTGTTCGTTGGTACCAAGCGCCAGGCCGCTGGCCCGATCGCTGAAGCGGCCGAAAAGTCGGCTCAGTACTACATGAACCACCGTTGGCTGGGCGGCACGCTGACCAACTGGAAAACCGTTTCCCAGTCGATCAACCGTCTGAACCAGATCGACGAAGCCATGGAATCGGGCGCAGAAGGCCTGACCAAGAAAGAGCGTCTGGGCATGGAACGTGACCAGGGCAAACTTCAGGCGTCGCTAGGTGGTATCCGCGAAATGGGCGGCGTTCCGGACCTGCTGTTCGTCATCGACGTCAAGAAAGAAGCATTGGCCATCGCAGAAGCCAACAAACTGGGTATTCCGGTTGTGGCTGTTGTCGACACCAACTGCTCGCCCGACGGCGTTGACTACATCATCCCCGGCAACGACGACGCAGCACGCGCAATCGCTCTGTACTGCGATCTGGTCGCACGCGCCGCTCTGGACGGCATGACCGCACAGATGGGCGCAGCAGGCGTAGACCTAGGCGCATTCGAAGAAGCTCCGGTTGAAGAAGCTCTTGCGGAAGAAGCCGCAGAAGCCCCTGCCGAAGCGTAAGCTGCCCGTCACGTAAATGACATATGGGGCAGGGTATGACCTGCCCCAATTCCGTTTGAATTGAGGAGAGCCAAAAGATGGCAATCACAGCAGCAATGGTTAAAGAACTGCGCGACTCGACCGGCGCAGGCATGATGGACGCAAAAAAAGCGCTGACCGAAACCGGCGGCAACATGGACGACGCCGTTGACTGGCTGCGTACCAAAGGCTTGGCCAAAGCAGCCAAAAAATCTGGTCGTACCGCGGCAGAGGGTCTGGTTGCTGTTCACGTTAGCGGTGGCAACGGTGTTGCTGTCGAAGTGAATTCGGAAACCGATTTCGTTGCTAAAAACGCTGAGTTCCAGGAAATGGTCGGCAAGATCGCAAACGCTGCTGAAGGTGTGGACAACATCGAAGCACTGCTGGCTGCTGATCTGGGCGGCAAAAGCGTTGCCGACACTCTGACCGACAAGATCGCCACCATCGGCGAAAACATGTCGGTGCGCCGCATGGCCAAGCTGTCGGGCGACACTGTTGTGTCTTATGTGCACAACGCTGCGACCAACGGCATGGGCAAAATCGGTGTGCTGGTTGCACTGTCGGGTGGTGATGAGGCTATCGGCAAGCAGGTTGCGATGCACATCGCCGCTGTGAACCCGGCTGCCCTATCTGAGGCCGACATGGACCCGGCAATTGTCGAGAAGGAAAAGCAGGTTCAGATGGACATCGCCCGCGAATCCGGCAAGCCGGAGCAGGTGATCGAGAAGATGATCGAAGGCCGCATGAAGAAATTCGTCGCCGAATCGACATTGCTGAGCCAGCAATTCGTTGTGAACCCTGATCTGACCGTTGAAGCCGCTGCAAAAGAAGCAGGCGCAACCATCACCGGCTTCGTTCGCTTGGAAGTTGGCGAAGGCATCGTTGTGGAAAAAGAAGACTTCGCTGCCGAAGTCGCAAAAGCCGCTCAGGGCTAAAGAATGGCTCCGACTGGGGCCTTGCTGAACAAAATGAAAGGGTTACGCATTGCGTAGCCCTTTTTTGTTAGTGGTACATCATAGAATTGGCAAAGAAGTGAAGGATTGGAGGGCCCCGCATGATGGGGATGGTCGAGGCCCCCCAAAATTCCGACACAGGTACGCGGACGAATAGGCGCCCCCTTGTCAGAGTGATTGGAGAGCTTTGAAATCGCAAAGATCCAATCGAATGTTCCCTGGCTAAAGCCACCACTCACGGAACACTCTCACTTTGCAACTTTTAGGTTAGATTTGAAAAGTAGTGATTTCCTTACCTAGGGTAAACTGACGCTGGATGGCGTCACAAAAACACTCCTAAACTTCCATAATGAACATCTGATTATGCAAAGATGCCTTTAAAACAGCCTGAGCCGTCGTTTCGACCGACAACGCCTCACGGGCGAGTCGAAGATGCTTTTCGACAGTTGCCGCTGTCAGGCCCATCAGCAGGGCTATGTCCTGCGTGGTTTTGCCGTCACCGACCCATTGCAACGCCTCGCGCTGACGCTTTGTCAGGGCCCGGTTCGGAGGGTTGAAAGGCAAGGTCAGGATCTTCAGATGCGCAACGTTGTTCATCAAAAGAATATCTTCGCCGTGCTCCTGCCAGATTGCGTCAATGTCTTCCTGGCTCATCCCTTCCTTGGCGGACAAGGAAATCGCCCCTTTGGAGCGCACCGAGACTGAGTTGAAGCTGATGGTGTAACCAGAAACAACACCCATGGACTTGTTGAACTCGAAAACTTCGCGCTCTTTATCGGTCATCGACCCGCGAGAGTGCATGTCCAGCAACATTCTCCAGCTGGCGGCGCCTTCATTGTCCAGCGCCCATTTCAACATGGGGGCGTGAAAATACAAACCGTCCTTGATGAAACCGTCCACATAGGCGCGGTTATGATTGGTCAGGATGACAAAATCCTCTGGATCGCCCAATGAGGTTGCCGTCCTGTATTGCGTATGGCCGTAGATTAAACGATCAAGCCCGTATTCCGCCATTTGTCGGCAATGCGCATCCCACAGGTCTTCCAGGGTTTTGGCATAGCTGACAAATCGCAGATATTCCCTGAGGGTCATGCCGTATCACCTGCTTTCAGATGGGCGGCCAGTGCGTCCAGTGCAAGAACATAACCTTGGGCGCCAAATCCACAGATCTGCCCCAGAGCGACAGGCGCGATATAGGACTTGTGCCGGAATGCTTCCCTTGCATGGATGTTGGACAGGTGAACCTCGACAACCGGCAGTTCAACTGACGCGATGGCATCCATCAACGCAACCGACGTGTGTGTGAACGCCCCCGCATTGATCACAAGGCCATCCTGCGCACCGCGTGCGCCATGGATCGCATCAATTAACACACCCTCATGGTTGGATTGCAGATGCGAGACTTCAAGGCCAATGGACGCACCATGGCGCAGGCAATCTTCCTCGATCATCTTCAGAGTGGTGCTGCCGTAAACCTCGGGCTGCCGTGTGCCAAGCAGGTTGAGGTTTGGGCCATTCAATACCAAAACGTTGTGCATGTCTTCACGATCCCCATTAATGGTACATAGACGCCTTGAGGTTGGGTTGTCTACCTGCCTTTGCCGGATCGAGTACAGTCGAAAAACCGGTGTGCGAAGCGGGCCGCCATTTTATTCCCGGCCTTAACTTACCGACATCGTGACAACGATTTTTCCCAGAACGGATCGTTGCGACAATTGTTCAAGCGCCTCGTGCGCGCAGGCAAGCGGGAACCGGGCGCTAATTCGGGGTTTGATTTTCCCGGCTCTGTACAGATCGAACAGGTTCTTGACGTTGTCAGCATGGCCGATTGGATCGTGGAATACTGACGCGCCCCAAAACACACCAACGATCTGACATCCTTTCAAAAGGGCCAGATTCAAGGGAATCCGCGGAATGCCCGCTGGGAAACCGACGACAAGGTAACGACCGTTCCAAGCCATGCTGCGCAGGGACGGTTCGGCCAGCGCACCCCCAACGGCGTCGTAGACGACGTCAACGCCATCAGAACCTGCGAGTTTCTTAACTTCGGTTGAGAAGGCTTTTTGCGCATCCTTGTCCATGTCGCGCGGGTAAATCACCACGTCATCGGCACCAATCTGGCTACAGAATTCGGCCTTTTCAGGTGATGAAACGGCCGCGATCACCCTGGCACCCATGGCTTTGCCCAGTTCAATGGCGGCTGACCCCACACCTCCGGCGGCACCCAGTACCAACAGGGTTTCACCGGGTTGAATCTCCGCCCGATCCTTCAACGCGTGGTAGGACGTGCCGTAGGTGAAAATGAAACAGGCGGCATCTTCATAGGGCATCGCATCAGGAATTCGGATTGCAGTGTCCGCCTTGAGTGTGACATGGGTCGAAAACCCACCATGCCCGGTTAGGGCCAAAACACGGTCGCCTGGCTTAAGTCCATTGACGCCTTCGCCCACAGCCAGAACTTCACCCGCAATTTCACCGCCCGGAGCAAAAGGCCGTGGCGGCTTCATCTGGTACAGATCGCGGATAATCAACGTGTCCGGAAAATTCACGCCCGCTGCTTTCACACCGATCAAAAGCTGACCTTTGCCCGGTTTCGGGTCGGGTAGGGTCGTAAGCTCCAGGGTTTCGGGACCGCCCGGTGCGACGCTGAGTAATGCTTGCATACCGCCTCTGATCTGCCTGTACTTTGTGTCGAGGAAGTTTTGGTGCAGCATGGTTTTTTGTCAACGCTACGGTCCAACGCCTGCCGCAACGGCAAGAGGAACGCAATATGTATCACGATGAACTGGTGCCAAAGAAACTGAGGAGCACAAAATGACCCCCGACACCTTCTTTTCGCTTCACGGCAAAACCGCTTTGGTAACAGGTGGAGCGACAGGTATTGGCCGCATGGCAGCCGAGGCGCTGGTACGGGCCGGCGCGCGCGTGCTCATTGCCTCAAGAAAAGGAGACGCCTGTGCCGAGGTCGCCGCAGAACTGAACGCGCTGGACGTGCCGGGCAGCGCCGAAGGTTTTGCCGGTGACATTGGCAGCGCAGCCGGTATAGGCAAGCTGGTCTCAGACATTCAGGAGCGTACGGAAAAACTGGACATCCTGATGAACAACTCGGGGGTGTCCTGGGGTGCCCCTTTGGGGCAGTTTCCCTACGATGCATGGGAAAAGGTCATGTCTGTCAACGTGACAGGGGTATTCGAACTAACCCAGCGGCTTTTGCCAATGCTAATGAAATCAGCCACCGCCGAAGACCCGGCGCGCGTTGTCAATGTGGGGTCAGTCATGGGTGAAGTCCCTATGGGCGATGGGGCCTACAGCTATTCGGCCTCAAAGGCTGCTGTTTTGCACCTGACCAGGGTCTTGGCCAAGGAACTTTCACCGCACCACATCACAGTGAACGCGCTGGCGCCGGGGCCGTTTGTGTCGCGCATGACTGCCTTTGCGACAGCCGATGAGGATACCAGAGAACGGGTTGGCAAGTCTGTACCTCTGGGTCGCGTCGGACGGGACGAGGATATTGCAGGCTGTATGTTGTTCCTGTGCGGTCGCGGCGGCAGCTATGTGACAGGCGCAGTGATCCCGGTTTCGGGTGGGATCAACGTTGTGACCGCCGGAAACATCTTTGCCGAGGCCCTGTGACGGGAAGACAGCCAATGAAAACCGAGACTAATCTGGATCTGGCAGCCGTAGATACGTATCTGAAAGCGCATCTTTCCGGCTACAACGGGCCATTGGAGGCGAGGAAATTTGACGTAGGGCAATCCAACCCGACGTTTGAGTTACGCACGCCGGAGAAAGCCTATGTGCTGCGCCGAAAACCCGCCGGAATATTGCTGAAATCGGCACATGCCGTTGATCGCGAATTTCGGGTTCAAAGCGCCCTTGCCGGAAGCGAGGTTCCGGTGCCCAAGATGTATCTGCTGTGTGAAGACGACAGCGTCATCGGCTCGGCCTTTTATGTGATGGAGCGTTTGCAGGGCAGGGTGTTTCCAGACCCAACCCTGCCCAAAGAAAGCAACGAAACTCGCGCCGCCATCATTGACGAGATGAACAGGGTTCTTGCCCAGCTGCATATGATGGATATCGATGCCGTTGGCCTGTCTGACTATGGGCCGGTTGGCAACTATTACGAGCGTCAGATCGCTCGCTGGACCAGGCAATACCGCGCGTCCGAAACCTCGGCCATTGCGGAAATGGATGCACTGGCCACTGCGCTCGAAACCTCGGTACCGGCCGATGACGGGCAGCGCACGCTGGTGCACGGGGATTACCGCATCGACAACCTGATGTTCGCGCCAAACCGGGCGGATTGTATCGGGGTGCTGGATTGGGAACTGTCAACGATCGGTCACCCTTATTCGGATCTTGCCGCAGTAATCATGCAATGGCAGTTGCCGCCGGGAAAACAGGGCCGGGGGCTGGCAGGTGTGGATCGAAATAGTCTGGGCCTGCCCAGCGATGAGGCATTCATTGCCCAATACTGCAAACGTCGAGGCCTGGATGGCATAGACAATTTCGGCTTTTATCTGGGCTTCAATTTCTTTCGTATGGCGGGCATTCTACAGGGTGTCTACAAACGCGCGCTGGATGGGAATGCGTCAGACCCCGACCGCGCAAAGGCTTTTGGCGCATATGTTCCTATATTCGCCCAGCACGGCCTGAAAGCTCTTGAGTCCACATTAGAGTGACGACCTATCAAGCTGTTTTTATGTCACTATCTTGCCTTGAAAGCTCAACTTCAAGGTTTGGCAGACTGTTCTTTCCAAAAAACAATTCGGCCCCGGTGAACATGCTGGGAACCCCAAACACGCCACGCCGAACCGACGATTTAGTTTTCTCTTTCAGTTTCAGTTTAACGTCGGGACTTGTCATGGCTTCGCGAATTTTGCGAACGGGCAAGTCGTTTTCGTTCAGAATATCCGTTAGGACACCGATCTCGTCCGCCTTCTGACCATGTACCCAAATAGCATCAAAAATCGCGTTTATATATTTGACTTCCCAAGGTTTTCCATTAGAAAAACACGCGCCTCGCATGGCAAGTTTGGTATTGATCGGAAAATGCGGGCTCATATGAAAGCTCAGCCCACGACGGCGGGCAAACCTATGCAGATCATGCGTCAAATAGGCCGTTTTCTGGCGGTTTTCGGAATATGCCTGAAACGGGCTTTGGTTATGCGTCGCTTTGAACACCGCAGGCAACAGGACAGGAACATAAGTAATGCTTACGTCATAGCGCTCGGCAAGATCGGGGAGCATTTTATGGGCGAGAAACGCGTTCGGGCTGCAAAAATCGTAAATAAAATCTATGGTCCGCGTCATAGGGTTCCTCCGTTTCGGTCCCTTGAAATCTTGTTCATTGAACTTCAGGCGAATCTGCGTCGAAATCAGTCTAACATTTCATTGTGAGGCACGCTGAGGAAGTCTGATCACGAATTTCTCTGCAACACGCAGCTTTTTGCTGTTATTTCAGGTCACAAGCTTAAACAGTCACTGCTTAACACCGAACGGAAATATCTAAATGTCCCACAGGCAATCCATGTTTGATCAAACCCGGCTGGATCGGCTTAGCCATTGGATGGAGAGCTATGTTGAGCAGCGCAAATATGCCGGATCATCCTTTTTGCTGCGCCACAAAGGGGACGAAGCCTTTTTTCATGCCAGTGGTGTCAGCAGTCTGGAGACTGGCCGGCCATTCCAACGCGACACGCTGGTGCGCATTTATTCCATGACCAAACCGGTCACATCAGTCGCGTTGATGACATTGGTCGAACGTGGACTTGTTCACCTGAACGCGCCTGTTTCTGAATTTCTACCTGAATTCAAAGATATGCACGCGCTGGTACCGGGGGCGGAGAGACTGGATCAGACCGAGGCTGCACCGTCTCCCACTCTGCATCAGTTACTGACGCATACCAGTGGGTTAAGCTATCCGTTCAACCCTGGGCTTTTACCCCATGCGATGGATGAACGAGACCTTATTTTCAAACCCAATCAGGGGCTTCTGGAACATATTGTGCGCGATCTGGCAGGGCTGCCACTGGCGTTTCAGCCCGGCACACGCTGGGAATACTCGGTCGGTATTGACGTGCTGGGTCGTGTGATCGAGGTGGTCTCGGGCCAGTCATTGGAGCAGTTCTTTCGAAGCGAAATCCTTGAGCCGCTGGACATGCGAGAAACAGGTTATTCCGTACCCGCTGGGGCAGGGGATCGTTTCGCATCGCTCTACACCCCATTGGCTGGCGACGCGATGGCGCTGAATTCCGCGGATCACGGCAGCGAAAGCCTGAGACTATTCGATTCCCACCTAGAATCCCCGTTCGAAAACACGACGACCTTTTCCGGCGGTGGCGGTCTGATCTCGACGATTGATGATTATGCAAAATTCGCGGACATGCTTCGAAACCGGGGGGCCGGGAACGGGTGCTGTATACTTGGTCCGAAAACAGTTGATTTCATGATGCGCAATCACCTTCCCGGCGACATTGCATCAATGGGTCCGCAGAGTTTTGCAGAGCAACCGATGGAAGGAATGGGCTTTGGGCTGGCCGGTGCGGTTGTTCTGAATCCCGGTCTGGTAAGGGTTCCCGGCTCTATCGGGGATTTCAGTTGGGGTGGAATGGCGTCGACCTATTTCTGGATTGACTGGCAGAATGACCTGACGGCGATTTTCTTTACCCAATTGTCCCCGTCAAGTTCGTACCCATCCCGTGCCGAACTCAAGGCGCTGGTTCATGCGGCCATGATTGAATGATTTCCCCTGTACTGATACCCGGTGCCGGACGACACAACTTGCGAGCAGACGATGACCGAAGCGGAACGTATCTTACTGGATCTTCTGGATATTGAACGGCTTGAGGTCGATCTGTTTCGCGGGACGGGGTCGGGCGGTGAAACGCCAACACGCATATTTGGCGGGCAGGTCATTGCGCAAGCGCTGGCTGCGGCATATCGAACTGTTGAAGAACGGTTGTGTCATTCGCTGCACGCCTATTTCATTCGCCCGGGCGATCCTGAGAAACCCGTTATTTATCAAGTTGATCGAGCGCGAGACGGAGGTTCTTTCACAACCCGCCGCGTGGTTGCAATTCAGCATGGAAAACAAATCCTGAACATGTCGGCGTCCTTTCATGTCCGGGACGAAGGCTGGGACCATCAGCATCCGATGCCCGTCGTGAACGCACCAAAAACGTACCCGTCCCGATCTGAATTGCGTAAAACATACGTTGAACGTGTTCCCGAAAGGTTGAGGGGCGAATTGCTGCGCGAACGCCCGATCGAGGTCCGGGAAGTCGATCATCTGGACCCATTCACACCGAAAGTCTCTGATGATCGAAACCAGACCTGGTTTCGTATGCCCGCTGCCGCTTCGGTCGATGCCAGAACGCAGCACTTACTGCTGGCTTATGCGTCTGACATGAACCTGATGTCCTCTGGATTGCGGCCTCACGGTCTGAGCTGGTTTAGCGGAGAGTTCAACGGCGCAAGTCTGGACCACGCGCTATGGTTTCACGCGCCGGTGAATTTTCAGAACTGGCATCTGTACGTGATGGATTCGCCGTGGACGGGGCAGGGACGCAGCTTTAACCGTGGATCGATCTATTCCGAGGACGGTTCACTTGTTGCATCTGTTGCACAGGAAGGATTGATGCGCAGAGTTCGCGCGCAACCTTAAGTGTTGTCTATAAATCTCTGATTTAACTTCTGCATTCCACTTAGCCACCGGTCATAGTCAGCCGCCTTGAACTGCAAATAGTCAGCGACTTGTGGATGAGGTAGAACTAAAAATTGTTGATTTCTAATAGCTTGTACGCAGGAGTCAGCCACATCGCTGGGCTCGAGCATTCCATCAATCGAAGCTACTGAGATTTCATGTCCTTCGGTCATTCTTGAACGCACAGCCTGCGGACACAGGACCGAGACTTTCAATCCTTCAGCGCCATATGTCAGCGAAAGCCATTCGGCAAATCCTACAGCGGCGTGTTTAGTAACCCCATACGGGGCTGCACCAGGTTGGTTCAGCAAACCTGCCGCAGACGCAGTTATCATAATATATCCGCCGCCGCGACGAACCATGCGTGGAACCAGATGGCGGGCAGTCCAAACATGGGACATTACATTGATCTTCCAGATCCGATCCCAATCTTCGTCCGCAACATCGAGACCACCAAGCGTCAGAATTCCGGCATTTGCGCAAAACAGGTCAATTGGACCGACAGTTTCTTCTACAAAATCAATGAGATTCTTGATCTGCGCTTCGCTGGAAACGTCGCAGGGATACGCCTGACCACCGGTTTGTTCCGCAACCAATTTAGCACCAGCGATATCGACATCCGAGCAAACAACACGTGCTCCTTCATGGGAAAACCGTTCTGCAAGACCACGACCAATGCCTTGGGCAGCGCCGGTGATAACGATAGTTTTGTTCTCAAGCTCCATGCGTATTCCGGGCAGGTTCGTTACAGTGTTTTCAAAGTGTTGGCTTGCGTTCCGTATTACAAGTCCTACTATTTTACCATAATACCAATTATACGTTATATGACTGTAGCCGCAAAGCTAAAATGTCACCCGTAAGCAAAGCAGAAGTGTCACTCTGCCCTCAAAACAAGAAGAGGACGAGCTGGCATGGGATGG